>NZ_JBHXFL010000075.1:0-21430 GCF_042724095.1 Streptomyces sp. NPDC127100
CCCCTGCGTCATCCCTTCGTGGCGCCCGCGGTCAGGCCGCCCACGAGCTGGCGTTCGGCGACGGAGTAGAAGGCCAGGGCCGGCACCATCGCCAGGACCAGGTAGGCGAACACGCGGGCCGTGTCGGCCGAGTACTGCCCCTGGAACTGCTGGACGCCGATCGGGATCGTCCACCAGGTGGAGTCGGTGAACACCAGCAACGGCAGGAAGAAGTTGTTCCAGCTGGTGACCACCGCGAGGACCGAGACGGTGCCGAGCGCGGGCCGGGCCATGGGCAGCAGCACCCGCCAGAAGAAGCCGAACGGACCGCAGCCGTCGAGCGTGGCCGCCTCCTCCAGCTCCCCGGGGATTTCCCGGAAGAAGCCGCGCAGGATGATGATCGTCATCGGCAGCCCGAAGGCCGCCTGCGGCAGGATGACGCCCAGCGGGTTGTCCAGCAGGCCCAGGGAGCGCAGCAGCAGGAACAGCGGCAGGGCGGCGACCGCGAAGGGGAACATCAGCCCCATGGTGAACAGGGTGAAGAGCAACTCCCGTCCGCGGAAGGCGAACCGCGCGAAGGAGAACGCGGCCAGCGCGGACACCACGACCACGAGGACGGTGGTCGCCACCGCGATCAGCGTGCTGCTGCCGACCAGCCGCCAGAAGGAGCCCGACGCCAGGATGTCGGTGTAGTTGGAGGTCACCCACGGGTCGGGCAGGCCGATGGGGTTGCCGGAGAGCTGGTCGGTGGACTTGAACCCGGACAGCACCGCGTACAGCAGTGGCACGGCCATCACGGCGCCGACGACGATCAGGACGGCGTGCACCGGCAGGGCCCGTCGGGCACGGGACTTGGGACGGACGGTCACTTCCCGCCTCCTCGCATGGTCGTGGTGGCCCCCTCCAGGTCGCGCCGGAGCACGAACCGCTGGTAGGCGAGGGCGAAGACGAGGCTGATGCCGAACATGACCACGCTGATCGCGCTGGCGTAGCCGACCTGGTAGCGCTTGAAGCCGAACTGGAACATGGTCACGGCCATGGTCTCGGAATGGTGGTCGGGCCCGCCCTGGGTGATCACCCACACCAGGTCGAACAGCTGGATCGCGCCGATGACCGACAGGAAGACGCTGATGCGCAGGGTGGGTGCGAGCAGCGGCAGGGTGACGCCCCGGAAGCGCTGCCAGGCGTTCGCGCCGTCGATGAGCGCGGCCTCGTTCAGCTCCTTGGGGATCGACTGGAGTCCGGCCAGGTACAGCATCATGTGGAAGCCGAAGTACTTCCAGGTCATCGCCAGGAAGAGGGTCGCCATGACCATCGACGGGTCGGCGAACCACTCCCCGCCGAGCCCGTCCAGGCCGATGCCGCCCAGGACGTGGTCGGCGAGGCCGTCCCCCGGAGCGAAGATCATGGCGAACAGCACGCCGGTGATGGCCTCGGAGAGCACGTACGGGGCGAAGAAGAGCATCCGGTACACCGCCCGGCCGCGCATCCGCTGGTTCAGCAGCACCGCCATGGCGAGCGCGAACGGCAGTTGCAGCACGAGGGAGAGCACGACCAGGAGCAGACAGCGCCACAGGTCGCCGAGGAAGACCGGGTCGTCGAACGCGCGGGTGAAGTTCTCGGTGCCGATGTACTCCGAGGGCATCCCGAAGCCGCCCCAGCGGAAGAACGCGGCGTACAGCGCGAACAGGATGGGCAGCAGCACCAGGACGATGAACAGCACCAGCGCCGGCACCTGGAAGCCGACCGCGGTGAGCCAGTGGTGCGTACGGCGCCGGCGCCCGCCCCCGGCCGCTTCGGCGGGCGGGGGCGGGCGGTCTGCGTCGGGGCCGGTCCTCTTGTCCGGCAGGAACGTGGAGGTCATCGGGGGCTACTGCTCTTCCTTCGCGGTCTTCGTGATCGACTCCGCGACCTGTTGCGGCGACTTGGAGCCGGCGACGAGCGCGGCGACGCTGTCGTTGATCTCCTGGCCGAGGGCGGGCGCGTAGGCCTGGTCGAGGTAGAGCTGGAAGCCGGTGGACCCCTTGAGCTGCTTCTGCACGGCCTGGAGGTTGGGGTCGTCCAGGGCGTCCTCGGCGGCCGGGACCACCGGGAGGACGCCGGTCTTCTCGACCAGTTCGCGGTCGGTGGTGGCCGAGGCGAAGAACTTCAGGAAGTCGACGGCGGCCTGCGGGGCGCCCCGGCGCAGCGCGTGTCCGCCGCCGCCGCCGAACACCTCGGTGATGGTGCCCTTGCCGCCCTCCACCGCGGGGAACGGGAAGAAGCCGAGGTCGTTCCCCAGTCCCTTGCCCGCGTCCGCCTCCACCACCGGGGCCCACTGGCCCATCAGTTCCATCGCGGCCCTGCCGTTGCCGACGGCCGCGGCCTGACCACTGGGGGTGGAGTAGGCGGCACCGAGGTAGCCCTTCTGGAACGGCTGGAGGTCCGCCAGCTCCTGCAGGTGCTGCCCGGCCTGGACGAACTCGTCCCCGGTGAAGTCCTTGTCCTCGTTGGCCTTCTCCAGGGCGCCGGCTCCGGCGGTGCGCATCGCCAGGTAGGCCCAGTAGTACATCCCGGGCCACTTCTCCTTGCCGGCCAGGGCGATGGGGGTGATCTTCGCGGCCTTCAGCGCGCGCACGGCGTCGAGGAAGCCGCTCCAGGTGGCCGGCGGCGCGGCGATTCCGGCCTTCCGGAAGTGCGCCTTGTTGTACCAGAAGCCGACCATGCCGATGTCGAACGGAATGCCGTACGCCTTGTCGTCGACGAGGTACGGCTCCTTGGCGACCGGCAGCAGGCCGTCGGCCCACTCCTTCGTCCGGTCCGTGAGGTCCTCGACGAGGCCGGCGTCGACCTGCTGCCTGAGGACGCCTCCGCCCCAGGTGTGGAAGATGTCGGGCAGCTTCCCGGAGGCGGTGAGGGCCGTCATCTTGGACTTGTAGGCGTCGTTCTCCAGCTGGACGATCTTCACCTTCACCTTGGGGTTCTGCGCCTCGAACCGCTTCGCGAGCGCCGCCCAGACGTCCTTCGTCGGCTGGGTGGTGGAGATGTTCCACCACTCGATCGTGGTCGTGCCCGACGAACCTCCGTCGGAGTCGCCGCCACAGCCGCTCAGTGCCGTCATCCCCAGACCGGCCGCGGCGGAGGCCGCCATGAAACCGCGGCGGGACAGAGCCGGGTCGCCCATCTTGCGCTCCTCGAGTCGTTCCGAAAGTTTCGGAGAGATTTCAGAAAGCTGCGTTGTTGCCGCACCCTAGAGACAGCCCATAAACGGTGGCAAGACCCTGTACGGAAAGAATCTGCGGTCAGCCATGTTCGGGGAGTACGCCCGATCGGCAGGAGCAGGTGAGAGAGCCGAAACATTCGGCCAATGTCGCGAACGTTCGCGACGTCCTGTCGCGGCCACCGGGGCACGCCTGGGCGGCCCCTGCGCGCACCGGCCCGCCGCCGCCACCTATCGTGACCGGCATGCAGTCCTACACGATCGGCCAGGCGGCGCGGCTGCTCGGCGTCAGCCCCGACACCGCCCGCCGCTGGGCCGACGCGGGCCGGATCACCACCCATCGCGACGAGGGCGGGCGCCGGCTCGTCGACGGACGGGACCTGGCCGCGTTCTCGGTCGACCTGGCCCGGTCGGGCGGCACAGACGACGAGACCCCGCACACCTCGGTCCGCAACGCCTTCCCCGGGATCGTGACCGCGATCAAGCTCGGCGACGTCGCGGCCCAGGTCGAGATCCAGGCCGGCCCGCACCGGCTCGTGTCCCTGCTGACCCGCGAGGCGGTCGAGGAGCTCGGCCTGGAGGTCGGGATGGAGGCCACCGCCCGCGTGAAGTCGACGAATGTCCATGTCGACAGGACGTGACCCGTTCCGCAGGCCGTCCCCGGCCCCGAGCCCCGTACGAACGCACATGCAAGCCTTTCGATCAGCTGGCCTTGCTCATGCGATGAGACAGCAGACTTACCCCTCGCAGATGCGGAAGTATGATCGGCGCATCGGGGAGTCCGACGTGCGCCCGGCCGCCGGGCCCGCCGCGCTCCCCACCCGTGACAGAGGGAGAGGCTCGTGATGACCCGTTCCGCGCGCAGGACCCGCATCCGCCGGAGCTTGCCGGTGACCGGCGCGGGACTCGCCGCACTGCTGGTCCTGAGCGCCTGCTCTTCGTCCTCCGATCCGGACTCCGGCTTCGCCGCCGCGGGTTCCTCGTCCTCCGCCGAGATCTCCGGCCAGGTCACCGTCTTCGCCGCCGCCTCGCTGAAGGAGAGCTTCACCGAGCTCGGCGAGATGTTCGAGAAGAAGCACCCGGGCACCGAGGTCACCTTCAACTTCGGCGGCAGCGACACCCTGGCCGCCAGCATCACCAGCGGCGCGCCCGCGGACGTGTTCGCCTCCGCCAGCCCCAGGACGATGGCCACGGTGACCGACGCCGGGGACGCGGCCGGTGCCCCGACGACCTTCGTCCGCAACCAGCTCGAGATCGCCACCCTGCCCGGCAATCCCGACAGGATCTCCTCCCTCGAGGACCTCACCCGGCCCGGCCTGAAGGTCGTGCTGTGCGACAGGACCGTGCCGTGCGGCGCCGCAGCGCAGAAGGCCCTGGCGAAGAGCGGCCTGAAGCTCACCCCCGCCTCCTACGAGCAGGACGTCAAGAGCGCGCTGACCAAGGTCGAGCTGAAGGAGGCCGACGCCGCCGTCGTCTACAGGACCGACGTGAGGGCGGCCGGTGACAAGGTGGAGGGCGTGAACTTCCCCGAGTCGGCCGAGGCCGTCAACGACTACCCGATCGCCCTGCTCGACCAGGCCCGCAACGCGGAGGCCGGCAAGGCGTTCATCGAACTGGTGAAGTCCGCCGAGGGCCGGAAGGTCCTCACCGAGGCCGGGTTCCGCACACCGTGACGGCACCGGCGCCGACCGGGTCCGCGAGCCCGGGGACGGACACGGCGGAGGGTGGGGCGCGCCGTGACCGCCCGCGCCGGGGCGCCCGGACCGTGCCGCTGCCCCTGCTGGTGCCCGCCCTGGTCGGCCTGGCGTTCCTGCTGCTCCCGCTGATCGCCCTGCTCGTGCGGGCCCCCTGGCGCAGCCTGCCCGATCAGCTGACCAGCGCCGAGGTGTGGCAGGCCCTGCGGCTGTCGCTGGTGTGCGCCACCTCGGCGACCGCGCTGAGCCTGCTGATCGGCGTGCCGCTGGCCTGGCTGCTGGCCCGCACGGACTTCCCCGGCCGCGGCCTCGTACGCGCCCTGGTGACACTGCCGCTGGTACTGCCCCCGGTGGTGGGCGGCGTGGCGCTGCTGCTGGCGTTCGGCCGCAACGGCGTGATCGGACAGTGGCTCGACGCGTGGTTCGGCATCACCCTGCCGTTCACCACGACGGGCGTCGTCCTCGCGGAGACGTTCGTGGCCATGCCCTTCCTGGTCATCAGCGTGGAGGGCACCCTGCGGGCCGCCGACCCGCGGTACGAGGAGGCGGCCGCGACGCTGGGCGCCTCCCGGTTCACCGCGTTCCGCCGGGTCACGCTGCCGCTGATCGCGCCGGGCATCGCGGCGGGCTCCGTGCTGGCGTGGGCGCGGGCGCTGGGCGAGTTCGGGGCGACGATCACGTTCGCGGGCAACTTCCCCGGGCGGACCCAGACCATGCCGCTCGCGGTCTACCTCGCGCTGCAGAACGACCCGGCGGCGGCGATCGCCCTCAGCCTGGTGCTGCTGGCCGTCTCCATCGCCGTACTGGCCGGGCTGCGGGACCGATGGATGAGGACGGTGTGACATGAGCGAACCGGAACTCACGGCCGTCGCCCCCGGCACCGCGCCCGGCGACGGGCTCGACGCACGGCTTGTCGTGGACCGCGGCGGCTTCCGCCTGGACGTGTCGCTGGCCGCCGCGCCCGGTGAGGTCGTCGCCGTGCTGGGCCCCAACGGCGCCGGCAAGACCACCGCGCTGCGCGCACTGGCCGGGCTGCTGCCGCTGACCGGCGGGCACCTGCGTCTCGACGGGGTCGCACTGGACCGCACGCCGCCCGAGTCCCGCCCGGTGGGCGTCGTCTTCCAGGACTACCTGCTGTTCCCGCACCTGACCGCGCTCGACAACGTCGCCTTCGGGCCGCGCTGCCGGGGCGCGACGAAGGCCGAGGCGCGGGCCCTGGCCTCCGGGTGGCTGGACCGCATGGGTCTGGCCGGTCACGCGGGCGCCCGACCGCGCCGTCTCTCCGGTGGCCAGGCGCAGCGCGTCGCGCTCGCCCGCGCCCTGGCGACCGGCCCCCGGCTGCTGCTCCTGGACGAGCCGCTCGCCGCGCTGGACGCCAGGACGCGGCTCGAGGTGCGCGCCCAGCTCCGCCGCCACCTGGCCGACTTCGAGGCCGTCGCGGTCCTGGTGACCCACGACCCGCTGGACGCCATGGTGCTGGCCGACCGTCTGGTGGTGGTCGAGCACGGCACGGTCGTCCAGGAGGGCGGCCCCGCCGACATCGCCCGCCGCCCGCGCACCGACTACATCGCGCAGCTCGTCGGCCTGAACCTGTACCGGGGCCGGGCCGACGCCCACACCGTCCGCCTCGACGCCGGTCCGGCGATCACGACCGCGGAGGAGCTCTCCGGGCCGGCTTTCGTGGCGTTCCCGCCGGGCGCCGTGACCCTGTACGGGGAGCGCCCCGCCGGCTCCAGCGCACGCAACCTGTGGCGCTGCGAGGTGGCCGGGCTGGAGACGCACGGCGACCGGATCCGCGTGGACCTGACCGGCGAACTCGCACTCGCCGCCGACCTGACCACGGTCGCCGCCGCCGAGCTCGGCCTTCACCCGGGCGCACCGGTGTGGGCGACGGTCAAGGCGACGCAGACCCACGCATACCCGGCATGACGAGGTTGCCGGGCTACGGTGCCCCCATGAGCCTGAGCATCCGCAACCAGCTCCCCGGCACCGTCACCGGCGTCACCCCGGGCGAGGCCATGGCCACGGTCGGCGTCCGGCTGACCGGAGGGCAGGACCTCACGGCGGCCGTCACCCGGGAGGCCGCCGAGGACCTCGCCCTGAGCGCCGGAGCGGCCGTCCTCGTCCTGGTGAAGTCGACGGAGGTCTCTCTCGCCACCCATGAGGCCGAGGGCCTGTCGATCCGCAACCGGCTGCCCGGCGCGGTCACCCGGCTCACCCTCGGCGAGGTGATGGCGGCCGTCCGCATCGCCATGGGCGACGCCGAGCTCACCGCCGTGATCACGAGGGAAGCGGTCGAGGATCTGGGGCTCTTCGTGGGCTCCGACGTGATCGCCCTGGTCAAGTCGACCGAGGTCGCGCTCGCGAAGGCCCGGCAAGGCTGAAGGCCCCGCCCCGGGCAGGGGCGGGGCCTTCGGTCGCGGGCCGGTCAGTCCGCGTAGGCGTCCAGCGGCGGGCAGGAGCAGACGAGGTTGCGGTCGCCGAAGGCCTGGTCGATGCGACGCACCGGCGGCCAGTACTTGTCGGCCACCGACACGCCGGCCGGGAACACGGCCTCCTCGCGCGTGTACGCGTGGTCCCACTCACCGCCCAGCGCACCGGCGGTGTGCGGAGCGCCCCGCAGCGGGTTGTCCTCCGCGGGCCAGGCGCCGGATCCGACCTTCTCGATCTCCGCCCGGATGGCGATCATCGCGTCGCAGAACCGGTCCAGCTCGGCCAGGTCCTCGGACTCCGTGGGCTCGATCATCAGCGTGCCGGCCACCGGGAAGGACATCGTCGGCGCGTGGAAGCCGTAGTCGATCAGCCGCTTGGCGACGTCGTCCACGCTCACGCCCGTCGCCTTGGTCAGCGGACGCAGGTCGACGATGCACTCGTGCGCGACCAGCCCGTTCGGGCCGGTGTACAGCACCGGGAAGTGCGGCTCCAGGCGCTTGGCGATGTAGTTGGCGGACAGCACGGCCACCTGGGTGGCGCGCTTGAGGCCCTCGCCGCCCATCAGCCGGACGTACGACCACGAGATCGGCAGGATGCCGGCCGAGCCCCACGGCGCCGCCGAGATCGGGCCGACGCCGGTCTGCGGACCGGCCGCGGGCTGCAGCGGGTGGTTGGGCAGGTACGGCGCCAGGTGCGAGCGCACGGCCACGGGGCCGACGCCGGGGCCGCCGCCGCCGTGCGGGATGCAGAACGTCTTGTGCAGGTTCAGGTGCGAGACGTCGCCGCCGAAGTGGCCGGGCTTGGCGAGGCCGACCAGGGCGTTGAGGTTGGCTCCGTCCACGTAGACCTGGCCGCCGGCGTCGTGCACCTGGGCGCAGATGTCGGCGACGTGCTCCTCGAAGACGCCGTGCGTCGAGGGATACGTGATCATCAGCACGGCCAGCTCGTCGCGGTGCTTCTCGATCTTGGCGCGCAGGTCCTCGACGTCGATCTCGCCGTCCTCGGCGGTCCTGACGACGACGACCTTCATGCCGGCCATGACGGCGCTCGCCGCGTTGGTGCCGTGCGCGGAGGACGGGATGAGGCAGACAGTGCGCTGGTCGTCGCCGTTGGCGCGGTGGTAGCCGCGAACGGCGAGCAGTCCGGCGAACTCGCCCTGCGACCCGGCGTTCGGCTGGAGCGACACCTTGTCGTACCCGGTGACCTCGGCGAGGCGTTCCTCGAGCTCGCGGATGAGGGTGAGGTAGCCCTGCGCCTGCTCGGCGGGCGCGAAGGGGTGCAGCTGCCCGAACTCGGACCAGGTGACCGGCTCCATCTCGGTGGTCGCGTTGAGCTTCATGGTGCACGAGCCCAGCGGGATCATGCCGCGGTCCAGCGCGTAGTCGCGGTCGGCGAGGCGGCGCAGGTAGCGCAGCATCGCGGTCTCGGAGCGGTGCGCGTGGAAGACGGGGTGGGTCAGGAAGTCGTCGGTGCGCAGACGCGCCTCGGGCAGGGCGTCCCCGGCGCTCGCGTCCAGGGCCGCCACGTCGCCCTCGACGCCGAACGCGTTCCACACGCCGCCGACCTGGGCGCGCGTGGTGGTCTCGTCGCAGGCGAACGACACGTGGTCGGCGTCGACGAGGCGCAGGTTGATGCCGTTCTCGCGGGCGGCGTGCACGATCTCGCCGGCCCGGCCGGGCACCCGCGCGGTGACCGTGTCGAAGTAGGCACCGTGCACGATCTCGACGCCGCCGGCCGCCAGACCCGCGGCGGTGACCGAGGCGTACCGGTGGGTGCGGCGCGCGATGGCCCGCAGCCCGTCCGGCCCGTGGTACACGGCGTACATGCCGGCCATGACGGCGAGCAGCACCTGCGCGGTGCAGATGTTGCTGGTCGCCTTCTCGCGGCGGATGTGCTGCTCGCGGGTCTGCAGGGCGAGGCGGTAGGCCTTGTTGCCGTCGGCGTCCACGGACACGCCCACGAGACGGCCGGGCAGGCTGCGCGCGAACTTCTCGTGGACGGCCATGTAACCGGCGTGCGGTCCGCCGAAGCCCATCGGCACACCGAAGCGCTGGGTGGTGCCGACGGCGATGTCCGCGCCCAGCTCACCGGGCGAGGTGAGCAGCGTGAGGGCGAGCAGGTCGGCGGCGACGGTGACGAGCGCGCCGAGCTCGTGCGCCCGGTCGACGACCGGCTTGATGTCGCGGACGGCACCGGAGGCACCCGGGTACTGGATCAGGACGCCGTTGATCTCCCGCTCGGCGACCTCGGCGGGGATGCCGTCGCTCAGGTCGGCGACGACGACCTCGACGCCGGTCGGCTCGGCGCGCGTCCGGATCACGGCGATGGTCTGCGGCAGCGCGTCCGCGTCGACCAGGAAGAGGCCCTTCTTGTTCTTGCCCATGCGCCGGGACAGGGCCATCGCCTCCGCGGCGGCGGTGCCCTCGTCGAGCAGCGAGGCGCCGGAGGTCGGCAGGCCGGTGAGGTCGGCGACCATGGTCTGGAAGTTCAGCAGGGCCTCCAGGCGGCCCTGGGAGATCTCCGGCTGGTAGGGGGTGTACGCGGTGTACCAGGCCGGGCTCTCCATGACGTTGCGCAGGATGACCGGCGGGGTGAAGGTGCCGTAGTAGCCCAGGCCGATCATGGAGTCCAGGACCTGGTTGCGATCGGCCAGCGAGCGCAGCTCGGCCAGTACCTCGGCCTCGGAACGGGCGCCGGGCAGGTCCAGCGCGTCGGCGTTCTTGATCACATCCGGTACCGCGGCGGCCGTCAGCTCGTCGAGCGAGCCGTAGCCGACCTGCGCGAGCATCTTCGCCCGGGCCTCGTGGTCGGGGCCGATGTGGCGCTGCTCGAAGGGTGCTGCCTGTTCGAGCTCGGAGAGCGGAATGCGAGGGGCTGTCATTGCGGAGGCCTCCTGGTCTGACGACCTTCGAGGGGCACCACGGCGCGGGTGCCCGGACGGCCTCCCCCTCTGTCATCTCGACCTGAGAGCTTCACCGGGCCGCCCGAGGGCTGCCGGCTTTCACCGTCGGTGAGAGCGGAGGCCGCGGCACCCGCTCTGCTTTCCAGAGTGACCTCGTCCGTGCGGTACGTGGGCCTGAGAGATTCCGGGGAGGATTTGCTCCTTCGGCGCCTCCGATGATGTCTGGAGGACTCTCCCGCACGGGGTCAGCAGCCGTCTGCCAGCCTACCAGCGAGGCGGACGCACAGGTCTTCGAGTGACTGAGCGCACCTTCGAGTGGCCGCTCGCCCCAAAGTGGCTTTTTGTTGTACTGACGCATGATTCGCCGGATGGTGTGCGACCAAGTGGAGGGCCCGTGCGTACCGAGATCGATCCGCGCAGTCTGATAGGCCGCAAGGCGTTCGACCGCAAAGGCACCAGGATCGGCACCGTCGACGAGGTCTACCTCGACGATGCCACCGGCGTCCCCGAGTGGGCCGCCATCCGCACCGGGCTGTTCAGCAGGGACGCTTTCGTGCCGCTCGAGCCCAGCGAGCTGGTCGAGGGAACGCTGCACGTGCCCTTCGACCGGTCCCTGATCAAGGAGGCCCCGGACTTCGGCGTCGGCCGCCATCTCTCACCGGAACAGGAACTCCAGCTCTACCACCACTACGGCCTCGACGTGGCCGCGGCGCCTCCGCTCCCCGACCACGACTTCGGCAAGCTGGCCGGCACGGGCAACGAGGAGGGCTGAGCCACCTGCCTCCCGGCGCCGGCCGCGCCCCGGCCGCGGGGTACGGCGTCCCGGGCGTCCTCCACGCGCACCGCTCCGCGGGTCACGGCGCCGCGCCGGCGGCACCCCGGCCGGGCACCTCCTCCGCCGGCGGGGCTGCCGGGCCCGGGGCGGCGACGCCGGACGCCGCCGGGTCCGCGGCCCCCTCCCCGGCGGCGTCCGGCGTCCCCCCGTCCTCCCCCGGGCCGGGCGGCGGGGACGCCACCAGCGGCAGCGGCTCGGCCGGTGTCAGGCGGGGATCGTCGACGGCGAAGGTGCGCACCCGGCCGGGTACGGAGTACGGCGTCTCGAAGCGCACCGTGACCCGCCCCAGGCCACTGCCCTGCACCCACCCGTGCCCGAGCTCCGTGTGCCGCACGTCGTGACCGGAGGGCCAGTGGCGCTCGGCGGGGGCCTGCCGGTGCTCCTGAGCGGGCTCCTCGCGCGGCGCCTCCGGGAGTTCCTCGGCCCGCTCGCCCGCCGCCTGCGCGAACAGGTCCTCCTGCGTGTAGTCGGCGAGGCCGCTGACGCCGACCCCGAGCAGCCGTACACCGCCCGTGGTGTCCACGGAGTCCAGCAGCCGGGCCGCCGCCTCCCGCACCACCGCCGGGTCGTCCGTGGGCCCGCGCAGGGTCTCCGAGCGCGTCAGCGTGGAGAAGTCGTACCGCCGGACCTTGAGCACGATGGTCCGGCCGGACAGCCCGGACCCGCGCAGCCGCCGCACGCACCGGTCGGCGAGCCGCCCCACCTCCACACCGACCCGCACCCGGTCGTGGATGTCCACGTCGTACGTGTCCTCGACCGACACCGACTTGGTCTCCCGCTCGGACACCACGGGCCGGTCGTCGCGCGCCAGCGCCATCGCGTACAGGGCGTGCCCGTGCGCCTTGCCGAGCAGCCGCACCAGCTCGTCCTCGCCCGCCTCGGCGATTTCCTCCACTGTCGTGATGCCGGCCCGGCGCAGATGGTCTCCCGTGGCCGGTCCCACCCCGGGGAGGATCCGGACGGACTTCGGTCCGAGCATGGCCCGCTCGGTCCCGGGTTCGATGAGCACCAGCCCGTCCGGCTTGGCCTCCTCCGAGGCGATCTTGGCGAGCATCTTGGAGGCGGCCAGCCCGACCGAACCGGTGAGGCCGGTGACGGCCCGGATGTCCGCGCGCAGCTTCGCCCCGGCCAGTCGCGCCGAGTCGGCGTCCCAGGCCGTCCCGCCGGCCTCCAGGTCCACGAACGCCTCGTCCAGGCTCAGCGGCTCCACCAATGGCGACAGGGCCCGCAGCAGCCGCATGACCTGCCGGCTGATCGCCCGGTACAGCTCGAAGCGCGGGACGAGATACGCGGCGTTGGGCGCGAGGCGCCGCGCCTGGCCCATGGGCATCGCGGAGTGGACGCCGAAGACCCGCGCCTCGTAGGAGGCCGTGGCGACCACTCCTCGCGGCCCCAGACCGCCCACCACGACGGCCTTCCCGCGCAGGCTCGGCTTGGACGCCTGCTCCACCGAGGCGAAGAAGGCATCCATGTCGAGATGCAGGATCGTGGGCGCGGTTCTCACGTCTCCGATGCTGCCCTACGCCACTGACAATCCGGCGTCGGTGTCCCGCGGGCCCGGTGCGTCCTCAGACCGCCCGGTTGCGGCGTCGCGCCAGTTCGTCCGCGGGGTTGGGTCCGACCAGCGTCTCCCCCGTGTCGATCCGTTCCCCGTGGAGCTGGGACAGAGCGCCCTCGACGTCCCGCCACACCACGCCGACGGCGATCCCGAAGATGCCCTGGCCGCCCTGGAGCAGGGCGTGGACTTCGTCGGGCGACGTGCACTCGTAGACCGTGGCGCCGTCGCTCATCAGCGTCATGCGCTCCAGGTCGCGGAAGCCGCACTCCCTCAGGTGCTGGACGGCGGTCCGGATGTTCTGCAGCGACACCCCGGTGTCGAGGAACCGCTTCACGATCTTCAGCACGACGACGTCGCGGAAGCTGTAGAGGCGCTGGGTGCCGGACCCGTGGGCGGGCCGCACGCTCGGCTCCACGAGGCCCGTACGGGCCCAGTAGTCGAGCTGCCGGTAGGTGATGCCCGCGGCGGCGCAGGCCGTCGGCCCGCGGTAGCCGATCTGCTCGGACGCCATGGACGTCGCCCCTCCGCTGCCCGGCACGGCCGCAGGCCGCTGCGGAGCGTGCTCGGCCGTGCCACCGGGCTGGGGGCATCCCCCGCTCGAGCGGAGCCGAGAACTCGGGGAAGGGTACGAGCCGCCCACCCCGAGGCCTCGTCCGGGGCCACCCCCGGCCGTACTGTCGCCGCTCATTCCCACGCCGACCTCCGTCCTTGACCTGCCTCCTCGACGGTAGGCAGTCACCAAGGGTGCGTCAACGATCGCCACACTCGGCACGCCGAGTGATAATCACCCTAAGAGTGGTTTCGCGTGCCCCGTCGCGGGGAAAGGCTAGCCGAATGTGCTCGGAGGGGGCCGTACGACGCCGTCGCCGTTCCGGCCCGGTGCGGGACTACTGGTTGCTGCTGCCGAAGTCCTCCGGCGAGATCTGGTCGAGGAACTCGCGGAACTTCTCCACCTCGTCCTCCTGCTCGTCCGGGATGGCGATGCCCGCGTCGTCGAGCACCCCGTCGCTGCCGTAGATCGGCGTTCCGGTGCGCAGGGCCAGCGCTATGGCGTCGGACGGCCTGGCGCTCACCTCGACGCCGCTGGCGAAGACCAGCTCGGCATAGAAGACTCCCTCGCGGAGGTCCGTGATGCGAACTTCCGTGAGCTCCTGGCCGACGGCCTCCAGCACGTCCTTGAACAGGTCGTGGGTCAGCGGCCGCGCGGGGGCCATGCCCTGCTGGGCGAAGGCGATGGCCGTCGCCTCTCCCGGCCCGATCCAGATGGGAAGGTAGCGGTCGCCTCCCACTTCGCGCAGCAGCACGATCGGTTGGTTGGAGGGCATCTCGACCCGGACACCTACGACATCGAGCTCGTTCACACAGCAACCCTAGGCCGTGCTCGGGACGTTTGGGTAGTCGGGCCGGGAACGGGTGGGCGATACGGGTCCCTCACGGGCCCCGTTTCAGGACAGCCGCACCCCGAGGGCCGTCTGCACCAGGGCCGCGTGCAGCTTCACCGCGAGCCCGGCCAGTTCCTTGGTGCGGGCTTCGGCATGTGCCCTGGTCTGCGGGTTGCGGTGGCGTCTGAGCGGGGCCACCACCTGGTCCACGAGCCCGGCCTCCCGGTCGGCGGCGGCCTTCATCAGCCGCAGGTGGCGCGGCTCGATCCCGAACCGTCCCAGCTCGACCACGAGCGAGGCGACGGTGACCGCCTCGGCGTCGTAGGCGCCGTCGGCCAGTGGAGCGACGAGCCCGTACGACTCCCATTCCGCCAGCTCCTGCTCGCCGATACCGGCGGCGGCGAGCAGCTCGTCCCGTCCGATCCGGGCCGCCGTGGGTTCCTCGTCGGGTTCCGGCACGGCCTCCCCGTCGCGCTGCCGGCCCAGGGTCGGCAGCCGCACCGCCTCACCGCGCTCCATGGCGTCCAGGTGCTCGCGGATCACCTTGAGCGGCAGGTAGTGGTCCCTCTGCATGCGCAGGACATGACCGAGGCGCTCGACGTCGTGGGGGCTGAACTTGCGGTACCCCGCCGGGGTACGCCGCGGCTCGACCAGGCCCTCGGCCTCCAGGAAACGGATCTTGGAGATGGTGATGTCGGGGAACTCGTCGCGGAGCGTGTTCAGCACCGAGCCGATACTCATCAGCCCCTTGTCCGTGGCGGCGGTGCCGGGGCCGGCACCGCCACTCGGTGTTCGAAGCATGGACCTTCCCTGGGACTCCCCCGGAACGAGTCCGGGGCCGGTCAGTAGCCCCGCTGGCTCGCGTAGAAGACCAGCCGGTACTTACCGATCTGCACCTCGTCGCCGTTGGACAGCGCGACCTGGTCGATCCGCTCACGGTTCACGTACGTGCCGTTCAGGCTGCCGACGTCGGCGACCGTGAACGAGCCGTCCGGGACACGGCGGAACTCCACGTGCCGGCGGGAGACCGTCACGTCGTCCAGGAAGATGTCGCTCTGCGGGTGGCGCCCGGCCGTGGTCAGCTCACCGTCCAGCAGGAAGCGGCTGCCCGAGTTCGGGCCGCGGCGCACGACCAGGAGCGCCGAACCCAGCGGCAGCGCGTCCACGGCCGCCTGCGCCTCGGGAGAGAGCGCCGGCACCGCCGTCTGACCGGTCATCTCGGCGTCGTACGCCTCGAGGCCGGAGATGGAGATCGTCGAGGTCGTCTCGGACGCCCGCTCCGGTACCGCGCCGGGACGCAGCGGGGCGCCGCAGTTCGAGCAGAAGCGGCTGTTCTCCGCGTTGCGGTTGCCGCACCTCGTACACACCAGGGCCGACATGGACGGATCCTCCTGCCGCGGCTGCCCCGCCGGGGCGTACCCTCCGCCAGCACCCGGGGCCGGCGGTTGCCCGAAACCTATGCCGCCGGACTGCGCGCGGTCAACGGACGGCGCGCCCTGGCCACCGGGATAGCCGCCACCCGGGCCGGCCACCTGGTCGCGGAACATCGGGCGTGAGCCTTCCGCGTCGGGCTGGGCGCGATGGCGAGCGGTCGCGTTGTCGCTGCCTTCTCGCGCGCTCTTGCCGAACAACTTCGCAAACAACTTCACGGGCGATTCCCCTTGACCGAAACAGACCCGCCCGTGGGGCAGGACGAACCCTGACTGAACCTACTGACCGACCCGGACACCTTCACAACGTCCGTCTCCACCGGACAGTTTCCACCACGCACCACCCAATCGGTGCGCCGACCCCCCGCAACCTCTTGCCCTCGCCGGATGCCCCCCATGCACCGCCGGTTCACTGGGAGGACGACCGAGCGTAGTCAGGCCGCTTCGCCGCTCGCAAGGCGTCCACGACGATCTTGCTCGACCGCTCAACAGTAACGGTGGCCTGTTCCTTCTCCAGAGTCTGCACCACGCCTCCAGGAATGTTGAGCGCCGGTTCGAGGTCCTGCGGCTTGCCGATGACCTGGAAACGATAGGGCGCGTTGATCTTGTTCCCGTCGACGCTCACGCTCTTGTCGGCGTCGGTGAGGTAGGTACCGGCGACGACCCGTACACCGTTCACCTGGATCGCCTCCGCCCCCGCCGCGCGCAGTTCCTGGACCGCGTCGAGCAGCATGTCCGCCTCGACCGTTCCCTTCGTGTCCTCGATCGTCACCGTGATACCCGGCCCCTGCGCGGCCACGGTGCCCGCGAGGATGCCGAGCTGCCGCTCCTTCTCCAGCGTCTGCTTACGGGCCTCCTCCGCCTGGTCGGAGCTGTTCTCCAGCTCGTCGCGCTGCTTCTCGAGGCCCTGCTTCTCGTCTTCTAGACGCTGAGTCCGGTCGTCCAGTTCATCGAGGATGCGAACAAGATCTTCCTGCCGGGCGCCGCGCAGCGCGCTGTCGCTGTCGCTGTTCGACGCGACCTGGACAGCGAGGCCGAAACCCAGGCCGGACAGCAGCAGCGCGACGATGAGTTGCGCCCGGGTGACGCGCGGGGGCCACAGCCCCTTCACCAGCCGCTGCCGGCCGGTGAGTCCGGTCCGCGTCTCCGTCCGCTCCTCCTGCGGGGCGTCCCCGGCGGGCACGGCGGCAGAGTCCTTTGCCGGCACCTCCTCGGGCAGTTCCCGGCGCAGTGTGTGCGTGGGCTGTTCGTCGTGGTCGCTCATCGGTCTCACGCCCGGAACACGTGCCGGCGGATCGCCGCGGCGTTGGAGAAGATGCGGATGCCCAGGACGACGACGACGCCGGTGGACAGCTGCGCCCCCACGCCCAGCTTGTCGCCCAGGAACACGATCAGTGCGGCCACGACGACGTTCGACAGGAACGACACCACGAAGACCTTGTCGTCGAAGATGCCGTCGAGCATGGCCCGCAGGCCGCCGAAGACGGCGTCGAGCGCCGCCACGACGGCGATCGGCAGGTACGGCTCGACGGCGGCCGGCACCTCGGGCCGGACCAAGAGGCCGGCCACGACTCCCACGACGAGGCCCAGTACGGCGATCACGATGTGCCCTTCTCGGATATCGGTTGTGCTGTTCGTACGATCACACTCGGTGCGGCCGGGAGCCGGAGGTCGTCCGCCACGGAGATGGCGGTCCGGATGCCGTAGCTCTCCTGCAGGGCGTGCAGGTACAGACCGTCCGCGCTGTCCTGGAACCTGTTGCTCAGCTGCTTGCCGTCCCCCACCGCGAGCACCGTGTACGGCGGCACGAGCGGCCTGTTGTCGACCAGTATCGCGTCTCCCGCGGCACGGATCGCCGACAGCGCGGTCAGCCGCTGACCGTTGATGGAGATCGCCTCGGCCCCCGACTCCCACAGCCCGTTGACCACGCGCTGCATGTCCCGGTCACGCACCCGGCCGGTGTCGGAGAATC
The DNA here is from genome assembly GCF_042724095.1 of Streptomyces sp. NPDC127100. NCBI lineage: Bacteria > Bacillati > Actinomycetota > Actinomycetes > Kitasatosporales > Streptomycetaceae > Streptomyces > Streptomyces sp. NPDC127100. The sequence continues at coordinate 17,385 of NZ_JBHXFL010000075.1, forward strand.
CGGAGGCGCCGCGCGGCCCGCCGTCGCCGCTGTCGGCCGCCTTGGCGTCGTCCACCACGAGCTTCACACCGGGACCGTGTACCTCGACCGCGCCGGCCAGGACGCCCACGAGGTCGGCGCGGTCGCCGCCGCCGCTCTTCTCGAGCGCCTCGCGCTGCCGCGCGTTGACGTCGTCGCGCAGCTTGTCGACGTTCTCCTCGAGCCTGTCGGCCGCCGAGGTCTCGCTCTCGACGCGGTCGATCAGCTCCTCGCGTTCCTTGGCGACGACGGGGGCCGCGACGCGTGCCTGCGCCGCTCCGACCGTGACCACCAGGGCGGCGAGTACCAGTCCTGCCGCCAGTGCGAGCTTGGCGCGGAGCGTCCTGGGCAGTCCACCGGCGCCCTCGGCCTTCTTCCGCGCGGCGGCCTCGGCGTATCCGTCGTCGAGACTGTGGTCCATCACGTTGGTGAGCAACGACATGGACGCGTCCGGGCGTGTGGGCCGCGTGGCTGTGCTCCGAACGGGGGGTTGCTGCGGCATGCCGCACATCGTCGCACGCCACGGCCACTACCTCCGAATGGCCCCACCGGCGTGCCGGACAGGCCCCCTTGGGGACACTTGTCCGGCACGCACGCGTGCGGTGTGTTTTACCGGCCCGCGCTGTCCACCACCGCGGACCACTCGTCGAGCAGGGCCTGCGCGGAGGCGTCGTCCGGTCCCTCGGCCCACAGATGGGTGACGGCTTCGGCCGGGTCGGGCAGCACCATCACCCAGCGCCCGTCGGTCTCCACGACGCGGACTCCGTCGGTGGTGTCCACGAAGCGGTCTCCGGCCGCCTCGACGACGCGCCGCATCACCAGCCCCTTGACGGCCCAGGGGGTGGCCAGGTCCCGCTTGAGGACGTGGGCCCGCGGGATACGTGCGTCGATCTGGCTGAGGGTGAGCTGCGTCCGCGCCACCAGGCCGATCAGCCGCACGAAGGCCGCCGTACCGTCGTAGACGCTGCTGAACTCCGGGACGATGAAGCCGCCCTTGCCGTCGCCGCCGAAGATCGTGCCTTCCTCACCGCCGACCCGGGTGAGGTCGTCCGGCGAGGTCGTCGTCCATTCGACCTGGGTGCCGTGGTACGCCGCCACCTGCTCGGCGATCCTGGTGGTCGTGACGGGCAGGGCGACCCGGCCGCTGCGCCGCTCGGCGGCGATGAGGTCGAGCATGACCAGCAGGGCCCGGTCGTCCTCGATGATGCGGCCCTTCTCGTCGACGAGCGAGAGCCGCTCACCGACCGGGTCGAAGCGCACGCCGAACGCGGCGCGCGAGGACGCCACGATCTCTCCGAGGCGCACCAGTCCCGAGCGCCGCATGTCCTCCGACTCGGTCGGCCGGGACTCGTCGAGACCGGGGTTGATGGTCAGCGAGTCGACGCCGAGCTTGCCGAGCAGGCTGGGCAGGACGAGTCCGGCGCTGCCGTTGGAGGCGTCCACGACCACCTTGAGTCCGGACTCGGCGATCCCGGTAGTGTCCACGTTCCGCAGCAGCGACCCGGTGTACGAGTCGAAGACGCTGGACGGGAAGTGCAGGTCGCCGATCTCACCGGGGAAGGCGCGCCGGTACTCCTGCCGCGCGAACACCCGGTCCAGCTTCCGCTGGCTGCCCTGCGAGAGGTCGGCACCCTGTCCGTCGAAGAACATGATGTCCACGGAGTCCGGGACTCCGGGCGTGGTCCGGATCATGATGCCGCCGGCGCTGCCGCGCGCGGTCTGCTGCCGTGCCACGGGCAGCGGCACGTTCTCCAGGTCGCGTACGTCGATGGCGCTGGCCTGCAGCGCGGAGATCACCGCCCGCTTCAGCGCACGGGCACCGCGGGAGTGGTCGCGGGCCGTGGTGACGGTGGATCCCTTCTTCAGCGTGGTCGCGTAGGCGCCGGCCAGCCGCACGGCCAGTTCCGGTGTGATCTCCACGTTGAGGATGCCGGACACACCGCGGGCACCGAAGAGGTGGGCCTGTCCCCGGGACTCCCAGATGACCGAGGTGTTGACGAAGGCACCGGCCTCGACCGTCTTGAACGGGTAGACCCGCACGTTGCCCTGGACGATCGATTCCTCACCGACCAGGCACTCGTCGCCGATGACCGCGCCGTCCTCGATCCGCGCGGCGCGCATGATGTCGGTGTTCTTGCCGACGACGCAGCCCCGCAGGTTGCTGTGGGGTCCGACGTACACGTTGTCGTGGACGACGGCCTTGTGCAGGAAGGCGCCGCTCTTGACGACGACGTTGGAGCCGACGACCGTGTGCTCACGGATCTCGGCGCCGGCTTCGACCTTGGCGTAGTCGCCGATGTAGAGCGGGCCGCGCAGCACGGCGTCGGGGTGCACTTCGGCGCCTTCGGCCACCCATACGCCGGGGGAGATCTCGAAGCCGTCGATGTCGACGTCGACCTTGCCCTCGAGGACGTCTGCCTGGGCCTTGACGTAGCTCTCGTGCGTGCCGACGTCCTCCCAGTAGCCTTCGGCGACGTAGCCGTAGACCGGCTTGCCTTCCTTCATCAGCTGCGGGAAGACGTCGCCGGACCAGTCGACGGGCACGTCGGGGTCGACGTAGTTGAAGACCTCGGGCTCCATGACGTAGATGCCGGTGTTCACGGTGTCCGAGAAGACCTGGCCCCAGGTCGGCTTCTCGAGGAAGCGCTCGACCTTGCCCTCTTCGTCGACGATGGTGATGCCGAATTCCAGCGGATTGGGCACGCGTGTCAGACACACGGTGACGAGCGCGCCCTTTTCCTTGTGGAAGTTGATCAGGTCGGTGAGGTCGAAGTCGGTCAGGGCATCACCGGAAATAACGAGGAAGGCATCGTCCTTCAACGCCTCCTCGGCGTTCTTGACGCTTCCGGCGGTACCGAGTGGCTTCTCCTCGTTGGCATAGGTGAGCTCCATTCCGAGCTCTTCGCCGTCACCGAAGTAGTTCTTGACCAGCGAGGCCAGGAACTGCACGGTGACGACCGTCTCGTTGAGCCCATGCCTTTTGAGCAGCCTCAGAACGTGCTCCATGATCGGCCGGTTGGCCACCGGCAGGAGCGGCTTGGGCATGCTCGAGGTCATCGGGCGAAGGCGTGTGCCTTCGCCTCCGGCCATCACGACGGCCTTCATGTCGGAAGCGTCCTCCTCTAAGAGATGAAGGTCTGACCGACTTCACCCGTCCAGCGTGCCGCACTTTTGCAGCGCGGGCCATCCGGGCGGAGGCCGCACAAGGGGCGAGTTCAATCGGTCAGGGTGTCCGCACGGACCAAGCGGCGGACCTGAACCACATAGAGAACACCTGCCCACCAGTACAGGGTTGTACCCCATCCGGCGAACGCCCATCCGAAAACAGCGGCGAGTGACGCGATCCATCCGCTTCCGTCACTGAGCAGAAGCAGGGGGAAGGCGTACATGAGGTTGAACGTGGCGGCCTTCCCCAGGAAGTTCACCTGCGGCGGCGGATAGCCGTGGCGGCGCAGGATGCCGACCATCACCAGCAGGACCGCTTCGCGGGCGAGCAGTACGAGCGTCAGCCAGAGCGGGAGGATCTCCCGCCAGGTGAGGCCCACCAGGGTCGACAGAATGTAGAGCCGGTCGGCCGCGGGGTCCAGGAGCCGGCCGAGGCTGCTGATCTGGTTCCAGCGACGCGCGAGCTTTCCGTCCAGGTAGTCACTGACTCCGCTGAGGGCCAGTACCAACAGCGCCCAGCCGTCGCTCTGTGGGCCGCCGAACTCGGGCCGGAGGATCAACCACAGGAAGAGCGGCACGCCGGCGAGGCGTGCCATGCTGAGGATGTTCGGGATGGTGAGGACCCGGTCGGTCTGCACGCGGGTCTCCTGGACCTCCACGCGGGGGCCTCCTGGAAGAAACGAGCCAATGATGCTCCCCGACCCTACCTCAACGCAAAAAAGCTCTGGCTCTTGGGCTGTGTGCCCAAGAGCCAGAGCTCTAAAAGGAGTTCGGCGGCGTCCTACTCTCCCACAGGGTCCCCCCTGCAGTACCATCGGCGCTGAAAGGCTTAGCTTCCGGGTTCGGAATGTAACCGGGCGTTT
>NZ_JBHXFL010000076.1:0-20582 GCF_042724095.1 Streptomyces sp. NPDC127100
TCGACGCCCTCGCCACCCACCGCCACACCCACAACCAACCCGCCACCAGCCTCGCCTGGGGCCTCTGGCACACCACCAGCGAAATGACCCAGCACCTCGACGAGGACGCGATCGCCCGGCTCGGCCGGAGCGGTCTGGTGCCGATGTCCGAGGAAGAAGGGCTCGCCCTCTTCGACCAGGCCGTCGCCGGTGCCGGCCAGAACCCGCCCGTGCTCGTGGCGCTGCGCACGAACCCGGCGGGGCTCCGGGCGCAGGCGCAGTCCGGCGTGCTCGCCCCGATGCTGCGGGGGCTGGTCCGCACGGTGGAGCGGCGGGCCGAGTCCGCCGCCACCCCGGGGGCGGGGTCGTTCACCGAGCGGCTCGGGGGCCTGTCCGAGGACGAGCGGCGGGAGTCGGTGCTGGAGCTGGTACGCGACACGGTGGCGGCCGTTCTCGGGCACGACTCGCCCGGTGGCCTCGGCGCCGGTCAGTCCTTCAAGGACCTGGGCTTCGACTCGCTCACGGGCGTCGAGCTGCGCAACCGGCTCAACGCGGCGACGGGACTGCGGCTGCCCGCGACGCTGGTCTTCGACCATCCGTCGCCGGCGGAACTCTCCGACCACCTGCTGTCCCGCGTCGCCTCGCAGGTGACCGACGCGCGTTCCGCGTCGCTGCTGGCGGAGCTCGACCGCCTGGAGACCCTGCTGGGCGACGCGGCGGCCACCACGCGGTCCGATTCCGCCGCGGCCGACGGCGACGGAGCGCTGGAGCCCGGCGACCGTACCGCCGTGGCCGCACGCCTGCGCCGGCTGCTCACCGTCTGGGAGGAGGAGACCGGTCCCGACGATGCCGGTGACGCGGACGCCGTCGACCGCATCGAGACGGGCACGGCCTCCGAGATCTTCGACTTCATCGACAAGGAACTGGGCCGCAACGTCCACTGACCGCTCCATCCCGTGCCCCCACCTCGCGGTACCTCCAGCGCGGCGAGCGACTCGAACGGAGAGATGAGAACGTGCCGACGAACGAAGAGAAGCTCACCGACTATCTGAAGTGGGTGACGGCCGACCTCCACAAGACCCGCAAACGCCTGGCGGACGTCGAGGCCGCGGCCGCCGAGCCGATCGCGATCATCGGGATGAGCTGCCGCTACCCCGGCGGCGTCCGTACCCCCGACGACCTGTGGTCCCTGGTTCGCTCCGGCGCGGACGGCATCGGGGACTTCCCCGTCGACCGCGGCTGGAACCTCGATCACCTGTACGACGCGGATCCGGATCGCAGCGGCACGTTCTACGCCCGGCACGGTGGCTTCCTGCACGACGCCCACCATTTCGACGCCCCGTTCTTCGGCATCAGCCCGCGCGAGGCGACCGCGATGGACCCGCAGCACCGGTTGCTGCTGGAGGGAGCGTGGGAGGCGCTGGAGGACGCGGGGATCGACCCGACGGATCTGCGCGGCAGTGACACGGGCGTCTTCGCCGGGATCATGTACAGCGACTACGGCGCCCGACTGCACACCGTGCCGCCGGAGTACGAGCCGTTCCTCGGCAACGGCAGTGCGGCCAGTGTCGCGTCCGGCCGGGTGTCGTACGTCCTGGGGCTGCGCGGCCCCGCCGTGTCCGTCGACACCGCGTGCTCGTCCTCGCTCGTCGCCCTCCATCTCGCGGTGCGGGCGCTGCGCGGGGGCGAGTGCGGGCTCGCGCTGGCCGGCGGTTCCACGGTGCTGTCCACGCCGGGCGTCTTCATCGAGTTCAGCCGGCAGCGCGGGCTCGCCGCGGACGGCCGTTGCAAGGCGTTCGCCGCGGCCGCGGACGGCACGGGCTTCGGCGAGGGTGTCGGCGTCCTGCTGCTCGAGCGGCTGTCCGACGCGCGACGCAACGGACACGAGGTCCTGGCCGTCGTCCGCGGCAGCGCCGTCAACCAGGACGGCGCCAGCAACGGCCTCACCGCCCCCAACGGCCCCTCGCAGGAGCGGGTGATCCGGCAGGCGCTGGAGGACGCCCGCCTGACCACCGCCGACGTGGACGCCCTGGAGGCGCACGGGACGGGCACCACGCTCGGTGACCCGATCGAGGCGCAGGCGCTGCTCGCGACCTACGGGCAGGAGCGGGAGGCCGAACAGCCCCTGTGGCTCGGGTCGGTGAAGTCGAACATCGGGCACACCCAGGCCGCGGCCGGTGTCGCCGGGGTCATCAAGATGGTCCAGGCCATGCGGCACGGGACGCTGCCGCGCACCCTGCACGTGGACGAGCCGACGCCGCACGTCGACTGGGAGGCGGGGCAGGTGCGGCTGCTGACCGAGGCACGGCCGTGGCCCGAGCGCGACCGGCCCCGGCGGTGCGCCGTCTCCTCGTTCGGCATCAGCGGCACCAATGCCCACGTCGTCCTCGAACAGGCCCCGAAGGACGTCGAGACCACCACTGAGCCCGCCACCGAGCCGGCCGCCGGGACCAGCGCCGACACGGCCGCCGTGCCGTGGGTGCTGTCCGCCCGTGACGCCACGGCGCTGCGGGCCCAGGCGCGGCGACTGCACGACCATCTGCGCGGCCGGGCTGCCCACGAGAGGGAGCCGCGGCCCGCGGAGGTGGCCCGGTCCCTCGCCGCACGGACCGCCTTCGACCACCGCGCGGTCGTCGTCGGACACCATCAGGAGGGGCTGCTGCGGGCCGTCGCGGCCGTGGCCCGCGGCGAGAGCGGACCCACGGTGGCCACGGGCAGCGGCGACAAGGACGCCCGGATCGGCTTCCTCTTCACCGGCCAGGGCAGCCAACGACTGGGCATGGGGCGGGAGCTGAGCGAGACCGTGCCCGGCTTCCGCGAGCTGTTCGCCGACCTGTGCGCACGCTTCGACCGGCACCTCGACCACCCGCTGCGCGACGTCGTGTTCGCCACGCCCCGCTCACCCGAGGCGGGACTCCTCGACCAGACGCTCTACACCCAGTGCGCCCTGTTCGCCGTGGAAGTCGCCCTCTACCGGCTCCTGGAGCGCACCGGCCTGCGGCCAGACTTCGTCATGGGCCACTCCATCGGCGAGCTGGCCGCCGCGCACGTCGCCGGTGTCTTCGACCTGGACAACGCCTGCGAGCTGGTCGCCGCGCGGGGACGCGCGATGCAGGCGGCACGCGCGGACGGCTCGATGGCCGCCGTCGAGGCGCCCGAGAGCGAGGTGCTGGAGACGCTCGCCCCGTACGACGGCAGGGTGGTCGTCGCCGCGGTCAACGGCCCCTCCGCCACCGTGGTCTCGGGCGATGCCGACGCCGTCGGCGACCTGGTCAAGGTCTGGCGCGGCCGGGGCCGGCGCACCAAGAAGCTGCGCGTCAGCCACGCCTTCCACTCGCCGCACATGGAGTCCGCGGCGTCCGAACTCCTCGTCGCGGCATCCCGGTTGACGTACGCGAAGCCGGACATCGACGTCGTCTCCAACGTCACCGGCCGGGTGGCGATCGCCGGGGAACTCACGAGCCCCGACTACTGGGCCCGGCACGTCCGGCATGCCGTCCGTTTCCACGACGGGGTGCGCGCCCTGGAGGAGCACGCGGTGCGCCTCTTCGTCGAGATCGGCCCGGACGCCGTACTGAGCGCCATGGCACGCGACTGCCTGGACACCGAACCGCTCGCGCTCGTCCCCACCCTGCGCCGGGACCGCGCCGAACCCGACACCCTGCTGCTCGCCCTGGGGGAGGCCTGGGCGCACGGGAAGGACGTGGACTGGAGGCCACTGCTGTCCGGGACGGCCGGTCCTGTCGAGGCGGGACGGCTGCGGCTCCCGCCGTACGCCTTCCAGCACCGTCCGTACTGGCTCGAGGCCGCGCCGCCACAGGCACCCGGCGGGGACGACGGATGGGCGTTCTCGGACGACCGGGCGTTCTGGTCGGCCGTGGAGCACGGCGATCCCGCCCTGCTGGCCCGAACCTTCGGCGCCCGCGAGGAGGAACGGCGGCTGCTGGCGCAGCTCCAGGAGACCCTGTCCGGATGGCGTCGCCAACGGGACTGGACGTACGCGTGGCAGTGGCGGCGGCTGCCGGAGACCAGCACCGGTCTGCACGCGGGCGCCCCGGCCGGCGACGCACGCTGGCTGCTGGTGGAGCCGCGGCAGGAGGACGAGGACCAGCACTCGGACCTGCACCGGGCGCTGTCGGACGCGGGGGTGCCGGTGGAGCGGTTCGCCGTGGACGCCGACGAGGAGACCGCCTCGGTCACCGAGCGGCTCGGCGCGGCCCTGGACCGGCTCCGGCAGGGCGGCGAAGTCGCCGGTGTGCTGTCCGCGCTGGCAGCGGCCAAGGGCCCGCATCCCGAGCATCCCGCGATCCCCGCGGGGGTCGCCCTGACCACCCGGGTCGTGGAGGCGCTGGCGGGCCTCGGGGCGGACCTCGCGTTCTGGACCCTGACACGCGGAGCCGTCTCCACCGGACCGGGCGACCCGTCCTCCGACCCGGCGCAGGGACACCTGTGGGGGCTCGGCCGCCTGCCCGGCCTGCGGTCGGCCGCGGGGGCGGGAGGCACGATCGACCTGCCGGCCGTCCTGGACCCCGTCACCGTCACGCTGCTCAAGCGCGTCCTCGCGGCGCCCGACGGCGAGGACGAGTTCGCCGTACGGTCGTCGGGGCGGCACGTCCGCCGTCTGGTGCGGGTGCCCTGGCCCATGGCGGAGCGGGACGCGGCCGACGCCGACGGGACGGTTCTGGTCACCGGGGCCGGTACCGCCGCGGGCCGGGCGGCCGCGCTCGCCCTCGCCGACGCGGGCCACCGTCACTTCCTGCTCCTGACGCCGGAGACCGACCCGGCCGACGCGCTGCGCGCGGAGCTCGAGGCGCGCGGGGCGCGGGTCCGGCTGGACACGGCGGACCCGTGCGACCGCGCGGCGCTCGCCGGCGCCCTCGCGGACACCGGCGACGGGACACCCGTGAGCGTCGTCGTGCACACCGGCGACGGGGCCGCGCTGCGCCGTCTCCACGAGGTCACGCTGGACCTGCCGCTGACGGGCTTCCTCGTTCTCGTCGACTTCGCGGCGCTCACCGGTGGCGATCCGCGCTCCCGGCACGCCGCCGTCGAGGCCGCGTACGCCGAGACGCTGATCCGGCACCGGCACGCGCGACGGCTGCCCGCCACGCTCGTGGCCTGGGGGCCGCAGGAGCCCGGCACGCAGGACACGGAGACGCGGGACGGGCTGCGCGGCCTCGATCCCGCACGTGCGCTGGCCTGCCTGCCGAACCTCGTCGGCCGTACCGGGAACATCCACGGTCCGGTCCTCGGCATCGCCGACATCGACTGGGACGACCACCTCGCGCACGTCACGCGGTCGGGTTCCGGCGCCCGGTACCGCGAGCTGCCCGAGGCGCGGGGCCGGCTGGCCGAGCGGCGGGCGGACGGACCGGACGGCATCGCGGACCAGGCACAACTGCGCGCCCACTTGGCTGAGTTGGGAGAGGAGGAGCAGAAGCGGCGGCTCGCCGGACTGGTGCGGGCCCACGTGGGTCAGGTGCTCGGACTCGACGCCTCGGAGAGCGTCGACGATTCCCAATCCTTCCTGGAGCTCGGGTTCTCCTCGTTCACCGCCCTGGAACTGTGCAACGGCCTCCACCGGGCCACCGGGCTGCCCCTGCCGGTCGCGGTGGTCTACGACCATCCCACCCCTGCCGCGCTGGTGGGCCACCTCCGGCAGCGGCTGGTGGAGGCACCGGCCGCATGAACGGGGAACGGCCCGGGCGTCAGGCCTGCGGGCTCGCGGCGGCCCGCAGCATCCGCAGCACGGTCTGCACCGTCCAGGCCCGGGTCTCCTCCACGTGCTCGGGCGAACCGTGCACGTCGTCGTGCTCGTCGAGGGTGAGGTCGGAGACGTACCGCTTCAGGGTGTCCGGGTCCGACGCGGGGATGATCTCGTCCCTCAGGCTGACCACGTACCCCACCGGGACGTTCAGCGCGGACAGTTCACCCGGCCGAAGCTCCCAGTCGCGCAGCGCGTCGAAGAGTCCCGCCCGGGGGACGCCCGTCAGATGCGAGAGCGTGTCCTTGGTGACGCGCGGCACGCTGCGCTCGTACCAGTCGCGGTCGGTGAAGAAGCCGCTCACCGGCGCGCCGGCCGTGACCACCCCGCGGATGCGCGGGTCGTGCAGGGCGCCACGCAGTGCCATGTGCCCGCTGAAGCTCATGGCCGACGCGTAGGTGCGGTCCACGTCGGCCCGGTCCGCGAGCGCGTCGAGCAGTGCCGAGAACATGCGCCAGCTGTCCTCGGCGTAGACCAGGCGGTTCTCGCCCACGCCGGGCATCTCCGTGGCGACCATGGCGAGGCCGAGCTGGTCGGCCAGGAGCAGCGCCGGTGCCCACTGTTCCTTCACGCTGACGATGCCGCCCGTCACCACGAGCAGGGGGCGCGGCGCGGTGGCCGAGAGCCCGGCCGCCAGCGCCACGAAGGACCGCGGGCCGCCCTCGCCGTCGGGCACGGTGACCTCGACGCGCTCGACGGGGGTCTCCTGGGCGCCGCTCCAGCGCATGAAGGTCTCGGAGCAGGCCGTCTGCGCCCGCGCGCGCGAGGGACCGTCGACGTAGGGGAACCGCGCGGTGTTCCAGCACTGGCAGGCTTCCAGCAGCCGGTCCCGGGCCGCCAGGTCCCGCGCCGCGGCGGCCCACTCCCCGGTCCAGGAGCCGGGTCCCTCGCCGTCGTGCCCGATCCGGGCCAGGACCTCCTCGCACAGGTCCTGGGGCAGCCGCTGGGCCCGGGAGTGGACCACGACGAACTGCTTGAGTTCGTCGATGTCGTGTGCCGTCCGGCCGGCTTCTCGTCCCATCCGATGTCCTCCTCCTCGGGCCGGGGTCCGCCCCGGCCGCGTCGTCGGGCGCGTCGTGGCGCCCTCGCGCTTCGGTCGCCCCTCAGCCTCGGTGCGGGCCCTTAAGCCCGCCTCTACCGGCCCGCGCGCTCCCGGACGCCCGGCAGGCCTGTTTTAGAGGGGACTTACCGGGTGGTGGGAGGTTCGGACGGCGCCGGCGGGAGGGCCGTCGGCGCCGTTTTCCGACGACGGGAGAGTCACAGTCATGGCAACACGAAGGCAGGTCCTGCGCGGCGGGGCCGTCGGCCTCACCCTGGCGGCATCCGCAACCCTGCCCGGACCGGCCGGCTTCTCCGCGGCGGCCTCGTCGGGCGCCGACTGGACCGGTCTGCGCGGCCGGCTGGACGGGGACCTGGTCCTGCCGTCCGACAGCGGGTACGCGCAGGCCAAGCAGGTGTACTTCGGCATGTACGACTCCTCGGCCCCGGCCGCGGTCGCCTACTGCGAGAGCGTCGCCGACATCCGGCTCTGTCTGGCCTTCGCCCAGCAGCACGACGTGCCGGCGGTCCCACGCAGCGGCGGCCACAGCTTCGGCGGCTTCTCCACCACCACGGGCCTGGTCATCGACGTGTCACGGCTGCGCTCGATCGTGCCGGGACCCACCACCACGGTGCTCGGCCCGGGCGTCCAGACCGTCGACGCGCTGGCCGCGCTCGCCCCCTACGGACAGGCCCTGGCCGGCGGGCTGCACGGCTCCGTGGCGGCGGGCGGCTTCGTGCACGGCGGCGGCATAGGCTGGCAGACCCGCTCCTTCGGGGTGGCCTGCGACGCCCTGGTCGCCGCCGACGTGGTGCTCGCCGACGGCCGGTCGGTGACCTGCTCCGCGACCGAACACCCCGACCTGTTCTGGGCGTTGCGCGGCGGTGGCGGCGGCAACTTCGGCATCGTCACCCGCTACCAGCGGCGCGCCACGGCCGCCACGGACATGGTGAACTTCCGGCTCGCGTGGGCCTGGAGCGACGTGGAGCGGGTGATCACGGCCTGGCAGCAGTGGATGCCGACGACACCCTGGAAGCTGGGGTCCCGCTGGATCGTCAGCCAGCTCGACACGGCCCCGGGCGGCGCCGAGCCCGCCGTCTGGGTCGACGGCTCCTTCCTCGGCCCGCCCGAGGAGCTCGCGCCGCTGCTGGACGCGCTCGCCGCCGGGGTGGGACGCGCCCCCGACAGCCGCAGCAGTAACCGGTTCACCTTCCTGGACGGGATGCTGGACTGGTTCGGGTGCTCCGACAAGACGGTCGCCCAGTGCCACACGGTCGGCTACTCGCCGGAGGCGGTGATGCCGCGCGGCGGGTACATCCTGGACCGCAGCAGGCTGTTCAGGACGGGCCTGCCGAGGACCGGGATCAGTGAGATCCTCTCCGCCTTCACCGCCTCACCACGCCCGGGCCAGCTCCGGTTCGTGCAGGCCCTCGCGCTCGGCGGCCGGGCCAACACGCTGAGCCGCACCGCCACGGCCTACGTCCACCGGGACGCGCAGTTCACGCTGAACTGGACGGTGGGCACCACGGCGACGAACCCTGACCGGGACGAGCGGAACGCCGTGCGTGCCTGGATCGACGGCGGCTTCGCCGCGGCCAACCCCTACTCCCTGGGGGAGACCTACCAGAACTACATCGACCCCGCCCTGCGGGACTGGAAGCGGTCCTACTACGCGGAGAACTACGAGCGACTGGCGTCCGTCAAGCGCGCGTACGACCCCCAGGGCTTCTTCCGCTTCGCCCAGGCGATCGTCTGAGCGACGCCGTCGCGCCGGCGGCCGGCCCCGGTGCGGGCCGTCGGCGGAACCGCGGGTCGGCCGGACCGCGGTCAGCCGGGCTGTGAGCCGCCGGCCGGACGGTCCTCGGCCGGGGCGTCACCGGCGTTCTCGATCAGGACGCGGGTGACGCCCTCGAAGTACGGCAGGACGTCCTCCAGCGAGGCCGAGCCGAGCGCCGGGGAGCCCAGGGCCGTGCGCATGATGCCCATGCCCAGCAGACAGGCGACCAGCATCTCCGCGCGCAGCGCCGCGTCCTCGCCCTTCACCTGCTTGATGAGCTCCTCGATGTGCGCCGCCTGCGCCTCCTGCTCCAGGCGGGTGCGGGCGGGGGCGTGCGAGGGCGAACGCAACAGCATCACCAGGGGGTGCTCACCGGCGAACTGCTCCCACTCCTGGAAGACGACGGACTTGAGCATGCCCGCCGGCAACGCGTCCAGCGGCCCCGACATGATCTCCCCGAGGACCTGGTGGTCCACGCACGCCTCCTCGAACAGGGCGCGCTTCGAGCCGAAGTAGCGGAAGACGAGGGCGGGATCCACGTGGGCGTCCTGGGCGACGTCGCGCATGGTCGTTCCGCCGTAGCCCAGCCGGGCGAAGCGCACGCGCGCCGCGTCGAGCAGGGCCGCGCGGGTCGCGGCGCGGTCGCGTTTGTGCGGTTGTGGGGCGGCTGTCATAGCGGTACTCCTTGAGTCATCAAACGTTGACATGGTAGCTCAGGGGCTTCTACGCTGAGCTTGTCACCATCGGATGACTTGCGGTTCGGGTACCTGGCGCGGAAGGAAAGAAATCCATGCAGACGGTCGTCGTCACAGGCGGAACGGATGGCCTGGGGAGGGGAATCTCCCTGCATTATCTGAAGGCGGGCGCCAGGGTCCTGGCCATCGGCAGCACGCGGGCCAAGGGTGAGGCGTTAATCGAGGAGGCGCGCCGGATCTCGGCCGCCGACCGGATGCACTTCCTCTCCGTCGATCTCACCTCGGTCGCGGCCACCCGGCGGCTGGTCGAGGAGATCGAGAACACCTACGCGTCCGTGGACAAACTCGTCCTGTGCGCACAGCGCTACAAACTCTTCGGGAAGCGCTCGGTGACGCCGGAGGGGTTCGAGCACAGCTTCGCGCTCGCCTACCTGAGCCGGTTCGTCCTCACCTACGGCCTGCTGGACGCGCTCAAGTGCACCAAGCAGCCCGTGATCATGAACGTGGGCACGCCGGGCGTCGGCCTCGGGGCGGTCCACTGGGACGACCTCCAGCTCGAGCGCGGCTACAACGGCAACAAGGCGACCCTCCAGTCCTTCCGCGCCAACGACCTGCTGGGCGTCGGCTTCGCGGCCACCCAGGGCACCGGGCCGGTGACGTACATCGGGTACAACCCCGGGGTGGTCTCCACCGGCATGCCGAACTCCCTGCCGCTCCCCCTCAGGCTGATGACCAAGGCCACCTTCGCCGTCGCGGCGACGCCCGTGGACAAGGCGATCAGGCCCATGGTCGAACTCCTCGACGATCCGCCCGCCGAGCCTTTCGTGGCGCGCTGGAAGAAGAAGCCGGTGGACCTCGGCAAGAAGGCCTTCGACACCGAGGACGCGCTGCGTCTGAAGAACATCACGGAGCAGCTCGTGGGAGCGCGGTGAACTCCCTCATACCGCCCTTTCCGGCCGGTCGAATCCAGCAACTGGGATATGTCGTGGAGAACCTCGACGATGCCGTCGAGAAATTCTCCACGACGTTCGGAGTCAGCCGTTTCTTCGTGTGGGAGAATCTGGCGGCGGAGGTGACCGAGAAAAAGTATCGGGGTCAGCCGGCCGATTTCCAGTTCTCCTGCGCCTTCGGTTATTCCGGCGACATGATGATCGAGCTGATCCGGCACGACTCCGGCGAGAGCATTTTCAAGGACTGGCTCGACGAGAAAGGCCCCGGACTGCACCACGTCTGCTTCCTGATGGGCAGCCTCGAGCACTTCGAGGAGACGGTGGCCGGGATGTCGGCCCACGGCCACCCCGTCGCCATGTCGGGCCGGTCGGGCGACGCCCGGTTCTCCTACGCGGACACGGTCGACGACTTCGGCGTCTTCACCGAGCTGGCCTACGGCCCGCCGGAGTTCCTCGCGGCCTTCGACCGGATCAGGAGCGGCGACTTCTGACGCACGCGACCCGCTGATCGCGGTCGGCGACAAGGGGCCGCGACCAGCAGGGACGTGACCGGTCCTACCGGTTCACTGGCCGGGGCTCACCGGAGTACCGGTCCAGGCCCGCCTTCCGGCGACGCTGCTCCTCGAGCCAGTGCACGTAGCGCGGAGAGGCGTCGCGGAGGTCGACGCTCAGCGGGTAGGGGTGCCACCCAGTCGATCTCCTCGTCGGCGCCGAGGTCCGGGGGCAGGATCCTGGCCAGCGCTGCGATGCCCAACGGGTCTTCCATGGCGATCCCTTCGATCCGGTCGCCGAGAGCCTACGAGGACACGCCGACAACAGCACGGCGGCGCCGGGCCGGTGAGGAGTCCGGCGCGCACCTCGCGTGCGGAGGAGGTGTGTGCGGGCGGACGACGGGTGATCTTCGTGGTCACCGTGCGTGTTAGCCTGCCCGCGCTCGCGATCGAACGCGTACGGGGGAGGCACGGTGGGCTCAAGGACGCGTACGGCGTCCGTCTTCCGCGGCGGCGGGGGCGGTGCCGTCGTCGCGGCGACCGCGTTCCTCGCTCTCGCCACGGGCTGCGGATCCGGCACCGACGACTCCACGAGCACCTCCAGCCATGCGGTGACGGACACCAGCATCACCGCCGAACCGGGCGAGCGCTTCACGCTCACCGTCCCCCAGAACGCCTCCACCCGCGAGTACTGGTACCTGGTCGACCCCGAGCCCGACAGCTCGGTGCTCGTCGGCCGCGGTCAGGACTACGCCTCCGACTCCGGGGACGAGCCGGTGGACGGCGCCGGCGGCCGGCTCACCTTCACCTTCGAGGCCAAGGGCAAGGGAACCACCCGGTTCACGCTGCTGCACTGCACCTTCACCACCTGCCAGGGCAACACCTCCACGCTGCCCCCCGAGACCACCGGCCCCGGCGCCGGCCCGTCCACGAGCGCGGCGCCCCCCTCCCAGGCCCCCGAGCGCATCACCTACACCGTCACCGTCGGCTGAGCCGCGGCGGGCCGGCCGGACGGGACGAGACACCCGGGGCCCCGCCACGTGCCGCCGCCTGCGGTGTCGCGCACGCGACGCGGTGCCCCGTGCTAGCCTTACGCGTTTGCGTGGTCGTCGCGGTGGGCGATTCCTTCCGTTCGGTTCCGCCGGTGCGGCGGCTGTTCCGTCCTGCCGGGCCTTCCTCGGTACGTTCCTCTGCGGAAGGCAGTTCATGAAGCACCCCGACGACTCCGGCACCCCTCACGGCGGCCCCGCCCGGCCCGGCGCCACCACCCCGCCGCCCCCGGCCGTCTCCTTCGCCGATCTCGACCTGCCGGTGGCGGTGCTGCGGACACTGAGCGGACTCGGGGTGCGCGAACCCTTCCCGATCCAGGCCGCCACGCTGCCCGACGCCCTGAAGGGTCGCGACGTCCTGGGCCGCGGCCGCACCGGCTCCGGGAAGACGCTCGCCTTCGGCCTGCCGCTGCTGACCCGTACGGCAGGACGGCGTGCCGAACCCAAGCAGCCCCTCGCCCTGATCCTCGTGCCTACCCGTGAGCTGGCCGAACAGGTCACCGAGGCGCTGGCACCGTACGCCGAGGCTCTGCGGCTGCGGCTGGCCACGGTCGTCGGCGGCATGTCGATCGGCCGGCAGACCGCCGCGCTGCGCGAGGGAGCCGAGGTGGTCGTCGCCACCCCCGGACGCCTGCACGACCTGATCGAGCGGAACGCCTGCCGCCTGGGACGGGTGCGGATCACCGTGCTCGACGAGGCCGACCAGATGTGCGACATGGGATTCATGCCGCAGGTCGTCGACCTTCTCGACCAGGTGCGCACCGACGGGCAGCGGATGCTGTTCTCGGCCACCCTGGACGGCGACGTCGACCAGCTGGTCCGCCGCTACCTCCACGACCCCGTCGTCCACTCGGTCGACCCGCCCGCGGGCGCGGTCACGACGATGCGGCACCACGTTCTCGTCGTCCACGGCCCCGACCGCTACGCCGTCACCACGGAGATCGCCGCCCGCGACGGCCGCGTCCTGCTGTTCCTCGACACCAAGCACGCCGTCGACCAGCTCACCCGGCACCTGCGGGCCAGCGGGGTGCGCGCCGGGGCCCTGCACAGCGGCAAGTCCCAGCCACAGCGCACCCGGACGCTGGCGCAGTTCAGGAGCGACGGGATCACCGTTCTGGTGGCGACCAACGTCGCGGCCCGTGGCCTGCACGTCGACGACCTGGACCTCGTGGTCAACGTCGACCCGCCCACCGACCCCAAGGACTATGTGCACCGGGCGGGCCGCACCGCCCGGGCCGGTGAGTCCGGCAGCGTGGTCACACTCGTACTGGGGGGCCAGCGCCGGGAGACGAGCCGCGTCCTGGCCGAGGCCGGTATCGAGCCGACCGTCACGAAGGTGCGCTCGGGCGAGGCGGAACTCAGCCGGATCACCGGAGCCAGGACTCCCTCCGGGATCCCGCTCGACGGAGGGCCGGCCGCCCCCCGGCCCAAGAACACCAACGCCCCCTTCCGTGGCCTCGGCACCAGCAAGGACGGCTCCCGCGGCGCCGGCGGCAAGTCCCGGAAGGCCGGCGAGGCCCGCAGGCTGGCCGAGGCCCGCAAGGCCGCCCACGTGCGTCGCAACGGCTGAGAAATCCGACCGCGGCGGCTCTGCCGGCATGACAAGCTGTGCCTGCCAGTCCCCCCGAACCCAGGAGGTCACCATGACCGCAGAACCCGCATCCACGGACGGTTCGGAGCCGGCCACCCCCGAGACGTCCCCGCTGGCGCCGGACAGCGACGGCAACTACGACCTCAAGCGCAAGTTCCGCGAAGCCCTGGCACGCAAGCGCGGTGCGCAGGCGGACGCCGCCGACGCTGCCGCCACGCCGGACGCGTCCAAGGTGCGCGGGGCACACGGTCCGGCCGCGAGCCAGCGGTCGTTCCGGCGCAAGAGCGGCGGCTGAGCCGGCCGGCCCCGCGCCGGCCGAGCCACCGGCACCGTACGCGCCATTACCGCGCGCGCCGGTGCCGGGCCCCGGGACATGGCTCGGAGCAGCCACGCGACGCCCCGCCACCGCCCGTACCACCGGGCAGTGGCGGGGCGTCGCGCTGCCCCGGCCCGCTGCTTCGAATCGCCGCCGCCCGTACCCCTGCCCGACGATTGACCAGAAACCGCCGACGAGCGGCGCCTCGTGCTGCGGTTTTGTGAACGGAGTGTGTCCTGCCGTCCGAAACTTGGCCGGAATGGCGTGGCGGAGGGTGCCCGCGCGCACACGCACGCGGCGCATCCGGTGGTCGTACCTGTCGTCGGACGTGCCCTGCGGAAGCGGGCAGTTGCCAGGTCAGCACCGGTCACAAGGATCAAATGTCACTGTGCGTGAGCCTGTTGACATCCTCTGAGCACGCTTGCGATTGTCTTGCGTACCGCGTCGACCGAACGAGCAGTCGGTGCGGCAGGGGGAGGAAAAGTGGACGCAGTGAGTACGGGCGGGCCGGACGAGGACTGTCCGGGGAACACGGACGACGTCTCCGCTCTCGTGATCGTCGGTGCCAATCCGACCGTGGCCAGGGCGGCGGCATCCCTGCCCGGCGAGCTGATCCACGTACAGCTGCCCGGCGCCCCGGCCCTCGACCCGGGCACCCGGGTCCTGACGGCCGACTTCCGGGACCTGCCCGCCTTCCTGGACTTCACCGACGAGGTGCTGCGCCCCCTTCGGCCCACCGCCGTCGTCTCGCTCACCGAGTTCGGCCTGGAGCCGGCCGCCATGGCCGCCCGCCGGCTCCGCGTCACCGGGGTGGACCCGGCCGTCGTCCGCGCCACCCGCGACAAGCTCGCGATGCGGCGGATCCTGGAGCGCGAGGCACCGCACCTGAACCCGGCCTTCGCGGCGGGTGACGACGCCGAGGCCGTGGACCGGCTGTTCGCGGCCTACGGGCGGGTGATCGCCAAGCCGGTCGACGGGGTCGGCAGTGCCTCCATCGCCCTGGTGGAGGGCGCCGACGCGCTCCCCGCGGACCGCCGTACGGCCGCCACCCTGGTCGAACAGTTCGCCGAGGGGCGGGAGTTCAGCGTCGAGACCCTCTCCGCGAGCGGACGGCACACCGTCGTCGGCATCGCCGAGAAGGGCACCGCGGACGGCTTCGTCGAGGTCAGCCACATGATGCCGCCGCCGTCCCTGGATCCGCGCCGTCAGGAGCTGGTCGCCCGGGCCGTCGGCGAACTGCTCGACGCCCTCGGGCTCACCGACGGCCCCAGCCACACCGAGGTCATGGTCGACGGCGACAAGATCGTCGTCATCGAGACCCACACCCGGCTCGGCGGCGACGGCATCGCGGACCTGGTCCAGCTCACCACCGGGGTCGAGTGGCGACGCGCCGCCCTCGGCTGGGCGATCGGCGCGGACGTCCGCCAGGGCCCCGCCGCCGCTGCCGCGGCCGCCACCGTCTTCCTCACCGCCCCACCCGGGCGCGTGACGGCCGTCGAGGCGCCGCCGGCCCTCGCCCACGGGCGGATCCACGCCTGGGAACCGTCCGTCCGGCCCGGCGACGAGGTCCGCCCGATGCGCTCCTCCGCCGACCGGCTCGGCATGGCCGTCCTGACCGCGGACGGCACCGAGGCCTGCGCGGCCGCCGTCGCGGAACTCACCGCCCTGCCGGTGATCACCACCGCGCCCGAGCCACAACTCTGACGCCGGACCGCACCACGGCTCCGCGTCCCCACGAGCGATCGCCGCTCCGTCCCTCCTTCCTGCCTGGTTCCTGACCACAACACCGCACCGGGGGTCACATGTCCGTCCAGAACGCGCCGATTTCCTACGACTTCCACGGCGATGTCCCGTTCACCACGCCCTTCGTGGACATCAAGCCCGACGACATCCACATCTACCTCGACCTCGACACCAAGGTCGGCAAGAACACCTGTGGCCAGAAGTGCGCGCACTGCTGGTTCGTCAACTACGAGAAGGTCTACGACAAGTCCTTCGCCATGGAGGAGGGCCCCCGCATCCTGGAGGGCCTGCAGTCGCACGGGTACCACGTCTACCCGCGCTACGTGGACAGCTTCGCCTACGACGGCGAGTTCATGAACCTCTACGGACCGGCCAACAACCGTGAGTTCCGCCAGGAACTGGACCACACCCCGACCGCGACCATGGAGAAGGGCGACGCCTGGACCAGCGGCCGCCCCCTGCTCGCCGACAACTGGCGGGAGCTCCTCGACCGGGCGGTGGAGAACGGCTACGGGACCATCTCCATCACCTACCACGGCGTGATCGACGAGAACCTCGCCGTCACCGACCACAAGACCTACCCCATCAAGGGCGTCTTCTCCGGCGCGGACACCGAGAAGGTGCTGAGCCGCATCGCCGAGTACAACGAGGGCGTCGCCCCCGAGGACGCCTTCCGCGTCAACATCGGCGTCACCATAGGCCGCCACAACCACGGCCGCACCTCCCTGGAGCGCTACGCCCACTACTTCAACAACCTGGGCGTGGCCACCGTCCGGTTCAACAACTTCACCGACCACGGCAACCGCCACCCCGAGCTGCGCCTGAGCCGCGAGGAGGTCGAGCAGGCGTACCGCGACTTCAAGTGGCTCCACGAGACGGTCCCGCTCGGCTTCCAGCTCGGCGTCAGCGAGGACTTCGGCACCTTCGGCATCAAGGCCATGGGCTTCCCCGGCCACGTCGGCTGGTGCCGGGCAGGCCGTCAGCTCTTCGCCGCCATCCCCGCGCAGGAGGAGGTCCTCTCCGAGGGGCCCGAGGGCCGCCGCGAGAAGATCGGCGACATCGTGGGCTGCGTCAACACCTTCGAGCCGCACCTCGGCATCCTGACCCGCACCGTCGGCACCGACGGCACCACGTACGACGTGGAGTTCGACCACGACGAGATCGAGGCGTTCACCGCCAAGCGGATGTCCGGCACGTACAAGGACGGCTGCTTCGCCACCGAGCTGTCCGAGGAGCTCGGCCTGATCTCCAGGGTCCCGGAGCGGCGCCGGCTGCCGCTCCTCACCGACTCCGCGTCCTGACCGAGAGAAAGACCCCGCAATGCGCCACATCCTCGTCTTCGCCAAGACGCCCTACGCCAAGACCCCGTACGACCAGTGGCTGGCCGGCTCGGGGATCGTCCCGGTCGTCGTGACCGCGCGGGAGTACGCGGACGGCTACTCCCATCTCCCGCACGTGCACGCCTTCGACGCGTACGACACCAACCAGCTGGTCGAGAAGACCGCGCTGCGGCTGGCCCGCGAGTTCGCCGTCGAGGCGGTCTTCGCCCGGGCCGAGGCCGACGTCGTACGCGCCGCGCGGCTGCGGGAGCGGCTCGGGCTGCCGGGCCAGCACACCGCGAGCGCGCTGGCCTTCCGCGACAAGGTCGTGATGAAGGACCATCTCGCGGGCGGCCCCGTCGACGTGCCGGCCTACCGCCGGCTCGACTCGGCCTACACCGCCCTCGACTTCGTAGCCGAACACGGCTACCCGGTCGTGATCAAGCCGGTGTCCGAGTCGGGCTCGCTGGGCGCGGCGATCATCCGCGACGAGGCGGAGCTGGACGCCTACCTGGCCAGTCCGTGGCGGGGGACCAGCGAGATCGAGGTGTTCGTACCCGGGCAGATGTACCACGTGGACGGGCTGGTGGCGGGCGGGGAGGTCGTGTTCGTCCACCCCTTCCGCTACCTCAACGACTGTCTGTCGTTCCGGAGCAACGACTGGGTCGCCAATCTGCCGCTCACCCGGCAGGATCCGCTGTACGATCGGCTGGTCAAGGCGGCGCGGGCGGTGCTGGACGAGCTGCCCACGCCGCCGCAGACCGCCTTCCACGCCGAGTTCTGGATCACTCCGGACGACCGGCTGGTCTTCTGCGAGATCGCCAGCCGTACCGGCGGGGGCATGATCAGCGCGATGGTCCGGCACGCGTTCGGGCTGGACCTGGACAAGGCGTGGCTGTACGCCGAGTGCGGCCTCTCCTCGACGCCGGACGTCTCCGCGTACCGGCCCGCCGGGGCCCTGTGCATCCCGCCGCAGGACGGGGTGCTGGAGCGGCTGCCCGCGGCGGACGAGCAGCCCGGGTGCGTCCGTGAGGTGATGGTCACCGGAGCCGTCGGCCAGGAGTTCCACGGCGGGGTGAAGTCCGGCCTGTTCCTCGCCGGTTACGTGGTCGACGGGGACAGCGAGGAGGACGTGGCCGCCAACCTCGAACGCGTGGCGGACTGGTTCTCCGGCACCGCCCGGTGGCGGCCGGCCCTGCCCTCCGGAGGCGTCGCGTGAGCACCACGACGCCCCCTGGAGGAACGGCCGTCGGCACCCACCGGAGCGCGGGCCCGCCCTCGGAGCGCCCGAGGGCCACCGGCGAGAGCGGCACGCCGTGAGCGGGGGCCGCGCCGGCGGCGGACTCGCCTCGAAGTACCGGACGTTCACCGGTCTGTCGTCCGCGCTCAAGTCCCTGATCGTCCTGTCGTTCGTCGTCGCGCTGGGCAGCTACATGGTCACCCCGTTCATCGGGGTGCTCATGGTCCAGGCCGTCCACCTGGACGTCCGGGTGGCCGGAGTGCTGGTCGCGGTGGCCACCTTCATCCAGTTCGGCGGCAGCATCCTCGGCGGCGCGGTCGTGGACCGGCTCGGGCTCAAGCGGACCATGGTGCTCGCGCTCACCCTGCGCACGGCCGGTCTGGTGCTGCTCGGATTGGCCGTCAGGATGCCCTGGGTGGCGTACCCGGCCGTCGTCCTCGTGGCGGGCGGCCCGGCGCTGTACCTCCCGGCGAACAAGGCGTACATCGTCACCAGCGTCTCCGACGAACTGCGCCCGCTGTTCCTCGGGGTGAGCAGCGCCGCGCTCAACGCCGGCATGGGCCTCGGCCCGTTGCTGGCCGCGCTGCTGGTCGACGCCGACCCGATGGCGCTGCTCATCGGTCTCGCCGGGCTCTTCGCGCTGATCACCGCGGCCCACCAGATCACGCTGAGGCCGGCCGGGCCCCGGGCGACCGCGGCGCCGGAGCCGGCCGGGCGGGAGGAGGCCACCGGGAAGTGGTCGGCGCTGCGGGGAGCGCTGCGCCCGGTCCTGTTCACCGCCCTCGCCTACTACCTGTACTTCTTCTTCCAGAGCTTCATCGGTCTCTACGCGGCCGGGGTGTCCAACATCCAGGCGCTGGGCTGGGTGATGCTGCTCAACTGCGCCATGGTGGTGGTGCTCCAGCCGGTGCTCGCCGACCGAATCGCGCGGGCCGACTACCGCCTGCTGATGGCCGGTTCGTTCGCCGTGATGGCGGCCGGCATGGCCGTCATGGCCGTCGACGGCACCCCGGCCCTGCTGGCCGGCACCGCGCTGTTCACCATGGGCGAGATCTTCCTCTTCCTCCGCTGCGACCTGGAACTCGTCGAACTCCTGCCGCGCAACGCCGCGTTCGCCTTCGGCGTGCAGCGGCTCACGGGCGGTGTCGGCGGCCTCCTCGCCGGTGTCGTCGGCGGATTCGTCTTCGCCCACTTCGAGTCCGGCGGCCACCTCGGCGCGTTCTGGCTGGTGGTCGGAGCCCAGTGCGCGATCGCGGCGCTGCTCGCCCTGGCGCTGGGCCGCCACCGGCGGCCCGCGGTGCCCGAACCGGCGCTGCCCGAACCGGCGGTGGGCCGGTGAACGAGCCCATCGACTCCCCGGAGACGCGGTACGTGCACGCCGGCTCGGACCCGACCCGGCAGGGCGGCTACGTCAACCCGCCCGTGCACCACGCCTCCACGGTCCTCTACCGGGACGTGGCCGAGATGGACGCCTCCCAGGCCGACCCGCTCAAGCGGGGCGGCCCGGTCTACGGCCGTTTCGGCACGCCCACCAGCCGCGCCTTCGAGGAGGCGCTGACCGAACTGGAGGGCGGCCACGCCGCGGTCGTCACCTGCTCCGGCCTCTCGGCGATCACCACGACGATCCTCGCGTACGTCCAGGCCGGCGATCACATCCTCGTCAGCGACTCGGTGTATCTGCCGACCCGGAGGTTCTGCGACTCGCTCGCCGCGCTGGGCGTGGAGACCGAGTACTACAGCCCGACCGCGGACGGCGCCGCGATCGCCCGGCTGATCCGCCCGCGGACACGGCTGCTGTACCTCGAGTCGCCGGGCTCCACCACCTTCGAGGTGCAGGACGTCCCGGCGCTCACCGCCGTCTGCCGGGCCCACGGTGTGGCCACCATCGCCGACAACACCTGGGCCACACCCGTGTTCCACCGCCCGCTGGCTCTCGGCGCGGGCGTGGACGCGGTGGTGCACTCCGCGACCAAGTACCTGACGGGGCACGCGGACAGCATCCTCGGGGCGGTCGTCTGCACCGAGGAGAGCTATCCGCTCGTCCGGGGCGCGGCGATGCGGCTCGGCCAGTGCGCCGGGGCCGACGACGCCTACCTGGGCCTGCGCGGGCTGCGCACCCTCGGCGTGCGCCTGGCCCGGCACCAGGAACAGGGCCTGGAACTGGCCCGCTGGATCGCGGGACAGGAAGGTGTGGCGGCGGTCCTGCACCCCGGTCTGCCCGGGGACCCCGGTCACGCCCTGTGGCGCCGCGACTTCACCGGCGCGGCCGGTCTGTTCGGGGTGGAGCTCGAACCGGGCTTCCGCAAAACGGACATCGACGCGATGCTGGACCGCCTGCGCCTGTTCGGCCTGGGCCACAGCTACGGCGGCTACGAGAGCCTGGTCGTCCCGGCCGACCCCGTCTCCGGGCGCCTGCCCGGGACCTGGGCGGGCCGGGGCCCCCTGATCCGGGTGCACGCCGGCTTCGAGGCCCTGGCCGACCTGAAGCAGGACCTGAGGACGGGCTTCGAGGCCCTGCTCCGCGGACGCGTCCCGCACCGCGTCACGTAGGTGCCCCGGGGAGACCTCGGGTTGCGCCCCCGCCGGGGGAGCGGCGGGGGGGGGTCCCCCGGCCCACCGGGGCCCGCCG
>NZ_JBHXFL010000077.1:0-19278 GCF_042724095.1 Streptomyces sp. NPDC127100
TGACGGTGTGTTGGATGGTTTGTCGGTGGGCCGGTTCGAGTCGGTGTTGCGGGCGAAGGCGGAGGGTGCGCGTCATCTGCATGAGCTGACTCGGGATATGGGGTTGTCGGCGTTCGTGTTGTTCTCGTCGTTCTCGGCGACGGTGGGCGGGGCGGGGCAGGCGAACTATGCGGCGGCGAACGCGTATTTGGATGCGTTGGCGGAGGCGCGGCGGGCTGAGGGCCTGCCGGCGACGTCGATCGCGTGGGGCCCCTGGGCCGACGACGGCATGGCCAGTGCGGTAGCGGATCGTTGGGAACGACACGGTCTGCCCGCGATGGCCCCCGACCTGGCGATCGCGGAGTTGGAGGCGGTCGTCAATGATCCGATGGCGGCGTCGCTGCTCGTCGCGGACGTCGACTGGGACACCCTCGCTCAGGTCAGGGCCACCGCCCATACGTCACAGCTGCTGCAAGAGCTGACGCGGGTCAGCGCTGCGGACACCGCGGTCGACCGTACTGCCCAGGGCGACGGGACGTTGCGACAGCGGCTTGCCGGGATGGGGGCTGCGGAGCAGGAACGGGCGGTGGTCGAGTTCGTGCGCTCGCATGTCGCCGCCGTGCTCGGTCACCGTCGAGCGGACACGGTGGACGCCGATAGGGCTTTCAAGGAACTGGGTTTCGACTCCCTGGCAGCCGTCACCTTGCGCAACCGGCTCAACGCGGCCGCGGGCCTTCGGCTCTCGACCACCCTTCTGTTCGACCACCCCACGGTGAGGGCCTTGGCCCGGGTGCTGCGCAAGGAGGCGCTGGGGCTGAGCGGCGACGGCGAATCGGCGCCCGTCGTAACGGCTGTGACGGACGACGAACCGATCGCCGTCGTCGCGATGAGCTGCCGCTTCCCGGGTGGCGTACGCACACCCGAGGCCCTCTGGGACCTGCTGGTCGAGGGACGCGACGTGCTGACCGATTTTCCCGCCGGACGCGGTTGGGATCTCGACGGCCTCTTCGACTCCGACCCGGACGAGACGGGCAAGAGCTATGTCAGCGAGGGCGCGTTCCTCGACGACGCCGGTGCCTTCGACCCGAAGTTCTTCGGAATCTCGCCTCGCGAGGCGACGACGATGGATCCCCAGCAGCGCCTGCTGCTGGAGACGTCCTGGGAGGCCTTCGAACGGGCCGGCATCGACGGTACGCTCCTGCACGGCAGCCCCACCGGCGTGTTCATCGGCAGCAATGGACAGGACTACGCCCGCAGCCTGCGCGAGGCGTCCGCCGAGAACGTCGAAGGTCATCTGGTGACCGGCAGCGCCGCCAGCGTTGTCTCCGGGCGCATCTCCTACACGTTCGGTCTCGAGGGCCCTGCGGTCACGGTGGACACGGCGTGCTCGTCGTCGCTGGTTGCCCTGCATCTCGCGGCCCAGTCGCTGCGCCAGGGTGAGTGCTCCCTGGCGCTGGCGGGCGGTGTCACCGTGATGTCCACCCCGGAACTCTTCGTGGAGTTCAGCCGTCAGCGTGGACTTGCTCCCGACGGCCGGTGCAAGGCGTTCGCCGCGGGCGCGGACGGTACCGGCTGGGGTGAGGGCGTGGGCATGCTGCTGCTGGAGCGGTTGTCCGACGCCCAACGCAACGGACACCAGGTGCTGGCCGTCGTCCGGGGTTCTGCCGTGAACCAGGACGGTGCGAGCAATGGTCTGACGGCGCCGAACGGTCCGTCGCAGCAGCGGGTGATCCGGGCCGCGCTGGCGAACGCCCGGGTTCCGGCGGCTGAGGTCGACGTGGTGGAGGCGCACGGTACGGGCACGACGCTGGGTGACCCGATCGAGGCGCAGGCGCTGCTGGCGACGTACGGCCAGGACCGTCCCGAGGGCCGGCCGCTGTGGCTCGGTTCGATCAAGTCGAACATCGGGCACACCCAGGCCGCGGCGGGTGTCGCGGGCATCATGAAGATGGTGCTGGCGATGCGGCACGGGTTGCTGCCGCAGACGCTGCACGTCGACGAGCCCACCCCGCACGTCGACTGGACGGCCGGAGCCGTCGAACTGCTCACGGACTCGATCCCGTGGCCCGAGAACGGGCATGCACGCCGGGCAGGCGTTTCGTCCTTCGGCGTCAGTGGGACGAACGCGCACGTGATCCTGGAACAGGCTCCGGTCGTCGAGGAGGAGCCGGCCGCAGAGTCCTCTACCGGTGTCGCACCTGTGGTGGTGCCGTGGGTGGTGTCGGCGAAGTCCGAGGCCGCGCTGCGGGCTCAAGCCGAACGACTGAGGTCGTTCGTCGCGGAGAGTGCCGAATTCGCGCCGGTGGACGTCGGGTTGTCGTTGGTGACGACTCGGTCGGTGTTCGAGCACCGGGCCGTGGTCCTGGACGGGCTGAACGGCCTGGGCGCGCTGGCCGAGGGACGTGAGTCCGCGGGCGTGGTGCGGGGGAGTGCGGCCGGTGTCGATGGCCGTGCGGTGTTCGTGTTCCCGGGGCAGGGGTCGCAGTGGGCCGGTATGGCCGCTGAGCTGCTGGAGTCCTCGCCCGTCTTCGCGGAGCGGATGGCCGAGTGCGCGATGGCCCTCGACCCGTTCGTGGACTGGTCGCTGACCGATGTCCTTCGGGAGGCGGAAGCCGAAGCCTGGTTGGACCAGGTCGATGTCGTGCAGCCGGTGCTGTGGGCCGTCATGGTGTCCCTGGCCGAGGTCTGGCGTTCGCACGGTGTTGAGCCGGCTGCGGTGATCGGTCATTCGCAGGGTGAGATCGCTGCCGCGTGTGTGGCGGGTGCGCTGTCGTTGCAGGATGCGGCGAAGGTGGTGGCGCTGCGCAGCAAGGCGATCCGGGCCCTGTCCGGGCGGGGCGGCATGGTCTCCGTCTCCCTCAGCGCTGACGAGGTCGGCGAGCGGCTGTCGGCCTGGGGTGGTCGTCTGTCGGTGGCGGCGGTCAACGGCCCGGCCGTGGTGGTCGTGTCCGGAGATGCCGATGCGCTGGACGAGTTGCTGGCGTCGTGTGAGGCGGACGGTGTGCGGGCCCGGCGCGTGGCCGTGGACTACGCGTCGCACTGTGCACACGTCGAGGAGATCGAGGACGTTCTCTCGCGAGACCTGGCCGCGATCGCTCCCCAGCCGTCCACGGTGCCGTTCTACTCGACGGTGACTGCCGGGGTCCTGGACACGTCGTCCCTGGACGCGGGCTACTGGTATCGCAATCTGCGTCAGACGGTCCGTTTCGCCGACACCCTGCGTGCCCTCCTGGACGACGGTTTCCGTCTGTTCGTGGAGTCCAGTGCGCACCCGGTGCTGACGATGGGCGTCGAGCAGACCGCCGAGGAACACATCAACACCCCTGTCACGGCGGTGGGTTCACTGCGCCGCGGCGAAGGTGGCCTTACGCGTTTCCTGACGTCTGCCGCGGAGGCGTTCGTCGGCGGTGCGGCCGTCGACTGGGCCGGAGTGTTCACGGGCACGGGCGCCCGGCGCGTCGACCTGCCCACCTACGCCTTCCAAGAGCAGCACTACTGGATCGAACCGTCCACCGCCCGTCAGGGTGACGTGACGTCGGCCGGTCTCTCGTCCGCCGATCACCCCCTGCTGGGCGCGGCCGTGGCGCTGCCCGCGACGGACGGGGTGTTGTTGACCGGCCGGTGGTCGCTGCGCACGCACCCCTGGTTGGCCGACCATGCGGTGCGGGGTACGTCGCTGCTTCCGGCGTCCGTCTTCGTGGAATTGGCGTTGCGTGCCGGAGACGCGGTCGGCTGTGACCGGGTGGAGGAGCTGACGCTAGAGGCGCCCCTGGCGCTGCCCGAGCCGGGTGCCGTACAGGTTCAGCTGGTCGTTGACGGACCGGACGGGAACGGGGCGCGTTCCGCGGAGGTGTACGCCCGTACCGAGGGTCCCGGGGAGGGGCCCTGGACGCGGCACGCCGCCATGGTTCTCCGTACCGTGTCCGAGGAGCAGGCGACGCACGGTGAGCTGAGCGTGTGGCCGCCCGCCGACGCCCAGGCAATCGACCTGGACGGTTTCTACGACCGGTTGGCAGAGACCGGAGTGTCCTACGGCTCGGTGTTCCGTGGACTGGAGGCGGCCTGGCGGCGCGGGGACGAGGTCTTCGCCGAGGTGACGTTGCCGTCGGCGGAACGAGCGAACGTGGGCGGGTACGGGCTGCACCCCGTGCTGCTGGACACGGCCCTGCAGGCGGGTCTGGGCTCGGTGGCGCTGGACGGTGACGCCGCCGGGGACACGCGTCTGCCGTTCGTGTGGCGCGGGGTGTCGCTGTTCGCGACCGGTGCCTCGACACTGCGGGTGCGGCTCGCGCCGGCCGGGACCGACGGGTGGTCCGTCGCGCTCGCCGATACGGCGGGAACACCGGTCGCGACCGTGGACGCCCTGGTGACGCGGCCCGTGTCGCCGGAGCAGCTGTCGGCTGTGACCGACCTCGCCCTCCGCACGGCGGCCAAGGGCACGGACCGGAACAACGTGCGTCGGCGTGCGTCGGCCCAGGCGACCACGGACGCGGACGACTCCGTCCTGCGCCGAAGCCTGCTCCGCGCCGGCGAGACGGAACGCCGCCGCATCCTGCTGCGACTGGTGCAGGACCAGGCCGCCGGCGTGCTCGGGCACGCCACACCGGACGAGGTCGATCCCGAAGTCTCCTTCAAGGAACACGGCTTCGACTCCCTCACCGCGATACAACTGCGCAACCGGCTCAACACCGCCACCGGGCACCGGCTGTCGGCCACCCTCGTCTTCGACCACCCGACACCCGTCGCCCTCGCGGACCACCTCTACGTCGAACTCCTGGGCCGACAGGACGAAGCCGCCGCGGCCACCACGCCCGCCGTCCGGGCCGCGTCGGACCAGGAGCCCATCGCCATCGTCGCGATGAGCTGCCGCATGCCCGGCGGCGTCCGGTCGCCCGAAGAACTGTGGGAGCTGCTGACCGAAGGCCGCGACGCGATCTCCGGCTTCCCCGATGACCGCGGCTGGGACGTGGACGGCCTGTACGACCCCGACCCCGAGGCTCCGGGGAAGACGTACACGCGCCACGGCGGTTTCGTGGCGGACGCCGCCGGTTTCGACCCGGCGTTCTTCGGGATCTCGCCGCGTGAAGCGACCGCGATGGACCCGCAGCAACGGCTGCTCCTGGAGACCGGCTGGGAGGCGTTCGAACGTGCAGGCATCGACCCTGCGTCCCTGAAGGGCAGCGAGACCGGGGTCTTCGTGGGTGCGGGCACACACGGCTACGGCACCGGCGCCCACGACCCCTCGAACGGCGTCGAGGGTTACCTGGTCACCGGCAACGCCTTGAGCGTCACCTCCGGCCGGCTCGCCTACGCCTTCGGTTTCGAAGGCCCCGCCGTGGCCGTCGACACGGCCTGCTCGTCCTCGCTGGTGGCCCTGCACATGGCCGTGCAGTCGCTGCGGCAGGGCGAGTGCCCGCTGGCCTTGGCCGGTGGCTCCGCGATCATGTCCACGCCGTGGACGTTCGTCGGCTTCAGCCGCCAGCGAGGACTGGCAGCCGACGGCCGCTGCAAGCCGTTCTCCGCCGCGGCCGACGGTTTCGGACCGGCCGAGGGCGTGGGCGTGCTCCTGCTGGAGCGGCTGTCGGACGCCCAACGCAACGGGCACCAGGTGCTGGCCGTCATTCGTGGCACGGCCATCAACCAGGATGGTGCGAGCAATGGTCTGACGGCGCCGAACGGCCCGTCGCAGCAGCGGGTGATCCGGGCCGCGCTGACCAACGCCCGGGTTCCGGCGGCCGAGGTCGACGTGGTGGAGGCGCACGGTACGGGCACGAAGCTGGGCGACCCGATCGAGGCGCAGGCCCTGCTGGCGACGTATGGCCAGGACCGGCCGCAGGACCAGCCGCTGTGGCTCGGCTCGATCAAGTCGAACATCGGGCACACGCAAGCCGCAGCCGGTGTCGCGGGTGTGATCAAGATGGTGCTTGCCATGCAGCACGGGGTGCTGCCGCGCACGCTCCACCTGGACGAGCCCTCCCCGCACGTCGACTGGTCCTCCGGAACCGTGCGGTTGCTGACGGAGGACGTGCCGTGGCCGGAGACGGGACGACCGCGCCGAGCCGGCGTCTCCTCCTTCGGCATGAGCGGGACGAACGCCCACGCCGTGCTGGAACAGGCACCATCGGTTTCGCCCTCGACGGAGGAGCCGGCTGCGGCCGCCGAGCCGCCGGTCATGGTGCCGTGGGTGGTGTCCGGTCGCTCGGAGAGTGCGCTGGAGTCGCAGGCCGAACGGCTGGCCTCGTTCGTCCGGGACCGGACGGACCTGTCCTCCGCGGACGTCGGGCTGTCGCTGGTGACGACGCGGTCCGTGTTCGAACACCGGGCCGTGGTCCTCGCCGGCGACCGGAAGCAACTCAGCGACGGGCTGGAGGCGTTGGCGGACGGACGCATGCTGCCAGGTGTGGTGCGTGGCGTCGCAGGCTCCCGTGGTCAGACGGTGTTCGTGTTCCCGGGGCAGGGTTCGCAGTGGGCCGGTATGGCGGCCGAACTGCTGGAGTCCTCGCCGGTGTTCGCGGAGCGGATGGGTGAGTGCGCGGCGGCTCTGGAGCCGTATGTGGACTGGTCGTTGACCGATCTCATCCGTGACACCGGTGGTGACGCCTGGCTGGGTCAGGTTGATGTGGTGCAGCCGGTGCTGTGGGCCGTCATGGTGTCCCTGGCCGAGGTCTGGCGTTCCCACGGTGTCGAGCCGGCCGCGGTGATCGGTCATTCGCAGGGTGAGATCGCGGCCGCGTGTGTGGCGGGTGCGCTGTCGATCCAGGATGCGGCGAAGGTGGTGGCGCTGCGCAGCAAGGCCATCCGGGCCCTGTCCGGGCGGGGCGGCATGGTCTCCGTCTCCTTGAGCGCCGACGAGGTCGGCGAGCGGCTGTCGGCCTGGGGTGGTCGTCTGTCGGTGGCGGCGGTCAACGGCCCCGCCGTGGTGGTCGTGTCCGGTGACGCGGACGCCCTTGACGAGCTGCTGGCGGCCTGCGAGGCCGAGGGAGTACGGGCCCGTCGCGTGGCCGTGGACTACGCCTCGCACTGTGCGCACGTGGAGGAGATCGAGGACGTTCTCCTGCGGGAGTTGGCCGGTATCGCTCCCCAGACGTCCACCGTGCCGTTCTACTCCACGGTGACTGCAGGGGTCCTGGACACGTCGTCCCTGGACGCGGGTTACTGGTATCGGAATCTGCGTCAGACGGTCCGTTTCGCCGAGACCCTGCGTGCCCTCCTGGACGACGGTTTCCGTCTGTTCGTGGAGTCCAGTGCGCACCCGGTGCTGACGATGGGCGTCGAGCAGACCGCCGAGACGCACATCAACACGCCTGTTACTGCGGTGGGTTCACTGCGGCGTGGCGAAGGTGGTCTGGGGCGTTTCCTGACGTCTGCCGCGGAGGCGTTCGTCGGCGGTGCGGCCGTCGACTGGGCCGGAGTGTTCACGGGCACGGGTGCCCGCCGGGTCGATCTGCCCACCTATGCCTTCCAGCGTCAGCGTTTCTGGTTGGAGTCGGAGGCGGTGGGTGCGGGGGATGTGAGGTCGGTGGGGTTGGTGTCTGCTGATCATCCGTTGTTGGGTGCGGCGGTGTCGTTGCCGGCTTCGGGTGGGGTGTTGTTGACGGGTCGGTTGTCGTTGCGTTCGCACGGGTGGCTGGCTGATCATGCGGTGGCCGGGGTGGCGTTGCTGCCTGGGACGGCGTTCGTTGAGTTGGCGTTGCGTGCGGGGGACGCGGTCGGTTGTGACCGGGTGGAGGAGCTGACGCTGGAGGCGCCGTTGGTGCTTCCCCAGGACGGCGCCGTCTCCGTGCACGTGACGCTGGACGGACCGGGAGACGGTGGACGACGGGAACTCGGCGTCTACTCCCGCCCTGACGGCGTTCCCGACGGGGCATGGACACGGCACGCCTCGGGTGTCCTCGCCTCCGGAGGCGGACTCGACCAGGGCACCGGAGCGGAGCTGAGCGTATGGCCGCCTACGGGCGCCGAGCCGGTGGATCTCAACGGGCTCTACGAGCGGCTGGCGGACACGGGACTGGTGTACGGGCCGATGTTCCGGGGTCTGGGGGCCGCCTGGCGACGCGGCGACGAGGTGTTCGCCGAGGTGGCACTGCCGGAGGAAGCGGCCGAGGAAGCGGGCCGGTACGGGGTGCACCCCGCCCTGCTGGACTCGGCACTGCACGCATGGCTGGCGGACGCGGAGCGGGACTCCGGGAACATCCGGCTGCCGTTCGTGTGGCGCGGCATGTCGCTCTACGCGACGGGTGCCACGGCGCTGCGGGTACGGCTCTCGCCGGCCGGAGCCGACGGACTGGCGGTGCTGGTCACCGACGCGGCGGGGACGGCGGTCGCCTCCGCGGACGCCCTCGTGACACGTGAGGTCACCGGCCAGCAGGTCGTGGCGGCGGCACCGGGCGGGGTGAACGACGCGCTGTACCGCGTGGACTGGGCACCGCTGCCCGTAACCGAACACGGCCGGGTGGTCGCGAACGGCCGCTGTGCCGTCGTCGGGCCGGACACCACCGGCCTGCTCGGCGCGCTGAAGACGGCGGGCCGGGCCCCCGAGGAGCACACCGAGCTGGCGGCGCTCGCCGAACAGCCGGCCTCCGGTTCAGGCACCCCCGACCTGGTCTTCGTGAGCCTCGTGTCGGACGCCGCCGCCGACGTCGTGACCGCCACCCGGGACCTCACGCACCGGACGCTGGACCTGGTGCAGACCTGGCTGGCGACGGACGGGCTCGACGGGGCGCGGCTGGTGCTGGTGACCCGCAGAGCACTGGCCGTGGATGCCGGTGAGGCACTGGCCGACCTGCCGGCGGCTGCCGCCTGGGGTCTGGTGCGGTCCGCGCAGGCCGAGCACCCGGACCGCTTCGTGCTGCTGGACGTGGACGACGCCGAGGAGACGCTCGCCGCCCTGTACGAGGCCGTACTGACCGGGGAACCGCAGTTGGCCGTGCGCGACGGCCGGGCGCGGGTGCCGCGGCTGGCCGGCGGGGCCGCCGACGGAGTGCTGACACCTGAGGACGGCGTACGGGCCTGGAGACTGACGGCCGCCGAGGACGGCACGCTGGAGGGCCTGCGGCTCCGGCCGGCGCCGGACGCGACGCGGGAACTCGGCGAGCACGAGGTACGTATCGCCGTCCGTGCCGCCGGACTGAACTTCCGCGACGTGCTCCTCGCCCTGGGGATGTACCCCGACCCGGCCCTGATGGGCGGCGAGGGAGCGGGCGTGGTCGTGGCCACCGGGCCCGGAGTCTCGTCCTTCGCCGTGGGCGACCGGGTGCTGGGCATCTGGTCCGGCGGCTTCGGCCCGCTGGTCGTGGCGGACCAGCGCATGCTGGCCCGGGTGCCGGACGGCTGGTCGTTCACCGAGGCGGCGTCGGTCCCCGTGGTCTACGTGACCGCGCTGTACGCGCTGCGGGAGCTGGCCGGCGTACGCTCCGGCGAGTCGTTGCTGGTGCACTCCGCCGCCGGCGGGGTCGGCATGGCGGCGGTGCAGCTCGCACGGGCCTGGGACGTCGAGGTGTTCGCCACCGCCGGCCCGGCCAAGCGGGAGGCGGTGCGGGCGCTCGGCGTGGACGACGCGCACCTGGCGTCCTCGCGCACCCTGGAGTTCGCGCGGCGCTTCGGCGCCACCTCGGGCACGGGCGGGGTGGACGTCGTCCTCAACTCCCTGGCCGGGGAGTTCGTCGACGCCTCCCTGGGGCTGCTGCGCGACGGCGGCCGATTCGTCGAGATGGGCAAGACGGACGTGCGTGACGCCACGGCCGTCGCGGCCGGCCGTCCGGGGATCACCTACCGGGCCTTCGACCTCGGGGAGGCCGGACCCGAACGGATCGGGACGATGCTGGCGGAGGTCATGGACCTCTTCGCGCGGGGTCTGCTGCGGCTGCTGCCCACCCGCGTGTGGGACGTCCGCCGGGCGCCGGAGGCCTTCCGGTTCATGAGCCAGGCACGGCACGTCGGCAAGCTGGTGCTCAGCGTGCCCGCCGCCGCACCGGACCCCGACGGCACGGTGCTGGTGACCGGCGCCGCCGGAACCCTCGGCCGACTCGTCGCCCGGCATCTGGTGGAACAGCACGGCGTACGCAGCCTGCTGCTGGTCAGCCGCCGCGGGGCCGCTGCCGAAGGCATGCCGGAACTCCAGCGGGAACTGGCCTCGCTGGGCGCCTCGGTACGGATCGCCGCCTGCGACGTGGCCGACCGTGACGCGCTGTCCGCGCTGCTCTCCGACCTGCCCGCCGGGCACGGCCTGACCGGCGTGGTGCACGCCGCGGGCATCCTGGACGACGGAACGGTGGCCGCCCTGACCCCGGAACGCGTCGAAGGCGTCCTGCACGCCAAGGCGGAAGCGGCCTGGCACCTGCACGAGCTGACACGCCGCTTCGACCTCACCCTCTTCGCCCTGTTCTCCTCGACCGCGGGCGTCTTCGGCTCCGCGGGTCAGGCGAACTACGCGGCGTCCAACACCTTCCTGGACGCCCTCGCACAGCACCGCCACGCCATGGGCCTGCCCGCGCTGTCCCTGGCCTGGGGCCTGTGGGGCGAGAACACCGGCATGACCGGTCACCTGAACCGGACGGATCTCTCCCGCATGGCCCGCGGCGGCCTGATGCCCTTCTCCTCGGAGGAAGGCCTGGCACTCCTCGACGCGGCGGGGGGCCTGGCGGAGGCCGTCGTGGTGCCTGCCCGCCTGGACACCGCGGCACTGACCGACCAGGCCGCACAGGGCGCCACCCCGCTGCCGGCCGTGCTGCGCGGCCTGGTGCACCGCCAGGCGCCGGCCCGGCGCGCACTGGCCCGGGAACAGCGGCACTCCGACGAGCCGTCTCTGGCGCAGCGCCTGGCCGGGCTCGCCCCGGCGGAGCGGCGGCGAACGCTGCTGCGGCTGGTCCAGGAGCACGGAGCCACCGTGCTCGGGCACGGCTCGGCCGTGTCCGTCGTGGCCGACCGGGGCTTCCTCGAACTCGGCTTCGACTCCCTCACCGCCGTGGAACTGCGCAACCGGCTCAACGCGGCCACCGGTCTGCGACTGCCGGCCACGCTGATCTTCGACTACCCGACCCCCGAGGCCCTCGCCGGACACCTGGACGAGGAGATCGCGCCCGCCGCGGCGCCCGCCGCGGAGGACTCCGTCCTGGTCGCCGAACTCGAACGGCTGGAGGCCGCGGTGCTCGGTGCCGCCGGCGGCGACACCGTCGCACGCGAGCTGGTCACCGACCGTCTCAGGAACCTCCTGTCCACGGTCTCCTCCTGGGGCGACGGTGCTGGCGGCGCCGCGGAACCGGCCGAGCCCCCGGCTCCCGGCGGAGCGTCGTCCGCCGACGGCGACACCGTCGCCGAACACCTGGAGAGCGCCGAGGCGGACGAACTGTTCGCCTTCATCGACCAGGAGTTCGGCTCGTCGGAGGAGTTCGGGTCCGCGTGATCACTGCCGTGAACGCCTCCGCCCACGCGGACGACGCGCCCATCGTGTCGGCTGCCGACGCCGCGTCGGCAGCTTCCGCCGGGTCCGCCGGGTCCGCCGTGTCCGTCGCGGGTTCGTACCGCCTCGTGAGCCCTCCGGGTTCCGCCCCGTCCTTCTTCCCGAACGCCCAGCTTCCCGAGCTCGTG
Organism: Streptomyces sp. NPDC127100; assembly: GCF_042724095.1. Taxonomy (NCBI): domain Bacteria; kingdom Bacillati; phylum Actinomycetota; class Actinomycetes; order Kitasatosporales; family Streptomycetaceae; genus Streptomyces; species Streptomyces sp. NPDC127100. The sequence continues at coordinate 11,566 of NZ_JBHXFL010000077.1, forward strand.
AGGTCCTGATGTCGGAACAAGAAAAGCTCCTCGGTTACCTCCGGCGGGTCACGGCCGATCTGCATCAGACCCGCAGCCGCCTGCAGGAAGTGGAGGCGGCGGCCCACGAGCCGATCGCGATCGTCGGGATGGGCTGCCGCTTCCCCGGCGGCGTGCGCACCCCCGAGGACCTGTGGCGGCTGGTGTCCGGCGAGGAGGACGCCATCACACCGTTCCCCGCCGACCGCGGCTGGGACACCGACGCCGTGTACGACCCCGACCCCGACCGACCGGGCACCACCTACGCCCGCGAGGGCGGCTTCCTCCACGAGGCCGGCGACTTCGACGCCGACTTCTTCGGCATCTCGCCCCGCGAGGCGACCGCGATGGACCCGCAGCAGCGCCTGCTGCTGGAGACCGCCTGGGAGGCCATCGAGCGCGCGGGCATCGACCCGGCCTCGCTGAAGGGAAGCCAGGCCGGTGTGTTCGCCGGCGCCGTCGCCCCCGACTACGGCCCCCGCGTCCACCAGGCGGCCGACGGCGTCGAGGGCCACCTGGTGACCGGCAGCGCCATCAGCGTGGTGTCCGGCCGCGTCGCCTACACCCTCGGACTCGAGGGCCCCGCCGTCACCGTGGACACGGCCTGCTCCTCCTCCCTGGTCGCCCTGCACCTCGCCGCGCAGGCCCTGCGCCGTGGCGAATGCTCCCTCGCCCTGGCCGGCGGCGTCACGGTCATGGCCACCCCCGGCACCTTCATCGGCTTCAGCCGCCAGCGCGGACTCGCCCGAGACGGCCGCTGCAAGCCCTTCGCCGCCGCGGCGGACGGCTTCGGCCCCGCCGAGGGCGCCGGCATGCTCCTCCTGGAACGCCTCTCCGACGCCCGCCGCAACGGGCACCCCGTGCTGGCCGTCGTCCGAGGTACGGCCATCAACCAGGACGGCGCCAGCAGCGGACTGTCCGCACCGAACGGACCCTCCCAGCAGCGCGTGATCCGGGCCGCCCTGAAGGACGCCGGACTCACGGCCGACCAGGTCGCCGCCGTGGAGGCGCACGGTACCGGCACGAAGCTCGGCGACCCCATCGAAGCGCAGGCGCTGCTCGCGACGTACGGCCGCGAACACACCGCCGACAAGCCGCTGCTGCTCGGTTCCGTGAAGTCCAACATCGGACACACACAGGCGGCCGCGGGCGTGGCCGGTGTGATGAAGATGGTGCTGGCGATGCGGCACGGGCTGCTGCCCCGCACCCTGCACGTCGACGAGCCCTCCCCGCACGTGGACTGGTCCTCCGGCACCGTCGAACTGCTCACCGAGGCCACGCCGTGGCCGGAGGGCGAGGAGCCTCGCCGGTTCGGTGTCTCTTCCTTCGGCATCAGTGGCACCAACGCCCACGCCATCGTCGAAGAGCCCCCCGCCCCGCAGGCCGGCACCGACCAGGAAGACCCGGACACCGCCCCGGCACCCGTGGTCTCGCCGACCATCCCCTGGGTACTGTCGGCGAAGTCCGCCACGGCCCTGCGCGCCCAGGCGGAAAGTCTCCTGGAGCACGTCGGCGGCCACCCCGAGGCGACCGGTTCCGACACCGGCCTCTCGCTCGCCACCACGCGGACCGCCTTCGACCACCGCGCGGTCGTCCTGGCCCCCGACCCCACGGCAGCGGTGCGGGAGCTCCAGGCGTACCTCGCCGGCCGCGGCACCACCGCCCTCGTCGAGGGGACCGTCCGGCGTGGCATCGGCGTCGCCTTCGTCTTCCCCGGGCAGGGCTCGCAGTGGGCCGGCATGGCGGCCGAACTGCTCGACTCCTCACCGGTGTTCGAGGAGCGCATGGCCGAGTGCGCGGCGGCGCTCGCGCCCTACGTGGACTGGTCGCTGACCGATCTCGTCCGTGACGCAGGTAGTGATGCCTGGCTGGATCAGGTCGACGTGGTGCAGCCGGTGCTGTGGGCCGTGATGGTGTCCCTTGCCGAGGTCTGGCGGTCGGTGGGCGTGGAGCCCGCTGCGGTGATCGGTCATTCGCAGGGTGAGATCGCGGCCGCGTGTGTGGCGGGTGCGCTGTCGATCCAGGACGCGGCGAAGGTGGTGGCGCTGCGCAGCAGGGCGATCCGGGCCCTGTCCGGGCGGGGCGGCATGGTCTCCGTCTCCCTCGGTGTCGAAGCCGTGCGGGAGCGTCTTTCCGCTTGGGACGGTTGTCTGTCGGTGGCGGCGGTCAACGGCCCGGCCGTGGTGGTCGTCTCCGGCGACGCGGACGCCCTGGACGAGCTGCTGGCGACCTGTGAGGCGGACGGCGTGCGGGCCCGTCGCGTGGCGGTGGACTACGCCTCGCACTGCGCGCATGTGGAGGAGATCGAGGACGTCCTCCTGCGGGACCTGGCGGACATCAGTCCTCGGGTCGCGACCGTGCCCTTCTACTCGACCGTGACGGGTGGTGTCCTGGACACCAGTGGGCTGAACGCGGAGTACTGGTACCGCAACCTGCGTCAGACGGTCCGTTTCGCCGACACCGTCCGTGCTCTGCTGGACGACGGTTTCCGTCTGTTCGTGGAGTCCAGCGCCCACCCGGTGCTGACGATGGGCGTCGAGCAGACCGCCGAGGAACACACCGACACCCCCGTCACGGCGGTGGGTTCACTGCGCCGCGGCGAAGGCGGCCCGGGGCGGTTCGTCACGTCGGCGGCGGAGGCCTTCGTCGGCGGTGCGACCGTCGACTGGGCGATCCTGTTCCAGGGGACCGGTGCCCGCCAGGTCGAGCTGCCCACCTACGCCTTCCAGCACCGGCGCTATTGGCTGGAGTCCGCGACCTCGCAGCCGCTCGCTCAGGGCATGGCGGACGACGACCGCACGGACGCCATCTTCTGGGACGCGGTCGAGCGAGAAGACGCCGAAACGCTGGCAGCCACGCTCCGTCTCGACTCCGCCCAACAGCAGGAATCGTTCGACGCCGTCCTGCCCGCGCTGGCCCAGTGGCGCCGCCGCCGGCGCTCGGAGTCGACCGTCGACGCGTGGCGCTACGCCACCGCCTGGCGCCGCACGAACGGTACGGCCGCCCCCTCGCTGTCCGGAACCTGGCTCCTCGCCACCCCGGACGCGTGCGCCGACGATCCGCTGGTGGCGGACGCACGGCTGGCTCTTGAGGAGCACGGCGCCGAGGTCGTGACCCTCACCCTGGACGGGAACGACGCGGACCGGGCCGTACTGGCCGAACGGCTGCGCGGGGCCACCGCGGACCACCCGCCGTCCGGTGTCCTGTCGCTGCTCGCGCTGGACGAGACCCCCTACCCGGAACACCCCGTCGCCGGCACCGGCCTGGTCCTCACCCTGAGCCTGATCCAGGCCCTGGGCGACCTCGGCACCGGCGCCCGGCTGTGGTCCGCCACGCGCGGCGCGGTGTCCACCGGCAGCGCCGACCCGCTCACCAGCCTGGCGCAGGCCACCGTGTGGGGCGTGGGCAGGGTCGCCGCCGTGGAGTACCCGGACACCTGGGGTGGCCTGGTCGATCTGCCGGGCACCCTCGACGGGCGGGCCCGCACCCGGCTCGCCGGCGTCCTCACGGGCGCCGACGCGGAGGACCAGGTGGCCGTCCGCGCCTCCGGTGTCATGCTGCGACGCCTGGAGCCCGCGCCACTGGGCGACAGCCGCCCCGGCCGCACCTGGAAGCCCCGCGGCACCGTCCTCGTCACCGGCGGCACCGGCGCCCTCGGCACCCACCTGGCCCGGTGGCTGGCCCGCAACGGCGCCGAGCACCTGATCCTGACGAGCCGCCGTGGACCCGCCGCGCCCGGCGCGGACGCCCTGGTCGCCGAACTCGCCGAGCTCGGCACCCGAGTCACCGTCACCGCCTGCGACATGGCGGACCGCGACGCCGTGGCCGGCGTCCTCGCCTCCGTACCCGAGGACTGCCCCCTCAGCGCCGTCATCCACGCCGCCGCCCACATCGACCTGGCCGGTCTCGCCGAGACGACGGTGGCGGAGTTCGCCGACGTCATGAACGCCAAGGTGGCGGGCGCGGCGCACCTCGACGCGCTGCTGGGCGACACCCCGCTCGACGCGTTCGTCCTGTTCTCGTCCGTCTCCTCCGTCTGGGGCGTCGGCGACCACGGCGCCTATGCGGCGGCCAACGCCTACCTCGACGCACTCGCCGAACGCCGCCGGGCCAACGGCCTGACCGCCACCTCGGTGGCCTGGGGCGTGTGGAACGCGGTCGGCGACAACGCCCCCGAGGCCCTCGACCTGGACCAGCTGCGCCGCCGCGGCCTGCGCTTCATGGACATCGACCTCGGCATCGCCGCGCTGCAGCAGACACTCGACCACGACCAGACCCACCTGGCGATCGCCGACATGGACTGGGACACCTTCCTCCCGGTCTTCACCTCCGCGCGCCCCAGCCCGCTCCTGGACGAACTCGCCGAGGCCCGCCGCCTCCGCCAGGAGAGCACCGCCGGCGCGGCGCACGGCGCCGACCCGGACACCGACCCGGCCGCACCGCTGCGGCAGCGGCTGGCCGGCCTGACGCCCGGCGAGCGCGCACACGCCCTCCTCGACCTCGTCCACGAGCAGGTCGCGGCCGTCCTGGGCCACGCCGACACGAGCACACTCGACTCCGGACGCGCCTTCAAGGAACTCGGATTCGACTCCCTGACCGCCGTGGAACTGCGGAACCGCCTGAACACGGCCACCGGCCTGCGACTGCCCGCCACCCTGATCTTCGACTACCCCAACAGTGCGGTCCTGACCGAATACATCCAGGAGCAGCTCCTCGGCGCGGCGGCGGCAACGGCTCCGGACAGCACCGCGGTCTCCCTCTCCGGCGCCACCACCGAGGCCCGGCCGGCCGACGACGACCCCATCGCGATCGTCGCGATGAGCTGCCGCTACCCGGGCGGAGTGACCTCCCCCGAGGAACTGTGGCAACTCGTCATGTCCGAGGACGACGCGATCGGCGGTCTGCCCACCGACCGCGGCTGGGACATCGAGGGCCTCTACGACCCCGACCCCGACGCCCCCGGCAAGACCTACGTGCGCGAGGGCGGTTTCCTCTACGACGCCGCCCGCTTCGACCCCGCGTTCTTCGGCATCTCACCGCGCGAGGCGGAGGCCACGGACCCGCAGCAGCGCCTGCTGCTGGAGACCTCCTGGGAGGCCTTCGAACGCGTCGGCGTGCCCGTCACGTCCCTGCGCGGCAGCCGCACCGGTGTCTTCATGGGCGTCAACTACCAGGAGTACGGGCCGCGCGTCCACGAGGCGCCCGAGGGCACCGAAGGCCACCTGATGACGGGCAACGCGGCCAGCGTCGTGTCCGGCCGCGTGTCCTACACGTTCGGTTTCGAGGGTCCCGCGGTGACGGTGGACACGGCGTGCTCGTCGTCGCTGGTGGCCCTGCACCTGGCGGCCCAGTCGCTGCGCCAGGGGGAGTGCTCGCTGGCGCTGGCCGGTGGTGTCGCCGTCATGCCCACCCCCAGTGCCTTCATCGCCTTCAGCCGCCAGCGCGGCCTCGCCGCCGACGGCCGCTGCAAGGCGTTCGGCGCGAACGCGGACGGCATGGGGCTCGCCGAGGGCATCGGCGTGCTGGTGCTGGAGCGGCTGTCGGACGCGCGGCGGAACGGGCACCGGGTGCTGGCCGTGGTGCGGGGTTCGGCTGTCAATCAGGATGGTGCGAGCAATGGTCTGACGGCGCCGAACGGTCCGTCGCAGCAGCGGGTGATCAGGGCCGCGCTGGCCAATGCGGGGTTGTCGGCCGCCGATGTCGATGCGGTGGAGGCGCACGGCACGGGCACGAAGTTGGGTGACCCGATCGAGGCGCAGGCGCTGCTGGCCACCTACGGCCAGGACCGTCCTGAGGACCGGCCGCTGCGGCTGGGCTCCGTCAAGTCGAACATCGGGCACACTCAGGCGGCGGCGGGTGTCGCGGGTGTGATGAAGATGGTGCTCGCGATGCGGCACGGCACGTTGCCCCGCACCCTGCACGTCGACGAGCCTTCCCCGCAGGTGGACTGGTCCGCTGGTGCCGTGGAACTGCTGACGGATGCGATGCCGTGGCCGGAGGGTGAGGCACCTCGCCGGGCGGGTGTGTCGTCGTTCGGCATCAGCGGGACGAACGCGCATGTGGTTCTGGAGCAGGCTCCGGCTGTCGTGGAGGAGCCGGTTGCGGAGTCCGCTTCGGGTGTCGCGCCGGTGGTGGTGCCGTGGGTGGTGTCGGGGAAGTCCGAGGCGGCGCTTCGGGCGCAGGCCGGGCGACTGGCGGCGTTCGTGGGTGAGAGCGCGGATGTGGCTTCCGTGGATGTGGGTTGGTCGTTGGTGTCGGCGCGGTCGGTGTTCGAGCACCGGGCCGTCGTGCTGGACGGGCTGGCTGGACTGGGGGTGCTGGCCGAGGGTAGTGAGTCCGCGGGTGTGGTGCGGGGGCAGGTGGTGCCGGGTCGGCTGGCGGTGCTGTTCTCGGGTCAGGGCAGTCAGCGGGTCGGTATGGGCCGGGAGTTGTATGAGGCCTTCCCGGTCTTCGCTGAGGCGTTCGATGAGGTGTGCGCGGGCTTCGACGGTCTGTTGGAGCGGCCGTTGCGTGAGGTGGTCTTCACCGTCGACAGCTCGGTGCTGGACGCGACGGAGTTCACGCAGTGTGCTCTGTTCGCGGTCGAGGTGGCGTTGTTCCGGTTGGTGTCGTCGTGGGGTGTGGGTCCTGATGTGGTGGGCGGGCATTCCATCGGCGAGCTGGCTGCTGCCCATGTGGCCGGCGTGTGGTCCCTCGAGGATGCGTGTGTGCTGGTGGCGGCGCGTGGCCGGTTGATGCAGGCGTTGCCCGCTGGTGGGGCGATGCTGGCGGTGGAGGCCGAGGAGTCGGTGGTCCGGGCTGCGCTGGCAGACCGTGACGGTGTGGATGTCGCGGCGGTCAACGGCCCCACTGCCGTCGTCGTCTCCGGTGCGGCGACGGAAGTCTCGGAGTTGCAGGAGCTGTGGCGGGGTGAGGGTCGGCGGGTGCGTCGGCTGCGGGTCTCGCATGCGTTCCACTCACCGCTGATGGAGCCGATGCTGGCCGAGTTCCGCGAGGTCGCCCGGTCCGTTGCCTACGAGGCGCCGAAGCTGGCCGTCCTGTCGAACGTGACCGGTGAACTCGCCGATGCGGCTGTGGTGTGTGACCCGGAGTACTGGGTGCGGCACGTGCGGGAGGCGGTGCGCTTCGCCGACGGGATGACGCACCTGGCCGAGCATGGTGTGACGGCCGTCCTCGAGTTGGGTCCGGACGGTGTGCTGTCCGGGATGGGTGCTGAGTGTGTGCCGCAGGTGCTGTTCGCCCCGGTGCTGCGCAAGGACCGTGATGAGGCCGATTCGCTGGTGCGGGCTCTGGCGGAGGTGTATGTCCGCGGTCATGCGGTGGACTGGGCGGCGTTCCTCGCCCCGTCCCGCCCCCGGCTGGTGGACCTGCCCACCTACGCCTTCCAGCGAGAGCGGTACTGGATGGCGTCTGCGTCTCAGGTCGTTGGCCAATCCCATGACTCGGTCGAGGCTGGTTTCTGGGATGCGGTGGAGCGTGGGGATGCGTCGGAGGTGGCGGATCTGCTGGCGTTGCCGGCTGAGGGTTCGTCGCTGACGGCGGTGTTGCCTGCGTTGTCGGCGTGGCGTCGACGGGACCGTGAGTTCTCGGCGGTCGAGGGCTGGCGTTATCGGGTGGTGTGGTCTCCGGTGGCGGTGGGTTCTGGTGTGTTGTCGGGGGCGTGGCTGGTGGTGGTGCCGGCTGGGTCTGCTGGTG
>NZ_JBHXFL010000078.1:0-18148 GCF_042724095.1 Streptomyces sp. NPDC127100
GACGAGGTCCGGCCCCCGCAGGGCGTTCCGGGTATGTCGAGTGCGGGACCTCACGCCACGTCCTCGGCGCGGATGCCGCCGCTGGCGAGCGCGAGGACGCCGAGCTGGAACCGGCTCTGGGCACCGAACCGGTCGGTCAGCTTCTCCGAGAGCCGGCGCACCGTGCGCAGGGAGACGTCCATCCGGCGGGCCGCCGCCGCGTCCGTGAGCCCCTGCGCCCACAGCCGGAGCACGTGCTGCTCCTGGAGGGAGAGGTTGCCGCGGGTGCGAGGGCGCGCCTCCGCGAGCGGCAGGGCCTCCTTCCACAGCCGGGCGAACAGGGTCGTGAGGGCTTCCGTGACCGACTCGACGCCGCACGCCATCGCGCCGGCCACGCCCCGCCCGCCGATGACCGGGACCACGACGTGCCTCCGGTCGGAGAGGAACATCCACACCGGCAGCGACGGCAGGGTGCGGACGGTGCCGCCGCACTCCTCGGTCCGGCGCAGGCGCTCCGTCGTCGCGGGGTCGTTGCGGACGCTCTCCAGCACGATGGCGCGTACGGGAGTGCGGCGGCGGCGCAGTATCTCGTCCACCGGGCGGCCCGCGTCGAGGACCGCCGCGTCCAGCCGCTCGGCCGGCCCGACGGTCAGCCACTCGTTCGCGCAACTCTCGGCGAGCGAGGTGACGCGCCGCCACACGGCGTCCGCACCGGCCAGCCACTCGACGTCCGGCACGCTCTCCCGGCCGCGCCGCCCGCGTTCCGACAGCAGCCGCGTCACCTCCAGCCGGCTGCCCTCCACCTGGAGGCGGTGACGGGCGAGTTCGTCCTGCTGGCGGGCGAGCATCGCCGCCAGCCCGACCTCCGGATCGACCGGACGCCAGCCGCTCGCGGAGTCCCCCGGAACGACGAGCAGCAGGGCGGACAGCCGCTCCAGCCCGCTCCGGACCGTTTCCTCGGTCTCCTCCAGATGCTCGGCCAGCTCGGACACCTGCGCGCCGGGTCGGTCGACCATCGCGATGTACACGCTCCGCGCAACGGAGTCGATACCCAGAGAGGTCCGCATGTCGTCCACTCCTGTATGTCTTGTCGTACGGCACCTGTTGGCTGTGGGAAACGGGTCGAGACCGGACCGGCGGGACCTGCCCCGGGTCGCGAGCGGACCGCCGGCCGGACACCAGTAGAGCGGGACCCGCCGCGGCGGCGGATGCGGGGCGATCACCCAAGTTCCTCACGGGGAGCCGGGCGTGGGGCGGGCGGGGCACCACCAGGGGCGGCGGCCCCGCGCGGGCACGCGGGTCCCGTGCCACAGGCCCGGCCCCCGCCCCGTACGCCTCCTCGGCCACGCGGCAACCGGGCACCGGTCGTCAGCCGCGCGTACGTCGCCGGCCTGCGCTTCTCAACCGGCCCGGCGGCCCGGCCCGGCCCGGCGGCGTCCGGCGCCGCACGCTCCGCGTCCGCCCGCCTCCCCACCGGCCGACGGCACCGGGCAGGGGCCGCCGGAGAATATGGGGGACAGTTCCCCATGCGGGCCCCCGCCACATCTGTGACCTTGTTCTCGTGACCGAATCAGCCGCACCCGCGACTCCCGCCGGCACGAACCCCCCGGCCCCCGCCCGCCGGGTCTCCGCACGCTGAGAGACACCGGGCGTTCCTCACGAAGCCGCTTGCCCACCGTCCCGCACCCGCCCTCACAGACACGAGGTTCCTCACCATGGCCGAGCTCCGCCGCGATGCCTCCTCCGCCCCCGCCGATCTCCCCGTCCGCCCGGCCGCCGAGACGGACGCCGCGGGCGGCATCAACCTGGCGGGCCGCAACCGCGCCTGCGCCCGGGCCCGAGTCCTGGCGGGCATGGTCCTCACCAGCGGTATCGTCATCACCCTGACCTCGATCGACACCTCGGTCTCCGCCCCGCACTGAGCGTCCGCCAGGCGCCGGGCACCGGACCGCCCCGGCCGAACGAGGGCGGCCGGCCCGCTCACCGGGGCCGGCCGGGCGGTCCTAGGCGTCCCGCAGGGCGGCCGAGCGGGCGCACAGGTCCGCGCGGTTCACCGCCCCCGTCTTGGTGACCAGACTCGCGATGTGCTTCTCCGCCGTGCGCGGGGAGATGAACAGCCGGTCGGCGATGTCCTTGTTGCTCAGCCGCTCCGCCAGCAGCCGGAACACCTCGAACTCCCGCACCGTGACGCCCTGGGCGCGCAGCAGGTCGGGGATGCCGCTGGTACCGGTGCGGTGCTGGTGCACGGAGGCGCCCAGCCGGCGCAGCCCGGCCCGGCAGGCGCCCGTGACGGCCTGTACGTCCCGCTCGTGGAAGTAGTGCTCCGCCCGCCGCAGCCAGCCCACCGGATCGCCCCAGCCGTCCCGGTGTGCCGCGTCCGCGACGAGCCGCAGTCCCAGGTGCCGGGCCAGCGGGTACGGCTCGGCCACCTCCAGCGCGGCCTCCACCGTGGCCGCCGCCCGCTCGCCCGCGCCCTCGCGGCCCAGCAGCACGGCCTCGCTCAGCAGCACGAACTGTCGGTTCCAGCGCATCCGGGCGACGGCGGTGGCGGTGATCTCCTTGTGCCTGGTCCGGTCCGCGTCCCCGGCCAGCACGTCCAGCAGCAGGACCAGGCCGTGGGTGCCGCCGAGATGGTAGGTCGAGGGGTTGCCCGCCTCCAGCGCCAGCACCTGCCGCAGCTCCTCCCGGGCGAGGCCGCGGTCCTCCTCCAGCAGGGCGCAGAAGGCCCGGGCCAGACCGTAGCCGAGCGCCTCCTCCTGTGAACCGGCGCCGTCCCACTCCGCGAAGGCCGCCAGCGACCGCTCCATCGACGCCCGGTCGGCGTGATGGGCCGCCAGGACGGCCTGGGCCATCAGGACGTACCGCACGACCGGCGCCATACGCAGCCTCCGCACCACGGCCATGCACTCGGCGGCGGCCGACCGGGCGGTGTCGTAGCGGCCGCGCAGCACCGCGTCCAGCACGAGGATGCCGTCCACGGTGTGGACGATGTTCACGGAGCCGAGCCGCAGCGCCTCCTCGCGGACCGCCAGCAGGTCCGCGGTGTCGCCGTCGGCCAGCCAGGCGTTGCCGCCGAGCCGGGTGGCCGCGTACATGCGCTGCAGCGGCAGGCGGTGGCGCTCCGCCGTGGCCAGTGCCTGCCCGAGCATCGCCGCCGACTCCTCGGGGTCGCGTTCGCGGGCCACCGTCGCGAGCAGCTCCCGGGCCTGGCAGGCGACGACGGGCAGACCGTGCCGTTCGGCGGTGTCGGCGGCGGACCGGGCCAGTTTCTCCGCGTGCTGGGTGCGGTCGGACCCCGGCGTGTCGAGGGCCAGGTAGGCGGCCGTGACGTCGACGGCCGCGGTGGCCGACTCGTCCGGCGCAACGGCCAGCACCTCACGGGCGCGGGCTATCTGCCGGTTGCCGTCGTTCCACCGGCCCGCCGTGTGGGCGACCTTGGCCAGCCGGGTGTGCAGCGTGGCCAGGCGGACGGGACTCAGCCCCGAGCCGTCCAGCGCGTGCAGGTCCTCGGCCAGGTCGAGGGCGCGGGCGAAGTCACCGGACTCCGCGAGGGCCGGCAGCAGGTTCTCCAGCACCATGGCCCGCGACTGCGGATCGCCCGCGTCGGCCAGCAGACTCTCGGACCGGCTCAGCAGGGTGACGGCGGAACCGAGCGCTCCGGCCGCCAGCGCCCGGCCGCCCGCGTCCGCGAACAGCAGGCCGGCCTCCACCTTGTCACCCGCCGTGCTGCGCAGCCCGGCCGCGAGCGCGCACCAGTCGCCGGCCAGGTCCGGATGCAGTTCCTCGACCGCCTCCGCGCCCCGCCGTGCCAGGTCCGCGCGCAGCCCCGGGGTCATCTGCGTGAACAGGGCCTCCACGGTGGGCGAGTGACGGAAGGAGTACCAGTCCGGCGCGGGTTCGTCGGGAACCACCAGCCGCGCGGCCACCCCGGCGTGCAGATGGCTGAGCAGGGCCCGGTCGTCGACACCGGTCATGCGCTGCAGGACCGTGAGCGGGAAGCGCCGTCCGAGCACGGCGGCGGCCGACAGCAGGGTCAGCCCCTGTGTGCCGAGCCGGTCGATACGCCGCAGGATGCCGCGCGCCAGCGAGGAGGAGACGTCGCTGCGCGGGTTGTCGACGGCCCGCCAGCCCTCCGGCCCCCGCACCAGGGTGCCCGCTCCGATCATCGACTGGAGCAGTTCCTCGACCAGGTACGGGCTCCCCGAACTGTCCTCCCACAGCCGCTCCAGCACCGCCGCCGGCGCCTGCTCCGGACCGTCGGTCCCGAGCTGCGCCGCGATCATCTCCCGCGTCTGGGGCCGGGTCAGCGGCGGCAGTTCCAGCAGGGTGGCGGCGCCGCGCCGGCGGGCCGACTGCGCGAGGTCGAGGGCGTCGCTGAAGTCCGTCCGGACCGTGGCGAGCAGCAGGACGGGCGAGTACTCCAGGTTGTCCACCAGGTACTCGAGGACGCCGAGCGTCTCCGGGTCGGCGTCGTGCAGGTCCTCCAGCAGAAGCAACTGGCCCTGCCCGCGCCCGGCGGCGATGAGCAGGCGCAGCACGGCCTCGCCGAGGATCACCATGGAACTGCTGTCCCGCTCCCCGGTGTCCCAGTCCGGGATCAGCCGCCCCAGGACCGGCCGGTAGGGGCCGAGGGCCAGGTCGTCCACGGGTTCGCCACCGCGGAAGAGCGACATCAGGGCTTCGGTGAGCGGCCGGAACGGTACGGCCGGTCCCGTGGTGCTGCTGCGGCCCCGCAGCACCCGCATCCCGGCGTCCAGTGCCCCGCCGACGGCCTCGGCGGCGACCCGTGACTTGCCGACACCGGCCTCTCCGACCAGGAAGACCACACCGCCGCGGCCCTGGCGCGTGTCGGCCAGGGCACTTTCTAACAGGGCCAGTTGGGAGTCCCGTCCGACCAGGGAAGGCGCATGGGAACGCATGAGCGCAGATAGTAATCCGACATCGCGGTCCGCGGCAGGTCGCACAGCAGCGCACCGGTGCCACCGCCGCCACGGCGCGCCGACCGGAACAGGCCGACGCCGCACGTCCACGGGACCGCCCCGGCGCCATCGAGGCGGACGGGTGCCGGGCGGGCCGGCGACACCACCGGCCGGCACCCGGACGCGGACCCGAACGAGGCGCGCGGCCGCGGCGAGGTGATCGGTCAGCGGCCGGGCTCGTCCAGCAGCAGCAGGGACGGCACGGTCTCGGGGTGGGCGAGACGCAGGAGGCCGTAGCCGATGCCGGACAGCCCCGTCAGCAGCCCGGGGGAGGGGACGTGATCGGGAGTGGCGCAACGGTGGCTCCGCGCCTCGACCAGCGCGAGTACCTGTCCGGAACATCGGGACAGCGCCCCGGCGGCGACCGTGTCGCCCCGCCCGGCGAGCACGGACAGCGCCTCCAGCGCCCCGAGCGTGCCCTGTCCGAGGCTGAGCCCGGGGCCCACCTCGGTGTCCGCCAGGAAGGGCGTCAGCGCGCCGGCGGCGCACCAGGGAGCGGCGGCGGCCACGCCGGCGAGCCCGGTGGCCCAGGAGAGGTCCGCGGGCGCGGCCCGTACCGTGCGGACCGCGGCACGCAGCAGCGCGTCGGCGGCGTCCGCGTGCGCGGCGGCGCGTTCCGGGCGGCAGCCGGCGTAGCGGCGCAGGGCCCAGCCGATGCCGGCGGCGCCGTCCGCGAACCCGGGTCCGTCGCCGACGGCCCGTGCGCCGGCGGGCCCGCCCGTCCGGTCCGGTCCGCGCACCGCCGCCAGCAGCGAGTCCGCCACCGCGTCGGCCAGCCGCAGGGCCTCGGGTGCCCCGGTCGCCCCGTACGCGGCGACGGCGGCGGTCAGCGCCCCGGCCGCACCACCGGCCAGCCCCGGATCGGAACAGGTGGCGGTGGCGTGCCCGAGCGCGACGACCGCGTCCGGCAGACAGCCCGTCAGGTCCTCACCGAGCAGAGCCGACAGCCGCACGAGCGCGTGGACTATGCCGGCGAGCCCGGCGTAGGCGCCGGGTCCGGCCGCCGCGCTCAGTTCGGGATCGTCGGCCAGCGCCTTGAACAGGGCGGGCAGCGGCCGGACCGCCTCCCGGGCCAGCGCGGCGTACCGGCCGGCCCCGGTCAGCGCGTCCGCCTGCGCCAGGAACAGCGCCACCCCGCAGTACCCCTGCCCCAGCCCGGCCCCCATCGGCAGCACGGCCCAGTGCGGCCCCGACACCCGCTCCAGGCCGAGCCAGTTGGTCCGGCCGCCGCCGCGTACCGCGCGGGCGGCGATCTCGTCGGCGATGCCGCACGCGGCGGCCAGCAGCCGCGAGGCGTCCGGCACGACCGCCGGGAGCGGGGCCAGGGCGAGTTCGGAACGCCGCGCCAGGGGGGAACCGGTCCCGCGCGCCGCCAGCGTGGCCGAGATGATCCACTCCTGGTCGTGGCAGTCGACCTCGTCCATCCGGGCCAGCTTCCGGCCGACCGCGGCCAGCGCGGCCACCGGCAGCACATCCGGCAACCAGGTGCCGTCGGCCGCCCGGACCCCCGTACCGGACGGCCGATGCACGAACAGGGGGACGTCACCGCGCCACAGCTCCGCGGTCTCGTGCTCGATCAGGCGTCGGCGTGCCTCGTCGTGTTCCGACTCGGTCCACAGCACGGCGAACACCCCCTCCCGGGCCAGGGCGTCGCCGAGGAGCGAGGGGTGGGCGGACTCCTCCAGCAGCGCGGCGTAGAGACGGGTGGAACGCGTGATGAGACGCGCGGGGCTGTCCGCGTGCCGCGCCAGCGGCCCACCCGGCGCGACCAGTTCACGACCGTGCGCGGCCAGCGCCGCGTAGCCGGTGCGGAACCCCTCCAGCAGAGCCGCCCGATGGTCGGCCCCGTCCAGATGCGCCCCCGAGGGCAGCGGCTGGTTCTGCGCGGCCGGACTGAGCACCGCTCCCCGTACCGCCCGCATCGTGTCCTCGCCGCTGTCCACCCAGCGCAGGCCCTCGCTCGGGAAGGTCCCCTCGGTGCTGCGGCCCAGCGCGGAGATGTCCAGCGCGCCGTCCTCGCCGATCAGCAGATGGGGCAGCAGACAGGTGCGGTGCACGGAGGCCTGGAGGGCGTCCGCGGCCGGATCGGCGCCGGCCGTCATGGCCTGCGGGAGACCGGTGTGCAGCAGGGTCTCCGCGTCCACCAGGACCGGCTGGTCACCGCAGGCGATGACGTTCTCGTAGTGCACGTCGGCGCCGTCCACCGCGTACAGCAGGGCCAGCAGCACACCCTGGTGCCGGTAGAAGGCGTCGGTCTCGGCGCCCGACCGGCACCAGCGGTGCTCCACGAACTCCAGCCAGCCGTACCCCGGCCGGCGCACGCTGCGGGGCGTGCGCAGCGCGAGCCCGGGCACCTTGGCGCCGAGCCAGGCCACCAGGTCGTCCAGCAGGCCGTGCTGCTCCAGCGGCCGGGGCTTGTACACGAGCCGGTCGCCGCCGGCGAAGCGCAGCACCGCGACCGCCCGGTTGCCCTGGTGGGCGTCGCCCAGACCGAGGTCCACCCCGGCCAGCGCACCGGACGCGCGCCCGTCGAGGAGCCCGGTGACCAGGTCGGCCCGGTCGGCCTGGAACCGCGTCACCAGCTCCACCGCGGCGTCCGCCGCGTCCAGGGCGGTCTGCGCGAGCATCCGGGCCAGCACCGGATAGGCCGTGAACAGCGCGGTCAGGCCCCGCCGGCTGCCGGTGGCGGCGACGAACGAGGCGAACCGCTCACGCGGGCCCGATCCGGCGAGGCGCCCGGCGTGCCGGGCCAGGGACAGCTCGTGGACGAGGGTCCGGGCGGCCTGCCGGGTCAATTGCTCGGTCAGGCGCCGCTCGAACGCCTGCCGCCACACGGCCCGTTCGGTCGTGGGAACGTCCGCCCAGTGGCGGGCGAGCCGGACCGCGGCCGGGGCGACGAGGGGCCGTGCGACGGCGGCGAAGACCCCTGCGCCCGTGCCCTCCACGGCCGGCGCGTCGACGCTCTCGGAGGCTGCGGCCAGTGCCGCCTCGGCGTAGACGGCCCAGCGTGGCTTGGCCGCGCGGGCGGCGAGACGCTCGGCGGACTCCGCGGCGAGGGCCGCCGCGGTCGCCCCGTCCACCCCGAGATGGGCGAGTCGCAGCGCGAAGCCCGGGCCGTCCCCGAGGTCCCACGGAGCACGCCCGGCGGAGGAACCGGCGGGCGCCGCCGGGAGGCCGGGGGCGGCGAGCCGCTCCGCGAGGGACAGCGCCGGGGCCCACCAGGCCGGCGGCAGACGGACGCTGAGCGGAGTCGGGAGGCTGTCGGTCCGGGGAGCCGGGGCGTCGGCGGTCTCAGTCACGAGGAAGAAGGTGCCAGACCTCCGCGTCCCCCACATGGGGAAGTGGCCCCCATATTCCCGCGCACCCCGCGCCGGCGCGCCGCGGTCACCGCGTGGACGTACCGTACCGAGGGGAACGGCCGGCCACGCGCGCCGCGACGGTACCCGGTGCAGCTCAGAACCGGGGCGTGGGCAGCAACCGCGGTTCGATCCGCTCCTCCACCACGTCGGAGCCCGCACGACCGACCACGTAGGCCCCCTTGCCCGGCAGTTCCGCCACGGCCTCGACCAGCTCGGTGCCCCGGTAGACCAGACCCACCCCGTCGTCGGTGCAGTGGGCCGTCCGGAACGCGCCCTCGGCGACCAGCCGGTGGATCAGCGGACGCCGGCCCGCGTCGGAGTCGTAGTGCACGCCGTTGCCGTACGGCAGCAGGCCCAGCCCGTCGGTGACCGGGCGCAGCCCGGGGCCGAAGGAGTCCGTCGCGCCGCCCTCGAACCAGCAGATGGAGCCCGCGCTGATCCCGGCGAGCACCACGCCCGCCCGCCACGCCCGCCGCATGATCGCGTCCAGGCCGTGCACCCGCCACACGGCGAGCAGGTTGGCCACCGAACCGCCCATCACCCAGACCACGTCGTGCGCGAGGACCGTGCCCTCGACGTCCTCGACGTTCGGCATGGGGAACAGCTGCAGGGGAGTGAGGTCGAAGCCCGCCACCCGGGCCGCCTCCGCCACCCGCGCCGTCACGTGCTCGGCGTCACCGGTCGCCGTGCCGACGTACAGGACGCGGGGACGCCGTCCGTGCACACCGGAGAGGTCGACCGCGTGGTGGACCAGGGAGTCGAGGAGCAGCCGGGTGCGCGTGCCGGCACGGTGCCCTCCGGACGTGGCGAGGATGGTCGGTTCCGGAGCGGTCACACGCGAGATCGTAGCGCCCCGGCCTCCCCCTGCGAACGTGCCGTCCGGCCCCTCGCCTTCTCCGGTCACGGCGTGGGGGGGGCCGGGGCACCGCCGCCGCGGCCCCCCCCGGCAGCCCACGGCGCGGGCCCCCGGGGGGGGGGGGGGCCCCCCGGGGGGGGGGCCGCCGCACCGGGCCCCCCCCCCGCGCGGCGGGCCCGCCCGTCAGGCGAGCGCCGGCCTCCGTGCCTGCCGCGCCTCCGCCACCGCGAGTCCCGCGACCGAGCCGAGCATCAGGACGGTGCCGGCCAGGGTCGCCGCGGTGAGGTGCTCACCGAGCAGGACGACGGCGAGCGCCGCCGCGCTGACCGGCTCCAGCAGCATGATCACGGACACGGTGGCCGACCGGACGACGGCCGCGCCGGCGAAGTAGAGGCCGTAGGCGAGGGCGGTCGGGACGGCCGCGACGTACGCCAGGAGCCACAGCAGCCGGACCGGTTCGGCGGTGTGCGGCACCAGCCCCTCGGCGAGGGCCAGAGGCAGCAGGCACAGGCTCGTGACGGCGAACGCCCCGACGGAGGTACTGGCCGCGTCCGCCGATCCGTCGCGCCCCCACCAGCGGGTGAGGAGGGTCATCGCGGAGTATCCGGCCGCCGACACCAGGGCGAGGAGCACGCCCAGGGGCTCGACGGACGTCCTGCCGTCGCCGAGGACCAGCACCGCGAGTCCCGCGAGCGCGCCGACGACGGCGGCCGCCCCGCTCCGGCCCAGCCGCTCGCCGAGGACCCGGCGCGCGCCGAGGGCGATCAGCACCGGCCCGGCGCCGAGGGTCACCACGGTGGCCACGGCGAGCCCGGTCTCCCGCACGGCGGCGAAGTAGGCGGTCTGGAACACCGCGAGACCGAGGCCGGTGACGACGGCCCGCAGCGCCTTGCGGCCGAGCGGCTCGGGGACGGCGGCCCGCACCCGCGGACGCAGCGGGCGCGCGGCGAGCAGCAGGACGAGGCCGGCCGCGCAGCGCCAGAAGGACAGCGCGACGGGCCCCATGTCGCTGGACCGGTAGACCAGCGAGGCGGCGGCACCGGCGGTGCCCCAGGCGGCACCGGCGACGACGAGATAGAGGAGGCCACGCCCTACGGGCAGGCCGGAGACGGCATTCGACACGAGTTCACTCCGCAGACGCGCACGAGGCGCGGACGTCGGGGACCACCCCTCGGGCGGGGGTGGGGGGACTGGCGTCTGCGAGCAGCACGGACCGGCCCGGCGACCATGCGCCGGGCGGCTTCCGGGGCCCGCCTCAGGCGGCCGGAGGCGGAAGGACGAGTGCGGTCGCGTGCATGATCCGCACCCTAGGTCGCGGTCCCCCGGCTGGACAACTCCCTTTCCGGCCCGCCGCTCGCCACCGGATCCGCGGAGCCCTTCGCGGGCGCCGAGGACTGGGCGATGAAGGCGCCCACGAGGACCACCGCGCCTCCGGCGATCTGCGGCGCCGAGAGGTGTTCGCCGAGCAGGATCCAGGCCAGGACGGTCGCGATGACCGCTTCGAGGCACGCCACGACACCCGCGACCTGCGGTGACAGACGGCGCACGGAGAGCACGCCGGTGACGTAGGCGAGGACGGTGGCCACGAGGACGATCCAGGCCAGCAGGAGGGCGGCGGCGACGGGGGTGCCGTTCATCGGCGCGGTGTCCGCGAGGAGGGACCATTCCATGGTCCAGGGACGGGCGATCACGGTGAGCACGGCGGCCCCGACGAGCAGCCCGTACGCGATGACGCCGAGCGGGTCGGGTGCCTCGTCGCCCGCGTCGCTGCCCTGGTCGGACAGGACGAAGTAGCCGACCTGGCAGCAGGCCGCGCCCAGCGCGAGCAGCAGCCCGAGGGCGTCGAAGCCGAGACCGGACCAGACCTCCACGACGCAGGCGAGCCCGCCGACCGCGAGGACCACGCCGAGCGCGGCCGCCCGTGTCACCGGCCGGCGCTGCACGAAGCGCACCCAGCCGAGGACCAGGGCGGGCGCCAGGTACTCGACGAGCAGGGCGACGCCGACGGGGATCCGGGAGAGCGCGGCGAAGTAGCAGGCCTGCACGCCCGCGACGGCGAAGAGGCCGAAGCCGGCCAGCAGTCCGGGGCGGCGGCGCAGCAGCGCGCGGTGGCGCACGGCGAGCGGCAGCATCACCAGGGCCGCGCCGGCCACCCGCAGCCAGACCACGTGGAGCGGATCGAGGCCCGCTTCGATCAGCGGCTTGGCCGCCACACCGGAACCTCCGAAGGCGACCGCCGAGATGAGCGCGAGTCCGAGTCCGGCGCCCTTTCCCCGGCTGCCGTGGGAGCTGTCAGTTGTCTGCACCGGCACATGATGACAGGGGACGACATGACCGTCACCCCCGATGACACCTGTCTCACCGGCTGGACATCCGGCGGCCCCCGGCCTGGGGGTCAGGGCGTCGGCTCGAAGTGGTTCCGCACCCGGGCGAGGACCGCGTGGGGGTCGACGGCGGCGCGGGCGAGCACCTCGACGGCCCGGGCCTGCGGATCCGCGACGAGGGCGGCGAGCAGGTCGATGCCGCAGGCGCCGGCGGCGCCCCGCCGGGCGGCGCGGGCGCGGGCGTCCTCCATGGCCGCCGCGGCCAGCGGCGAGAAGCCGGCGGTCCCGGTCGTCACGGGCACCGCGCCGGAGTCCTCGACGGCACTCTGCCAGCGCAGGCCGTATCCGATGCTGCGCTGCACGAGGTAACCGAGCAGGCGGGCGAGCCGCGGCCCCTCGCCCAGGACGGCCCGCGCCTCGGGGTCGTGCTCCAGGAGGGAGTGCAGCAGGTGCGCCGTGTCGATCTGCCGGTCCCCGTCCCGCACTGCTCGGCGGCGGGCACCGGAGACCACCGGCGCCAGTTCGGCGCTGAACCGGGCGTCGGCGTCGGCGCCGCCCGGGGACCGGTCGCCTGGCTCACCGGCCGACTGCCGGGGGATACGGGGTTGCACATCACCCAGCACATCAGCCCCGGCGGCGCGGAGCATCCCCGAAGGGGAGCATTTCGGCGTCCCACACAGAGTGGACCCCGGGGGCCGGAATCTCCTCCTTACGGATGAGATCACGCCGTATTTCCCCACCGGCTGCGCGCCGCCTTGCGCCGTGTGTCCGGGTCCGGGCGCGCCCGGCGAGCACGGAGGGCGCCCCGCGGATCGCTCCACGGGGCGCCCTGCGGGGCCGTGCCGGTCAGTCCTCGTCGGCGAGGATCAG
Source organism: Streptomyces sp. NPDC127100 (assembly GCF_042724095.1). NCBI lineage: Bacteria > Bacillati > Actinomycetota > Actinomycetes > Kitasatosporales > Streptomycetaceae > Streptomyces > Streptomyces sp. NPDC127100. The sequence continues at coordinate 12,368 of NZ_JBHXFL010000078.1, forward strand.
GTACAGCTTCTTGCGCGCCTCGCCGATGACGGTGAGCGCCTTCTCCCGCTGCTCCTTGCTGCCGGTCTTCCAGACCTGGCCGAAGGCCTCCATCAGCCCGAAGCCGGCCTGCCGGATGTCGTTCAGCGCTTCCCAGTCGACGCCTCGGGAGGCCTCCTCCCAGGGCGCCTCGGGGCCGTCCTCGGCCGCGGTGCGGCCCGCCTCGGTGAGCGCGAAGAGCTTCTTGCCGCCCTCGCTCTCGCTGGCGATCAGGCCCTCGTCCTCCAGCAGCTGGAGGGTGGGGTACACCGAACCGGGGCTGGGCTTCCACGCCCCGCCGCTGCGCTCGGCGATCTCCTGGATCATCTCGTAGCCGTGCATCGGGCGCTCCTTGAGCAGGGCGAGGATCGAGGCGCGCACGTCGCCGCGCCGCGCCCTCCCCCTGGGGCCGCCCCGCCCTCGGCCGCCCCACGGCCCGGGGCCGAAGCCCGGCCCGAAGGGGCCGCCGGGACCACCGGGCCCGCCGGGTCCGAAGGGGCCGAACGCCGCGCGCCGGCCCTCGAAGCCGCCGTGGCCGAAGGGGCCGCCCTCGCCGCGCCCGTGTCCGTGCCCACCGTGTCCACGCTCGTATCCGTGGGTACGCATCGCCATCACTCCATTCAGTCGTTGATCTGTCGCGATGCTTCAACGATATATCGGTAAGGAGGAGTGGGCAAGGCCCTGCCGGCGGTCCGGGGCACCGGAAACCGGGCCAGTTCTCGCGCATTGGCCTTGGCCCGCGGCCCGGCGGTGCACCTAGCGTCCTGGGTATGCGCATCCGAATCGTCGACGCCTTCACCGACCGGCCCTTCGCCGGCAACCCCGCCGGGGTCCTGCTCCTCGACTCCTTCCCGGGGGACGAACGGCTCCAGAAGGTCGCCCTGGAGGTCAACCACGCCGAGACCGCGTTCGCCCACCGGCTGCCCGCGGGCGGCACGGCCGACTGGGCGCTGCGCTGGTTCACGCCCGCCACCGAGATCGCGATGTGCGGGCACGCGACACTCGCCACGGCCCACGTCCTGCACTCCACGGGGGCCCACGAGGGGCCGGTGCGGTTCGCCACCCGCAGCGGCGTCCTGGTCGCCACGCCCCTTGAGGACGGCTCGATCACCCTCGACTTCCCGACCGCTCCGCTGACGCCGGTCGAGGTCCCCGCGGGAGTCGCCGGAGCGCTGGGCGCGCAGCCGCGCACGGCCCTCGACACCGGGCCGGACGTCGGCGACCTGCTGGTCGAGCTCGACGACGAGAAGACCGTCCGCGGCCTCGCTCCCGACCATAAGGCGCTGGCCGCGTACTCGCGGCGCGGCATCATCGCCACGGCCCGCGCGGAGGACCCCGCCCGCGGCTACGACTACATCTCCCGCTGCTTCTTCCCGAACGTCGGCATCGACGAGGACCCGGTCACCGGCAGCGCCCACACGGCTCTCGCGCCCTACTGGGCCGAGCGCCTGGGCCGCCCCGTCCTCACCGGACTCCAGGCGTCACCCCGCTCCGGCCGCGTCCGCACGGAACTGCGCGGCGACCGCACGCTGCTGAGCGGACGCGCGGTGACGGTGATCGAGGGCGAGCTGCTGGCCTAGGACGACGGGGGCGCGGAAGGCGACCGGGCCGCCGTCAGGCCGTCGGCAGCCAGTCGACCTTCCCGGCCAGCAGCGCGTAGCCGACGAAGGCCCCGATGTCGAGCAGCGAGTGCGCCACCACCAGCGGGCCCACCCGGCCCCAGCGGCGGTACAGGTACACGAACACCACGCCCATCACCATGTTGCCGACGAAGCCGCCGATGCCCTGGTAGAGGTGGTACGACCCGCGCAGCACCGCACTCCCGGCCATCGAGGCGCCCCGGCTCCAGCCCAGCTGGTCGAGCCGGCGCAGCAGGTAGCCGACGACGACGACCTCCTCCAGGACGGAGTTCTGCACCGCCGAGAGGATGAGCACGGGGTACTTCCACCACACCTCGGGGAGCGCCTCGGGCACCACGGTCAGGTTGAAGCCGAGGCCCCGGGCGGCCAGGTAGAAGGCGATACCGGTACTGCCGATGACGGCGGCGACGGCGGCCCCGCGCCCGAGGTCCGGCCACGGGCGGGTGCGGTCGAAGCCCAGGGTGCGCAGACCGCGGCCCTCGCGCAGCAGGAAGTGCGCGACGAGGGCGACCGGGACCAGGGCGGTGGCGATCCCGAACAGCTGCCAGGCCAGGTCCAGCCAGGGGCGGCCGGGCGCGGCCGAGGCGTTGAGCGTGGCCGCCTGGTCCTTGAGGCCGCCGGGCCGGGTGAGCGAGCCGATGAAGCTGATGAGGGCGGACACTCCGCTCGCGCCGAGCGAGAGCGCCAGGACGAGCAGCGTCTCGTCACGCAGGATCCGCCGCGAGAGCCGCCCCCCGCGAGGGGACTCCTCGCCGAGCGGCGCTTGAGGGAACGCATCGTCCACCGGGCCCGCCTCCGCCATGCACACCTGCCTCCAGCTGGGACGTCACAGCTTGCCCGATCAGTATGAGGCGGCGCGCGGCGGGGGGCGGGCCCGGCGGCGGTCAGCCCAGCGGCGCCGGCTCCGGCAGGCCCACCGGCCACAGGTGAACGGGGTCGCCCTGGTGCATCAGCTCGACGTAGCGCCTGGTCGTGGCGGCCAGTGCCGCCTCGCGGGACAGTCCCGCCTCCAGCGCCCGGTGGAACGTGGCCGCCTGCCAGGACGCGCCGTTGACCCGGCGCCGGCACCGCTCCTCGATCACGCCGAGGTACAGGTCCCGGTCGGCGGGCTCCACACCCCAGGCGTCCAGCCCGGCCTCGGCGAGCGGCAGCAGCTCGTCCCGTACGAGGACGGCGGCGTCGACCTCCGTGGTGCCGCCGAGCCGGCCGCGCCGGGGCCACTCGAAGCGGGCGTCGATGCCGTGGCGGCACGCCGCGTCGAAGTTGGCGGCGGCGGCCTCGAACGGCAGCCGGGTCCACACCGGCCGGGGCTCGTCGGCGAGGGCGCGGACGACGCCGTAGTAGAAGGCCGCGTTGGCGATGACGTCGGTGACGGTGGGGCCGGCGGGCAGGACGCGGTTCTCCACCCGCAGGTGCGGGACGCCGTCGGCGATGTCGTAGACGGGGCGGTTCCAGCGGTAGACCGTGCCGTTGTGCAGGACGAGTTCCGAGAGCTTCGGCACGCCGCCCGCGTCCAGGACCTCGAGCGGGTCCTCGTCGTCGCAGATCGGCAGCAGCGCCGGGTAGTAGCGCCGGTTCTCCTCGAACAGGTCGTAGGCCGAGGTCACCCACCGCTCGCCGAACCAGGTGCGCGGACGCACTCCCTGGGCCTGGAGCTCGGGCGGGCGGGTGTCGGTGGACTGCTGGAACAGCGGGGGCCGGGACTCGCGCCACAGCTCCCGGCCGAACAGGAAGGGCGCGTTGGCCCCCACCGCGATCTGCGCTGCGGTGACGGCCTGGGCGGCGTTCCACACGTCGGCGAAGCGGTCCGGGGTGACCTGGAGGTGCAGCTGCACCGAGGTGCAGGCGGCCTCCGGGGCGATGGACTTGGACGTGCAGGTGAGGCGTTCGACGCCCTCGATGTCGAGCGTGAAGTCCTCGCCGCGGGCGGCCACGATCTGTTCGTTGAGCAGCGCGTAGCGGTCGACGGCCGAGAGGTTGGAGGAGACCAGGTCGTCCCGGTCGAGGGTCGGCAGAATCCCGATCATCGCGATTCCCGAGTCGACCTCACCGGCCTTCCTGTCGGCGTACGCCAGGGACGTGCGGATCTCCTCCGCGAGCCGGTCGAATACCCGGCCGCCCAATCGGTGCGGGGCGATGTTGACTTCCAGGTTGAACATCGCGAGTTCGGTCTGGAAGTCGCGGCTCGCGATGCGCTCGAGGACTTGCGCATTCAACATTTTCGGCATCCCGTCGGCACCGACGAGATTCAATTCGATCTCCAGCCCCATCAGGTTCTTCGGGCGGTCGAACCTCTTCTCCGCCAGCAGTCGCTCCAGACCCGTCAGGCACCGCTGGAGCTTGTCGCGGTAGCGCTGGCGATCGGACAGGTCGAACTGACCTGCCACGACCTTCTCCCCCATGGAAGAGTCCCTTCTCGGAGCGGTGGGTTGAAGATCCGGCGTCGGTGCGCCGGTCAGGTGGGATGATGCCCAGCCGAAGCGATCGATAACGTCCTCGCGCGGCCCCGCCACCCGCTACGCTGAACCGATGTGACCGGTGGCACATTCACCGGGCATGGCGCATCCCGCAGTTTCGGGGCCCGGCATCTGGTGAAAAACGCCGACGACAATTGGCCGACCGCTCGGTGAGCATTCCCCGAGGTCATCGCCCTCCTCCCGGTACGAAATGCGGAGGTCTCCCGCATATCGGCGACCGAATGTGCCCTTGTTCTGCTTGCCGCGGACGGCTAGCTGAAACACAGTCTGAACACATGTCGTATAAACTCCGCGGACAAGGCAGAAGACCGGCGTCTACGGTCGAAGGATCCTGCCGCCGGGCTGACGCGCGGCAGGCCTCACCCCACTTCTCGGTTCTCGGATCCCGGCCCCTGCCTCTCCACCCCGTGAGCTGACAGCGTCGTCCGCCCCGCACGCTCCGCCCCGCCCTGTCACGCAACGCCCTGTCACGGCACCGCCCTCGCGCCACCGTGCCTTCGAATGAGAGGCGACCCACCATGCCGCTGCATGTCCCCCCGGCTCCCGCGCCCGCCCTGCGCTCCGTCCTGACCGCCCTCTCGTCCCCCACCGCGGTCCGCGAGGCCCGGACCCCGTCCCTGCTCGGCGCCCAGGGGCCCACCACCCCCGACCTCCCCCTGCCCGTGCACGTCCTGGACGGGGTCTCCGCCGAGGGTGTGACGGCCACCCGGCTGACCGGCTGGCGGTTCCTGATCCGCTCCGGCGACCGGGCGGTGGCGGCGGCCGAGACCATGCCGACCCCGGACGGGTGGGCCTTCTCCCGCTTCTTCGAGGGCCCTTACATCGCCTCGACCGAACGGGCACTGCGCCAGGCGGAGACGCTGCCCCAGCCCTACCAGCCGCGTCTCCTGTCGGTACCCCGCCTCTACATGCTCACGCTGTGGCTGCACGGCGACTGCGCCGCGGACCCCGCCGAGGGGCACCCCGCCGGCACCGACCTGCTGGTGCCGCTCGCGCCGGCGCCGCCCGGCATCGCGGCCCACCGACCGCACCGGGTGGCCGAGTTGCTCCCGCTCCTGACCCACCGGGTGACGCCGACGCAACTGCTCCGCTCCCCCGCCTGACCAGTCCTCCGCCCGGGCGCCGGCCCGGGCGGACTAGTCTCATCCGGCCATCGTGAACCACCCGAAGTGACAGTGCAGTTGCGGTGAACCGTCCGCGCGGGTGACGCGTCTCCAACCCATGAGAAGCGGTGCTGCGAAATCCCTGCGGATCGACGCCCGTGGGGCAACACTGGGTTCGGACCGACTTATCACAACGGGGGGCGGCCATGGACGACGTTTCACGCCGCGGGACAGACAAGACAGCGCACTCACCCATCACGACAGACCGAGAGACCCCACTCATGTGCCAGCACCAGCCACCGTGTCCTCCGGCCGACTCCGCCGACCGGGAATCCGCCCGTCTCGTGGCGCACCACCCGGAGCAGGGATGGAGCCTGCTGTGCAACGGCGTCGTCCTCTTCGAGGACACCGGTGAGCTCCTGCCGGACGGCCGGATCATCGCTCCGCACCGTCCGCTGGACACCGGGCTGATCACCGCCGCCTGAGCATCCCGCCGGGCGGCACGGCACCGCTCCGCCCGGCACGCAGGGGCCGGCGCGCGGG
>NZ_JBHXFL010000079.1:0-17647 GCF_042724095.1 Streptomyces sp. NPDC127100
CCGCGGGGGGGGGGGGGGGGGGCGGGGGGGGGGGGGGGGGGGGGGGGGGGCCCGGGGGGGGGGGGGGGGGGGGGGGGCGCGCCCCCCCCGGGGGGGGGGTGGGGGGGCTGCGGGGGGGGGGGCGGCGGGGCCCCCCCCCCGCTTCCGGGACTCCGTGCCGGCCGTCTACTCGGTCTTGACCTTGATCGAGCCGCCGACGATGCCTTCCTTGGCCTTGGCCACGGCGTCCTTCGCGCCCGCGACCTCGGCGAACTTCGGGTTGCTGTCGGACAGGCCGACGCCGTCGGACTTCAGGTCGAAGGTCTGGGTGCCGGTGAGCGGCTTGCCGTCCTTGACCGACTTGGCCAGGGCGAACACCGCGCCGTTGATGTCCTTCAGGGCGGAGGTGAGGATGTGGTCCTTGTACGCGGCGAGGGCTTCCTGCTTGTACTGGTCCGAGTCGACGCCGATCGCCCAGACCTTCGCCTTCGCGGCGGCCTCGATCACGCCCTGACCGGACAGGCCGGCCGCCTGGTAGACGACGTCGGCCTTCTTCTCGATCTGGCCCTCGGCGGCGGCGCGGCCCTTGTCGGGGCTGGAGAAGCCGCCCTCCTCCGCCGTCTGCGTCAGGTACTGCGACAGCACCTTGACTTTCGGGTCGGTGTCCGTGACGCCCTGCTTGAAGCCCGCCTCGAACTTGTGGATCAGGGGGACGTCCACGCCGCCCACGAAGCCGACCGTCTTGGTCTTGGTGGCCTTGGCGGCGGCGACACCGGCGAGGTAGGAGGCCTCGTTCTCGGCGAAGACGAGGGACGCCACGTTCTTGCCCTCGACCACGGAGTCCACGATGCCGAAGGTGGTGTCCGGGTACTTCTCGGCCACGGCCTTCATCGCCGGGCCGTAGGCGAAGCCGACGCCGATGACCGGGTTGTAGCCCTGCTTCGCCAGCGAGGCCAGACGCTGCTCCTTGTCCGCGTCCGTCTCGCCCTCGGTGGGCTCGATGTCGGCGGTCTTGTAGCCGAACTCCTTCTGAGCCCTCTGCAGACCGGCGTACGCGGCGTCGTTGAAGGACTGGTCGCCCTTGCCGCCGATGTCGTAGGCGATGGCGAGGCCCTTGGCGTCCTTGCCGTCGTCGCCGCTGCCGCTCTCGCTGCTGGTGCCTCCGCAGGCCGTGGCGGCGAGTGCGAGCGAGGCGACGCCCACCGCGACGCGGGTCAGTCTGGATATCCGACGCATCTGAAGTTCCCCATTCTCCAAAGCCCCGCAGCGGGCGCTCGGTTCGGCGCACATTAACGCGCGTAGAAACTCCTGGGAACGGGGTTCCGCAGGGCCGTTACCCATTCGTGCCGCTGGCCGGTTACGGCCCGGTGAACCACCGGGCCGAACGCGGCGGAAGGGGGTCGAAGCGGGCTACTGCACGGCGTCGATGAGCGCGGCGGCGGTGAACATCTCCACGCCGACGGTGATGGCGTGCTCGTCCACGTCGAAGTCGCCCTGGTGCAGGTCCCGCACCGTGCGCTCGCCGGGCGGACGCACGCCGAGCCGGGCCATCGCGCCGGGCACGTGCTCCAGGTACCAGGAGAAGTCCTCGCCGCCGAGGCTCTGCTCGGTGCCTTCGACGGAGTCCGTGCCGCGCCGGGCGACCATGGCGGCCTGGAGCAGTTCGGTGCTCGTCACCTCGTTGACGACGGGGGGCACGCCCCGGACGTAGGTGATCTCGGACTTGGCCCGGTGCAGGTTGGCGATCTCGTCGATGGCGCCGACCAGGAGGTCGGGTGCCTGCCGCCACGCGTCGAGGTCGAGGCAGCGCACGGTGCCGGCGAGTTCGGCGTGCTGCGGGATGACGTTCGGGGCGTGGCCGCAGTCGATCCGGCCCCAGGTCAGGGCGAGGCCGCTGCGGCTGTCCACACGCCGGGCGACGACCGCGGGCACGTCGACGACGACGCGGGCGGCGGCGGTGACGAGGTCGGTCGTCAGGTGCGGCCGGGCGGTGTGGCCGCCGGGTCCGTTCAGCGAGATCTCCAGCCGGTCGCAGGCGGAGGTGATGGGCCCCACCCGCAGCCCGACCTTCCCGGCGTCCACCCGGGGGTCGCAGTGCACGGCCAGGATGCGGCGCACGCCCTCCAGCGCGCCGCCCTCGATGGCGTCGGCGGCACCGCCGGGCAGCACCTCCTCCGCGGGCTGGAAGACCAGCCGCACGGGCCGGGGCAGCAGGCCCTGCTCGTGCAGGGCGGCGAGCACGAGGCCGGTCCCGAGGACGACGGTGGTGTGCACGTCGTGCCCGCAGGCGTGGGCGCGGTCCGGGACGATCGAGCGGTACGGGCAGTCGTTCTTGGTGTCCGGGATGGGCAGCGCGTCGATGTCGGCGCGCAGCGCCAGCATGCGCGGCCCGCCGGCCCACTGTCCCGAGTCGGTGCCGATGTCGCAGACGAGCCCGGTGCCCACGGGGAGCACACGCGGCTTGAGACCGGCCCGCTCGAGCCGCTCCTTGATCGCCGCGGTGGTGCGGAACTCCTGGTTGCCCAGCTCGGGGTGCATGTGCAGATCGCGGCGGAAGGCCACGAGCTCGGCGCGCAGCGCCTCGGGCAGGGTGCCGGGAAGCAGCGCTTCCCCTGACGGATCGGCCTCGGACTCTCGGGACATCAATTGCTTCACCCTCTGAAGGGTAGGACGCCGAGGCAGTCAACTGTCCCTCGATCAACAAAAGTTCAACCCGTTAGGGGAAGAAAAGTTGGCCGTACGGCGCATAGGTGCCGACGGAGGTGGGTAAGCTCGCCCACTTTGGCCGCCGCGCCCGCCTCCGTTTCCTTGCTCCTTCACGGATACCACGCTCCGTGCGCCCCACGCGTCCCCGACCACGGCCGGACGGGAGTAGTCGGGGCCGTTCGGCCTGCTGGTCGGTGGCCTGGCCATGGGGAGCGATCAGGACTTCGAGCCGGAAGTCGTCCGGCGTCCACTCCTTGCGGTCGGCGGGAGACCTGTCGAGTGGGATGTACTCAGGTCGAACCGGCCCCGGTCCGGCCGGGGCGCGTTTCGCGGCCGGGTCGGTCAGCCCGCCACCGCCGGCAGCCGGTGGGCCGCGCGGGCCGTGGTGGTGACGCCGGAGAGGAAGCCGGTCGCCCGGGGGGAGGCGGACCGGGTGAGCCAGGCGGGGTCGATGTCGCAGACGGCGACGCGGACCTCGGTGCCGGCGAGCGCGAGGGGGAGGGTGTGGACGACCGTGGACGGAAAGCTGAGGACGGTGCGGCCGATCGGGCCACGGCGGGCTATGAGTTCCAGCGGGAGGTCGGGGCGGACGATCTCCAGTCCCGTCTCCACGGCCAGGCGGTGGAGTTTCTCGGTGCTCTCGCGGCGGTGGGCGAAGTAGCGGGCCGCCCCGTGGGTCTTCGCCAGGGTGTGGACGGCGTCCAGGTATCGGTCGGTGTCCACGACGCCCGTCTCCACCAGGGAGGTGCCGACCATGTCGGCGCCCTTGGTGATGCGGGGCGGGCCGAAGCGGGCGCGGGTCCAGGCGAAGGCGTTGGCGGTGACGGTGACGCCGTCCGGGACCTCCTCCACCGGCATGGCGGAGAAGACCTCCACGGCGCGGCCCCCGGCCGGGGTCAGGCGGCGCCGGGCGGACCGCGACACCGGGGCGAAGAGCAGGTCGCGGGCTCCGGGGCGACTGCCCTTGCGGTGCCAGCGGACCAGGCGTTCGCCGCGGGCGAGCTGGGTGACGAACTCCATCGTGGCCGTGCCGTCGTCGACGACGACCAGGTCGCGGGCCCGGGTGATGGTCAAGAGGAGTTGGACGTAGCGGGAGAAGGGGTCGCCCATGACGACGCGGTCCGCGCGGCGCAGGGGCGTCGCCAGGCTCCCCACCGTGCGGAAGGGTGCCGCGGCGCCGCCCCGCGCCTCCTCCCAGCGGACCTCGTGGCCCTCGTGCCGGGCCAGTTCCGCCATGCGGCGGAGCTGGCCGCGGGTCATCGGGTCCACCGGGGACAGGACGACGAGGGTGAGTTCCGCGCCGGGCGCACGGGTGTGCGCCCACTCCAGCACGTTCAGCAGTTGCACCGGGCTCTCGACGAAGGCGAGAGTGCGGGGGCCGGCGTTCCCGGCGCGGGGGCTCATCGGCGTACGACCGTCCCGTCGTAGGGCGTGGTGGGGGTGGGAGTGGGTCAGACCGTGACCGGCTCGCCGGCCGCCGTGGCGATCTCCGCCTCGGCGACGACGCCGGTGACACGGCGCAGCTTCTTCATCGGGCCGAGCTCGGAGTCGTAGACCTTCTTGACGCCGTCGCCGAGGGAGGCCTCGATGGTGCGGATGTCGCGGACCAGGCGGGTCAGGCCCTGCGGCTCGACGGAGGCGGCCTGGTCGGATCCCCACATGGCGCGGTCGAGGGTGATGTGGCGCTCGACGAAGGTGGCGCCGAGGGCGACCGCGGCGAGGGTGGTCTGCAGGCCCGTCTCGTGGCCGGAGTAGCCGATCGGAACGTTCGGGTACTCCTGCTGGAGGGTGTTGATCACGCGGAGGTTCAGCTCCTCGGCCTTCGCCGGGTAGGTGGACGTCGCGTGGCACAGCAGGATGTTGTCGCTGCCCAGCACCTCGACCGCGTGGCGGATCTGCTTGGGGGTGGACATGCCCGTGGACAGGATGACCGTGCGGCCGGTGGCGCGCAGGGCGCGCAGCAGCTCGTCGTCGGTGAGGGAGGCGGAGGCGACCTTGTGGGCGGGGACGTCGAACTTCTCCAGGAAGGCGACGGCCTCGGTGTCCCACGGGGAGGCGAACCAGTCGATGTTCCTGCTCTTGCAGTAGTCGTCGATCTGGCGGTACTCGTCCTCGCCGAACTCGACGCGGTGGCGGTAGTCGATGTACGTCATCCGGCCCCAGGGGGTGTCGCGCTCGATGTCCCACTGGTCGCGCGGGGTGCAGATCTCGGGGGTGCGCTTCTGGAACTTGACGGCGTCGCAGCCGGCCTCGGCGGCGGCGTCGATCAGCTTGAAGGCGTTCTCGATGTCGCCGTTGTGGTTGATGCCGATCTCGCCGGTGATGTAGACGGGGCGGCCGGGGCCGGCCTCGCGCGTGCCGAAGGTGCGGATGCGGGAGTTGGTGCTCATGGCAGGGGGTTCCTTACGTGGACTGGGTGAGCGGAGCGGGGGTCGCGGAAGGGTCGAGGGAGGGGCCGAGGAGCCAGCCGGCGATCTCGCGGATCGCGCCGTCGCCGCCGGGGACGGTGGTGACGGCGCGGGCGGCGCCCCGCACCACGTCGTGGGCGGAGGCGACCGCGACCGGCCAGCCGACGAGGGCGAAGCACGGCAGGTCGTTGACGTCGTTGCCGACGTAGAGCACGCGCTCGGGGGCGATGCCCTGGTCCTCGCACCACTGCTTGAGCGCGAGGTCCTTGCGGTCGATGCCGTGCAGCACCGGGAGCTGGAGCTTCCGGGCGCGGGCGGCGACGACCGGGTTCACCTCCGTGGACAGGATCAGCATCGTCAGGCCGCTGCGGCGCAGGGCGGCGATGCCGAGCCCGTCGCCGCGGTGCACGGAGACGAACTCCCGCCCGTCGGAGTCGATCAGCACCCGGTCGTCGGTCTGGGTGCCGTCGAAGTCGAGGACGACCGCGTCGATGTCGGCGGCGGTCGGCAGGGCGCCGGGCCGGGCGGCGTCGAAAAGGGGCGCCAGGGCGCGGGCGCGGGCCAGGTCGTGCGGGTCGTCGATCTCCAGGACGCGGGCCGGGTCGGTGCGGACCAGTTCGGTGCGGCCGAAGAAGCGGTGCCGGTGTTCGCGGAAGCCCGCCGCGTCCATGGCGTAGGCGGCGCCGGTCTCCAGCAGGTCCTGGGGGCGGTCCTGGCGTCGGGGGCGGTGGGCCTTGTCGTGGTTGACGCCGTGGCCGCCGTCGCCGTCGCCGCCGTCGGAGGGGCCGTCACGCCAGACGAAGCCGTGGAAGGGGGCGACGGTCACCGCGGTGTCGGCGCCGCCGGCCACCGCGCCGGCCACCGCGTCGACGTCCTCGCGGACGAGGAAGGGGCTGGTGCACTGCACGAGCAGCACCACGTCGACGGCGGCGCCGTGCAGGGCCTCGTGGGTGTCCAGGGCGTGCAGCACCGCGGCCTCGGAGGTGGCCGTGTCCCCGGCGATGGCGGCGGGGCGCAGCACCACCTCGGCGCCGGCCTCCCGGGCCGCCGCGGCGATGGCCCGGTCGTCGGTGGAGACCACGACGTCCGTCACCAGGCGGGTGGCCCGGCACTCGCGGACGGCGCGGGTGACGAGGGGGACGCCCCCGACCGGGGCGAGGTTCTTCGCGGGTACGCCCTTGGAGCCGCCGCGCGCGGGGATCACGGCGAGCACACGGCGCACCGAGGCGCCTCGGCCCGCTTCCGGGTCGTCCGGCTGGGTCATGGCAGGGGCTCCTTGGGCGGGTACGGGGGTCCGGGGTCGGGCGGGGCGGCCGGTCACAGCTCCCCCATCCGGCGGATCACCGGGGCGACGCGCTGGACGCCGTGCCGGTAGGCGCCGCGGGCGGCACGGCGCACGACCTGCCGGACCGGTCCGGGTGCCTTGTCGGCGGCGGGTGCGCCGGGCAGCGGGGTGCCGTCCGGGCCGAGGTGGTGGCGGGCGAGGATGCCGGGCAGGTAGCCGGGGGCGGTGACGGGCGTGTAGTAGGGGCGGAGCGGCGGCAGGCCACCGGGCCGGCCGAGCAGCGCGGTGATGCGTGCGCGGGCCGTGTCGAAGGCGGTGCCGTACGTGCCGTCCGGGGCGACCCCCTGCCGGGCCACCCACGCCGGGTCGGCCACCGGGCGGTGGCCGGCGTCGAGCTGGTCCCAGGAGGCGAGGCAGCCGGAGCCGACGAAGTGGTGGTTGCCGAGGTTCTCGCGTACGCCCAGGTCGGTCAGCACGGCCGTCGGGATGCGGCGGTGCAGGGACTCCAGGGCGGCCGTGGAGCTGACGGTGACCAGCAGGTCGGTGCGGTCGAGGACCTCGCCCATGTGCCCGTAGACCAGGCGGAAGTTGGGCGGCGGGTCGGCCTTCTGCACCAGCTTCTGGTAGGGCAGCTCCTCGATGTGCGTGGTGTGTTCGCCGGGCTTGGAGCGGAGTTTGAGCAGCACCTCGCGGTCGGGGTGCCGGCGGGCGTGCCGGACGAGCCGGTCGAGCAGGTACGTACGGCCTTGCCGGCTGTCCGGGACGGAGGGCTGGGCGGCGAAGACCACCGTGTACGGGTGGCCGTGCTCGCCGGTGTGCTCCGCCCCGCCCAGGAAGGGCAGCGCGACCTCGGTCACCGCCGAGGCGTCGGCGCCGACCCCCTCGTACACGGCCCGGAAACGGTCCGCGTCCTGGCGGGAGTTGGCGAGGACCAGGTCGGCGCCGTGGCGCAGCAGCAGGCCGTCGGTGAGCTTCTCGTAGACGACGCCGACGTAGCCGGTGACGACGACGGGGCGCTCGGTGCGGCCTTCCCACACGCGTCCCAGTCCGTGCAGCATCGCCTGGACGCCGCCGCCGACCAGGGCGAGGACGAGCACGTCGTACGGCTCCTCGGCCATGGCGCGCAGGAACTCGGCGGCGGTCACCTCGCGGAGCGAGTCCGCGGCGGCGCCGACCTCCGTCAGCTGGCGGGCGGTGGGGGTGGCTCGGCCCCGCAGGAGGTAGCCGTCCAGGTGGACGTCCGCACCCTCGGGGGAGATGCGGGCCGCGGTGAGCGCGCCCCATTTCCACCGGGTGTCGGAATCCGCGAGAACGGCGACTCGCCGGGCCTTCGTTGCACTTGCTGGCACACCGAGGACGCTAGGAAGCCATTCCTAGTAACCGCCCAACCGGAATGCAACAAACGGTGAACAGCATGTCGCCGAATGGCGAATCGGGCCGCCGGGCACCGGAAAACCCGTCCACTTCACGGCTTCGCCACGCCTCGTTCACTTCGCATCAAGGTTCAGGTAAAGCCGCATGCCGGGCCGGCGCATAACGTCGCCACGTGCCCAAGCTCTCCGTCATCGTGCCGTTCTACAACGTGCGGCAATACGCACCCGACACCCTGCGGAGTCTGCGCGCGAACGCGCGGGAGGACTTCGAATTCATTCTCGTCGACGACTGCTCGTCCGACGGCACCGTGGACCTTCTCGCGCGTGCCGAGGAGGAACTGCCGGGGGCGGTGCTGGTCCGCCACGAGCGCAACGGCGGCCTGGCGACCGCCCGCAACACCGGCATCGACCGGGCGCGCGGCGAGTACCTGACCTTCCTGGACGGGGACGACTGGCTGGCCCCCGGCCACTACGAGCGGCTGGTCGCCGCGATCGAGGACCTGGGCTGCGACTTCGTGCGCACCGACCACGTGCAGTGCACGGCGCGGTCGCGGGCCGTGTTCCGGGTGCCGCACGGGCGCAGGAACGTCTCGCTGCGGCCGCGCGACGCGATCCTGCCCGCCCACCGCTCCACCTCGGTCGACTACGCCTACGCCTGGGCCGGGATCTACCACCGCCGGCTGGCCGACCGGGGCCTGCTGCACTTCACCGACGGGCTGCGCACGGCGGAGGACCGGCCGTGGATCTGGAAGCTGCACCGGGAGGCGGAGTCCTTCGCGGTGACCGGGCTGCTCGGCGTCTTCTACCGGCGCGGGGTGGCGTCCTCGCTCACCCAGATCGGGGACGTCCGCCAGCTGGACTTCATCCGCGCCTTCGACCAGGTCGTCGCCGAGACGGCCGCGGACGCCGACGCCTCGCGGCTGCTGCCGAAGGCGGTGCGCACGTACTGCGCGATCATCTCCCACCATCTGGGTTCCATCGAGAGGTTCGAGCCTGCCGTGGCACGGAAACTGAAGGCGATGAGCGCCGCCGCGCTGCGGCGGATGCCGCAGGACGCGCTCGACGAGGTGCTCGCCTCGATGGACGCCGAGCGGGCGACGCGGCTGCGCCGGCTGCGCCGCCGTCCGGTGCCGGCCGCGGAGGTGGCGGCGTGAGCACGCAGATCTTCCTGGCGTCGACGCTGTACGGCACGGCCACGCTCGCCGCCGCCCTGGACGCGGGCTGCTTCGCGGCGGCCGACCGGCGGATCCTGCTGGTCTCCAACAACGCGGCGACGCCCGAGACGACCCCGTCCCTGGACGTGATGCCGGGGTTCGAGCGGCTGCGGGACCGGTTCGACGACGTGGTGTCGTGGAACGAGGCGGTCTTCCCGTTCCACCCGGGCGGCTGGGCGCCGCGCGTGGACGACGCCCCGATGTGGGAGCGGTATCTGCGGCTGGCCTGGGGGCTCGGGGACGACGACGTCGAACTGGTCGTGGAGTCCCTCCAGGTGCAGCCGGCGCTGGGGGTGGCGCAGATGTTCCCGGACGCGCCCCTGACCGTGTACGCGGACGGCCTGATGAGCTACGGGCCGACCCGCAACAAGCTCGACCCGCTGGTCGGCACCCGGGTGGAGCGGCTGCTCCACCTCGACCTGGTGCCGGGGCTCACCCCGCTGCTGCTGACCGAGTTCGAGGTGGGTGCGGAGCTGGTGCCGACCCCGGCGTTCACCAAGGTGCTGGCCGAACTGGCGGACACCGGTGCCGGTCTGCCGGACGTCGAGGAGCCCGCGCTGCTGCTCGGCCAGTACCTGTCCGCGCTGGGCATCCTCTCCGCCGAGGAGGAGGAGGACCTGCACGTGCGGATGCTCACCGGCGCCGTCGGCCTCGGGCACGGCCGGGTGGTGTTCAAACCGCACCCCACGGCCCCGGCCCGCTTCACGCGCACCCTGGAGGAGGAGGCGGAGCGGCTCGGCGTCGCCCTCACGGTGGTGGACACCCCCGTGCTCGCCGAGGTGCTGTACCAGCGGATGCGGCCGGCGCTGGTGGTCGGCTGCTTCTCCACGGCCCTGCTGACCGCGTCCGCGCTGTACGGCCTGCCGGTCGCCCGGGTCGGCACCGGGACGCTGCTGGACCGGCTGACGCCGTACGAGAACAGCAACCGGGTGCCCGTCACCATCGTCGACGCGCTGCTGCCCGAGCCGGACGACGCACCGGCCGTCACGGAACGGCGCCAGGGCCTGGAGCCGGAGGCACTCGGCGCCCTGGTGCGGGCCGTGGGTTTCGCCATGCAGCCGAAGATACTCACCGAGCTGCGGCCGGACGCGGAGGAATACCTGCGCGGGAATCTGGATGCGCACACCTGGCGGTATTTCAAGAAGCGGCGGCTCACTTCGCTCGGACTGCCCGGCGGAATTCCCGGCCGGCTGGCCTTTCTGCCGCACAATTCCACGGCACGGAAGGTGGCGCGGCGGGCGCGGGCCATTCGGCGCTCGATCAAACGCTGAGGTGACGCCGGATTACGGGAGGGTGAAGCGGGCGGGAGCACCGGCCGTCGTCGCCGTTCCGTCATCCGGCGTTCCGCAGAATTTCCCCCGGTGGCCCGTCCGGCGGCGCCCTGCCGGCCGGAGGCGTGCCTAGCCTTGCCCCACCCATCACACACGCGTTCCTCGTACTGCCGTTCACACTCGGCCCCTCTCCGGGCGTCCCGACCGACGACGAGTGGGGGAACGGCCGAAGGAGACCAGCAGTGACCGAGACGGTCGTGAGCACGTCGACAGCGGGGCCCGGCGCGGCCGGTGCCCCCGCTCCGGCGCCCGGCGCGGCGATACCTCAGGCGCCGCGGGCGAAGGCGGCCCCGGCCCGGCTGCGTGCCCTGGACGGGCTGCGGCTGGTGGCCGCGCTGATGGTGGCGGCGTACCACTACGGCGGACGCGGCGGTTCCGTCACCGACGCGTGGGGCAGCTCGCCCAAGCTCCAGTTCCCGACGCTGCACACCTTCTTCGCCTACGGCTGTCTCGGCGTCCAGGTCTTCTTCGTGATCAGCGGCTTCGTGATCTGCATGAGCGGCTGGGGCCGGTCCCTGACGTCGTTCGTCGCCTCCCGCGCGTCCCGGCTGCTGCCCGCCTACTGGGCGGCGGTGATCCTCGTGACGGCGGTGTTCGCGCTGCCGGTCGTCGTGTACGAGGCGGTGTCACCGAGCGACGCGCTGGTCAACCTGACGATGCTCCAGCAGCCGCTGGGCGCGGACCGGGTACTGGGCGTGTGCTGGACACTGTGGGTGGAGGTCCGCTTCTACGCGCTGTTCGCGCTGTGCGTGGTGCTGCCCGGCGCGAACCGCCGGCGCGTCCTGATGTTCTGCGCCGGCTGGCTGCTGGCCGCGGCGATCGCGCAGGCCGCGCACGAGCCGCTGCTCGAACTGGTGCTGATGCCGGAGTACGCGCCGTTCTTCGTGGGGGGCGTGGGCCTGTACCTCGTCCACCGCGACCGGCGGGACGCGCACGCGTGGGGCCTGGTGGCCGCCGGCTTCCTGATCGGGCAGCACTTCGCGGTGCGCGACCTGTGGAACGCCACCGACCCGAACGCCTTCGCGCACCGGACCACGTTCGGCATCGTCCTGGTCGTCGCCTTCGGCTTCGTCGCGGTCGCGGCGGTCGCGCTGGGCTGGCTGAACCGGGCGAACTGGCGCTGGCTGACGGTGGCCGGTGCGCTGACCTACCCGTTCTACCTGGTCCACGAGCACCTGGGCTGGGTGGCGATCCGCTTCCTGCACCGCGGGCTGCACGTGCCGTCGGCGGCGACCTTCGTGCTCACCGCGGCCGGGATGCTGGGCCTGGCCTGGCTCCTGCACCGGTACGTCGAGAAGCCGCTGACACCGTGGCTTCGGACGGTGCTCAGCCGATCACACTGAGCGATTCGTGTGATTTTCCGCCCACCGAATCGAGCGCGCCCGCTGTCATTCCGGGCCCGAGGAGGCATTCTCCCTTCATGGCGACCGCGCAGGCAAAGCACACGCATCCCGCTGAGCTGAACGACGTCCCCGGCTGGTTCTGGCCGCTCGACCAGGTGCTGTTCTCCTGGTTCCTCGAACGGCAGGAGGCCGCCGGAACCCGCGGCGACCTCCTCGAACTCGGCGCCTACCTGGGCAGGAGCGCGATCCTTCTGGGCCACCGCCTGCGGGACGGCGAGAAGCTCACCGTCTGCGACCTGTTCGAGGCGGACGCCCCGGACGAGGCGAACCGGGCCGAGTCGGCGAAGTCGTACGCGACGCTCACCCGGCAGGCCTTCGAACGGAACTACCTCTCCTTCCACGACACCCTGCCGGAGATCGTGCAGGCCCCGAGCTCCGCCATCACCGGGAAGGTCCCGCCCGCCACCTGCCGCTTCGCCCACATCGACGCCTCGCACCTGTACGAGCACGTCCACGGGGACATCGGCGCGGTCCGCGACCTGCTGCTGCCCGAGGGGATCGTCGTCCTCGACGACTACCGCTCGGAGCACACCCCGGGCGTGGCCGTCGCCACCTGGGAGGCCGTGCTCAACCGGGGGCTGCGCCCGGTCTGCCTGAGCACCCAGAAGCTGTACGGCACCTGGGGCGATCCGGAGCCCGTGCAGGAGCAGTTGCTGGCCGCGCTGCGTGAGCGCGACGACTGCACGGTGACGGTGGAGTGGGCCGCCGGGCACCGGCTGGTCCGGGCCCGCGCCAAGGGCCGGACGATGCGGCTGCCGTCGCTGCCGGTCTCCCGGCACCGGGCACCCGCGGCGGGTCCGGCGGAGTCCCGGCCGGGTGCCGCGTCCCTGCCGGGCCAGACGAGGGCGGCGGGGCGGACGGAGCGCCCGGCACGGCCCGCGCCCGCGCCGTCCCCCCGCGGCCGGGCCCGCCGGCTCGCGCTGGACCTGCTGCCGCCGGTCGTCACCCGGGCCGTGCGCCGCCGTCTGGCGGCACGGCGGAGGGCCGCGGCCGGGTCTCAGTCGAGGCCGTAACGCGCGGCGATACCGTCGATCACCAGCGCCAGCCCTTCCTCGAAGTGCCGGTCGTAGTCCTCGAAGATCTCCGCGCCCGCCGCGGCCGACAGGGGGAAGTCGGCCATCCGGCGGGCGCGTTCGTTCATGTCGTAGCCCTCGCGCCGCTGGTCGGGCAGGGGGGCGACGCCCTGCTCCTCGGTGACGAAGCCGAGCGTGTAGACGTATGTCGTCGAGGTCGCCCGCACCGCCTGGGGGAGGGTGAAGCCGGCGGCGGTGAACAGGCGCAGGCCGTCCTCCATCTGTTCGGCGTGCTCCAGGCCGGTGAAGCGTGAGCCGCTGAAGACCTTGGCGCCGTCGCGGTAGCCGAGCAGCGACGCGCGCAGGCCCCGGTTGGTCTTGAGCAGCCGTTCGCGCCAGGTGTCGCCCGGGTCGAGCGAGCCCTCGGCGATCATCCGGCGGTACATCTCGGTGGCCATCTCGTCGAGCAGGGCCTGCTTGTCCTTGAAGTGCCAGTACAGGGCGGGCGCCTTGACGTCCAGTTCCCGGGCGATGGTGCGCAGGGTCAGGCCGTCGAGGCCCACCTCGTTCAGCAGCTTCAGCGCCGTGTCCGCGACCCGTCGGCGGTCGAGGGGGGCGCGTCGTTCCGTTCCCACGCGCACAGCTTGACACCTTAACGCTGTTAAGGAGATCCTCGGGGGCAGGCGGCACTTAACAGCGTTAAGGAGATGCGGCATGCAGACGGACGTACTGATCACCGGCGCGGGCCCGACCGGACTCGCGCTCGGCATCGACCTGGCCCGGCGCGGGGTGGACGCGCTGGTGGTGGAGCGCGGCGGGGCGCTGTTCCCCGGCTCGCGCGGCAAGGGCCTCCAGCCCCGCACCATGGAGGTCTTCGACGACCTCGGCGTCCTCGACGCGATCCACGCGGCCGGCGGCGGCTACCCGGTCGGCATGGTCTGGCAGGACGGCGAGCGGCTCGGCGAGCACTCCCTCTTCGACCCGGCCGAGCCGAGCGAGGACTCGCCGTACAACGCGCCGTGGATGGTGCCGCAGTGGCGGACCCAGGAGATCCTGCTGGCCCGGCTCGAGGAGCTGGGCGGCACGGTGGCCTTCGGCCGGGAGGTCGTCGGCGTCGCCCAGGACGCGGACGGCGTGACCGCGCACCTCGCGGCCGGGGAGCCCGTGCGCGCCCGGTACCTCGTCGCCGCCGACGGCGGCCGGTCGGCCGTGCGGCGCGCGCTCGGCATCGGCATGACGGGCGAGACGGTCGATCCGGGTCCGATGCTGGTGGCGGACGTCCGGATCGGCGGCCTGGACCGCGACAACTGGCACATCTTCCCGCCCCGCGGGGACACCGGCTTCCTCTCCCTGTGCCCGCTGGCCGGCACCGAGGACTTCCAGGTGGTCGCGCAGTTCCCTGGGGGCACCGACGTGGACCTCACGGCGGACGGCGTGCGCAAGGTCGTCGCCGACCGCACCCACCTGGCCCCGGAGGACGTCACCGAGGTCCGCTGGGCCTCCGACTTCCGGCCCCGGGCGGCGCTGGCCGACCGCTTCCGCGCGGGCCGCGTCCTCCTCGCCGGGGACGCCGCCCACGTGCACTCGCCGGCCGGCGGGCAGGGCCTGAACACCAGCGTGCAGGACGCCTACAACCTGGGCTGGAAGCTGGGCGCGGTGCTCGCGGGCGACGCCCCGGACGGGCTCCTGGACAGCTACGAGGAGGAGCGGCGCCCGGTCGCCGCCGGGGTGCTCGGCCTGTCGACCGGCGTCCACCGCGGCGAGGTGCGGCGCGGGGGCGCGACCCGGCAACTGGGGATCGGCTACCGGGACTCGTCCCTGACGGCGGAGACCCGTACCGTCCCGGACGGTGCCCTGCGGGCCGGCGACCGCGCGCCCGACGGCACGGTGGACGGCGTCCGGCTCTTCGACGCGTTCCGCGGACCGCACTGGACGCTGCTGGCGCTGGGCACCGACGCGCCGCCGGTGCCGGAGTCGGTGCCCGTGGTCCGGGGGCCCGGACACGGGGCGTACGGAACGGGGCTGTTCCTGGTCCGGCCGGACGGCCACGTCGGCTGGGCGGGCGCGGACCCGGCCGGCCTCGGCGGGTACCTGGCCCGCTTCGGCCTGGCCTGACGACGGGTCCGGGCGCCGCCCGACGCCGGGTCTAGGCGCTGGCCACCGACAGCTTCACCGCGAAGCCCAGGAACAGCGCCCCCGCCGCCGAGGTGGCGCCCGCCGACAGCCGCCTGCGACGGCGGAAGGCGGCGGCCAGCCTGGTGCCGCTGAAGATCAGCGCGCTGAGGTAGAGGAAGCTGAAGAACTGTGCGAAGGCGCCGAGGACGACGAAGGACAGGGCCGGGTAGGCGTAGCCCGGGTCGACGAACTGCACGAAGAAGGCGACGAAGAAAAGGATCGCCTTCGGGTTGAAGAGGCTGACGACCAGCGCCCGGCGGAAGGGCCGTTCGTCCCCGGCCACGGGGGCGGTGGTGTCCGGCCCCTCCTGCTCGCGCCGCGTCCGCCACATGCTCCACGCGGCCCGCATCATGCCGACCGCGAGCCACGTGAGGTACCCGGCGCCGGCGTACTTGACGATCGCGAAGAGCACGGCGTTGGCCTGGAGCAGCGAGGCCACCCCGGCGGCCGACAGCGTCATCAGCACCGTGTCCCCGCACCAGACCCCGGCGGCGGCCGTGTACCCGGCGCGCACGCCGCGGCGGGCGGCCACGGAGAGGACGTAGAGGGAGTTGGGGCCGGGCAGCAGGACGATGAGGACGAGGCCCGCCAGGTAGGTGGGGAGGTCTATGACGCCGAACATGGAGGGAGTGTCGCACGGGGGTGCGGCACTCCGCTCCGGCGTTTCAGCCGTCGGTACGGACGCCCACGCAGCGCGTCCGACGGTTGATCAGAAACGTGCTCAGAAGGCGTCCGAGGGCACGTACGTCCCCCACACCTCGCGCAGCGCGTTGCACACCTCGCCCACCGTCGCCCGGGCCCGCAGCGCGTCCTTCATCGGGTAGAGGACGTTGTCCTCGCCCTCGGCGGCCTTCTTCAGGGCGGCCAGCGCCGTGTCCACCGCCTGCTGGTCGCGCTCGGCGCGCAGCCGGGCGAGGCGTTCGGCCTGCTGGGCCTCGATGGCCGGGTCGACCCGGAGGGGCTCGTACGGCTCCTCGGCGTCGAGCTGGTAGCGGTTGACGCCGACCACGACCCGCTCGCCGGAGTCGGTCTCCTGGGCGATGCGGTAGGCGCTCCGCTCGATCTCGCTCTTCTGGAAGCCGTGCTCGATGGCGTTGACCGCACCGCCGAGGTCCTCGACCTTCTGCATCAGTTCGAGGGCCGCGGCCTCGACGTCGTCGGTCATCCTCTCGACGACGTAGGACCCGGCGAACGGGTCGACCGTGGCCGTCACGTCCGTCTCGTAGGCGAGGACCTGCTGGGTGCGCAGGGCCAGACGGGCGGATTTGTCGGTCGGCAGCGCGATGGCCTCGTCGAAGGAGTTGGTGTGCAGCGACTGGGTGCCGCCGAGGACGGCCGCCAGGCCCTGGACGGCGACGCGGACCAGGTTCACCTCGGGCTGCTGGGCCGTCAGCTGCACGCCCGCGGTCTGGGTGTGGAAGCGCAGCATCAGCGACTTGGGGTTCCGGGCGCCGAACTCCTCCTTCATCACCCGCGCCCAGATCCGGCGGGCCGCGCGGAACTTGGCGACCTCCTCCAGGATCGTCGTGCGGGCCACGAAGAAGAAGGAGAGACGGGGCGCGAAGTCGTCGACGTCCATGCCGGCCGCGACCGCCGTGCGCACGTACTCGATGCCGTCCGCGAGGGTGAAGGCGATCTCCTGCGCGGGCGACGCGCCCGCCTCGGCCATGTGGTAGCCGGAGATGGAGATGGTGTTCCACTTCGGGATCTCGGCCCTGCAGTACTTGAAGATGTCCGCGATCAGCCGCAGCGAGGGCTTGGGCGGGAAGATGTACGTCCCGCGCGCGATGTACTCCTTCAGCACGTCGTTCTGGATCGTGCCGGTCAGCTTGTCCGCGCTGACGCCCTGCTCCTCGGCGACGAGTTGGTAGAGCAGGAGCAGCAGCGAGGCGGGCGCGTTGATCGTCATCGACGTGGAGACCTTGTCCAGCGGGATCCCGCCGAACAGCACCCGCATGTCGTCGATGGAGTCGATGGCCACGCCGACCTTGCCGACCTCGCCCGAGGCGATCGGGGCGTCGGAGTCGTGGCCCATCTGGGTGGGCAGGTCGAAGGCGACCGAGAGGCCCATCGTGCCGTTGGCGATCAGCTGCTTGTAGCGGGCGTTGGACTCCGTCGCCGTGCCGAAACCGGCGTACTGACGCATGGTCCAGGGGCGGCCGGTGTACATCGTCGGGTACACGCCGCGGGTGAAGGGGTAGGCCCCCGGCTCGCCCAGCTTCTCGGCCGGATCCCAGCCCGCCTGGCTGTCGGGCCCGTAGACCGGTTCGATGGGCAGTCCGGACTCCGACTCGCGCGTCATGGTGTGTTGCCTCCCGCTGAGCATGTGTTCGAGCTGCTCGAACTACCCGTCAGTTACTCGCCAGTACAGACCGACCCTCCGAGGGACTGTATCGGCGCTCGCGCGCCCCGGTGCAGGGGCACACGCTGGGACCTTGCTCACAGCCGCCTTGCGGTCCCGGTCACAACGATGCCGCGCCGTTCGCGGCGCGTCATCCGCGGGGAGCATCTCTGGGGGACATCCGTGGCGAACCGTGGGACGACGGGGACAGTGATGCGTATGAGGGGCATGAGCAATGCGCGGTACGGGCGGGGCGCGGTCGCCTGCGTCCTGGGCGCCGTGCTGGCGGCGGGCGGCTGCACGGTGCAGGGTCCCGGCATCGACGGCGCGGGCCCGCCGGCGCCGGGCGTGGACGGCACGGCCCGGCAGGCGCCGGGCGCCGGCGGCACGGCGCGCTCGCCGGCACCCGGCGCCCGGGG
>NZ_JBHXFL010000080.1:0-17576 GCF_042724095.1 Streptomyces sp. NPDC127100
TCGTTCTCGGCGACGGTGGGCGGGGCGGGGCAGGCGAACTATGCGGCGGCGAACGCGTATTTGGATGCGTTGGCGGAGGCGCGGCGGGCTGAGGGTCTGCCGGCGACGTCGATCGCGTGGGGCCCCTGGGCCGACGACGGCATGGCTGCCCAAAGCGCCCTGGTCAGTGGCCGCATGGAGCGGTTCGGGCTGCCGCCCATGGAGCCCGATCTCGCGGTCAAGGCAATGGAGCGGGCCCTCACCGGCCCCGATGCCTGCCCGGTGATCACCGATGTCGACTGGTCACGCTTCGCCAAGGAGCTGAGCGGTTCCCGCAGCAGCGCGCTGTTCGGTGAGATCGCCGAAGTCAGGCAGGCGTACCAGAGCGTCGGCGACTCGGAAGACGCCTCGGCCGAGCGCACTCAGCCGCTCGCGGAGACCCTGGCCTCCCTTCCCGCGGCCGAGCGGGAGTCGTTGCTGCTCGACCTCGTCCGCAAGAACACGGCGATGGTGCTCGGGCACGCCACCCATGCGGGGATCGACGCGGAGCGCGGCTTCTTCGAGATGGGCCTCGACTCGCTCACCGCCGTGGAACTCCGCAACCGGCTGAACGCGGCCACCGGCCTGCGGTTGCGGCCCACCACGCTGTTCGACTACGCGTCGCCCTCGGCACTGGCTCACCACCTTCTGGCGGAGCTGGCCCCGGACGACGCCTCACCGGAGAAGGCGTTGCCGGTGGAGATCGACCATCTCGAGGCCGTTCTCACCGCACTGCCGCAGGACGACATCGCCCGGACCAAGGCGGTCGTCCGACTCCAGGCGATGCTCGCGAAGCTCGACCAGCCGGGTGCCGCGTCCACCGAGGGCGTCGGACCCGACGATGCGGTGACCGACGACCTCGAAGACGCGTCGCTCGACGAACTCTTCGACGTGATCGACCGAGAACTCGGGGATGCCTGAGATGATCAAGAACTGTTTGGTGTCCGCGAGGGGGCAGGGCTAAGTGTCGAACGAAGAGAAGCTCGTCGAGTACCTGAAGCGGGTCATGGCTGATCTGCGTCAGACCCAACGCCGCCTCCGGGACGTCGAGGAGAAGGCCCAGGAGCCCATCGCGATCGTCGGCATGAGCTGTCGCTTCCCCGGTGGGGTGCGGTCCCCGGAAGAGCTGTGGGAGCTGCTCGCCGCCGGCCGCGACGCGGTGTCCGAGTTCCCGGACGACCGTGGCTGGGACCTCGACTCCCTCTACGACCCGGACCCGGACCGTGCCGACACGTCGTACGTCAAGGAAGGCGCCTTCCTCTCCGACGCGGGCGCCTTCGACCCGGCGTTCTTCGGTATCTCGCCGCGTGAGGCGCTGGCCATGGACCCGCAGCAGCGACTGCTGCTGGAGACCAGCTGGGAGAGCATGGAGCGAGCCGGTGTCGCCCCGGCCTCGCTGCGCGGTACCAAGGCCGGGGTCTTCATAGGCACCAATGGCCAGGACTACGTCGAGGCCCTGCGCCAGGCTCCGAAGGGCGTCGAAGGCTACCTGGCCACCAGCAGCGCGGCCAGCGTGATGTCCGGCCGTCTCTCCTACGCCTTCGGGTTCGGGGGCCCCGCCGTGACGGTGGACACGGCTTGTTCCGCGTCGCTGGTCGCCCTGCACATGGCAGTGCAGTCACTGCGTCAGGGCGAGTGCTCGGTCGCCTTCGCCGGCGGAGCCACCCTGATGACGACCCCAGGGCTGTTCGTGGCGTTCAGCCGCCAGCGGGGGCTCGCTCCCGACGGCCGGTGCAAGGCGTTCGCGGCGGGCGCGGACGGCACCGGCTGGGGTGAGGGTGTCGGCATGCTGCTGCTGGAGCGGTTGTCCGACGCCCGGCGCAACGGCCACCCGGTGCTCGCCGTGGTGCGCGGCTCCGCCGTCAACCAGGACGGCACCAGCAGCGGCCTGACCGTACCGAACGGCATCTCCCAGCAGCGGGTGATCCTCCAGGCACTGGCGAACGCCCGGTTGTCCGCGGCGGAGATCGACGCCGTCGAGGCGCACGGCACGGGGACGACGCTGGGTGACCCGATCGAGGCGCAGGCGCTGCTGGCGACGTACGGCCAGGACCGTCCGGAGGACCGGCCGCTGCGGCTGGGCTCGGTCAAGTCGAACTTCGGGCACACCCAGGCCGCGGCCGGTGTGGCCGGTGTGATGAAGATGGTCCTCGCCATGCGGCACGGACTGCTGCCGCAGACGCTGCACGTCGACGAGCCGTCGCCGCAGGTGGACTGGTCGGCCGGAGCTGTCGAGCTGCTGCGGGAATCCATGCCGTGGCCGGAGGGCGGGGAGCCCCGCCGAGCCGGTGTCTCGGCTTTCGGCGTCAGCGGTACGAACGCGCACGTGATCCTGGAACAGGCACCGGCTGCCGAGGAGGAGCCGGCCCCGGAGTCTTCCACCGGTGTCGCGCCGGTGGTGGTGCCGTGGGTGGTGTCGGGGAAGTCCGAGGCGGCGCTGCGGGCGCAGGCCGGGCGTCTGGCCTCGTTCGTCCGGGACCGGGCGGACCTGTCGCCGGTGGATGTCGGGCTGTCGTTGGTGACGACGCGGTCGGTGTTCGAGCACCGGGCCGTGGTCCTGGACGGTGCGGACGGGCTCGAAGCGGTGGCCGACGGACGTGAGTCCGCCGCCGTTGTGCAGGGGAGTGCGGCCGGTGCTGATGGCCGTGCGGTGTTCGTGTTCCCGGGGCAGGGCTCGCAGTGGGCTGGTATGGCGGCCGAACTGCTGGAGTCCTCGCCGGTATTCGCGGAGCGGATGGGTGAGTGCGCGGCGGCTCTGGAGCCTTACGTTGATTGGTCGTTGACCGACCTCGTCCGTGACGCCGGTAGTGATGCCTGGCTGGGTCAGGTTGATGTGGTGCAGCCGGTGTTGTGGGCTGTGATGGTGTCGCTGGCCGAGGTCTGGCGTTCCCACGGTGTCGAGCCGGCTGCGGTGATCGGTCATTCGCAGGGTGAGATCGCTGCCGCGTGTGTGGCGGGTGCGCTGTCGTTGCAGGACGCGGCGAAGGTGGTGGCGCTGCGCAGCAAGGCGATCCGGGCTTTGTCGGGGCGGGGCGGCATGGTGTCGCTTTCTCTCGGTGTCGAAGCCGTGCGGGAGCGTCTTTCCGCTTGGGGTGGTCGTCTGTCGGTGGCCGCGGTCAACGGCCCGGCCGTGGTGGTCGTGTCCGGAGATGCGGACGCCTTGGACGAGTTGCTGGCGTCGTGTGAGGCGGACGGTGTGCGGGCCCGGCGCGTGGCCGTGGACTACGCCTCGCACTGTGCCCACGTCGAGGAGATCGAGGACGTTCTCTCGCGAGACCTGGCCGGGATTGCTCCGCAGTCGTCCACGGTGCCGTTCTACTCCACGGTGACCGCCGGGGTCCTGGACACGTCGTCGCTGGACGCGGGCTACTGGTATCGCAACCTGCGTCAGACGGTCCGTTTCGCCGACACCCTGCGTGCCCTCCTGGACGACGGTTTCCGTCTGTTCGTGGAGTCGAGCGCCCATCCGGTGCTGACGATGGGCGTCGAGCAGACCGCCGAGGAACACATCAACACGTCTGTCACGGCGGTGGGTTCGCTGCGGCGTGGCGAAGGTGGTCTGGGGCGTTTCCTGACCTCTGCCGCGGAGGCGTTCGTCGGCGGTGCGGCCGTCGACTGGGCCGGAGTGTTCGCGGGCACGGGCGCCCGGCGCACCGACCTGCCCACCTACGCCTTCCAGCACCAGTACTTCTGGCTCAAGGCGCCCGCCTCCCGCGTCGGTGACGTGGCGGCTGTCGGTCTCCGCTCGGCTGACCACCCGCTGCTGGGAGCAGTGGTGTCGATGGCGGACGCGTACGGAATGGTGCTGACCGGCCGGTTGTCACTCGCGGCGCAGCCGTGGCTGGCCGACCACCTCGTGCTGGGCAGGGTGGTGGTGCCGGGGACGGCGTACGTGGAGCTGGCCCTTCGTGCGGCGGACGCGGCCGGTTGCCGGACACTGGAGGAGCTGACGCTCCAGGCACCGTTGGTCCTGCCCGAGTCGGGTGCGGTGCAGGTACAGGTCGTCGTGAGCGGTGCGGATGATCCCGAGCGCCGCGACATAGGGGTCTACTCCCGTCCCGAGAGCGACGACGACGAACCCTGGACCTGCCACGCCAAGGGCCTGCTCGCCACGTCCGAGGGCGAGGCCGGCACGGAACAGCACCAGTTGGCCGTGTGGCCGCCCGCGGGTGCCTCGCCGGTTCCGGTGGACGACCTGTACGAACGACTGGCCGCGCTGGGACTGGACTACGGGCCGGTCTTCCGCGGCGTGCGGGCGGCCTGGCGGCAGGACGACGACCTCTTTGCGGAAGTGGCGCTCCCGGAAGAACAACGTGAGGAGGCGGAGCGCTACGGCATCCACCCCGCGCTGCTGGACGCGGCATTGCACGTGACCGGTGTCGGTCATCCGACGGATACGGATGCGGGCGCCGATGAGGCGGAGGACGCCGGTTCGGCGCGGCTGCCGTTCGCCTGGAGCGGGGTGTCGCTGCACGCCGTCGGTGCTTCCCTGCTTCGGGTGCGCCTGTCCAGGACGGGGGCCGACGGCGTGTCCCTGGTGGTCGCCGACGCCACCGGAGCGCCGGTCGCGTCGATCGGCTCGCTGGTGGGCCGTCCCGTTTCACCGGAGTTGCTTCAGAGCGCCGCACGGCCGTCGCTGGACTCGCTGTTCGGGGTGACCTGGGAGACCGTGCCGACCGTTGCCGCGCCGGCCGCCGGACAGGAGTGGGCCGTGCTGGGTACGGACCCCGCATGTGTCGAGGCACTGCGCGGATCGGCCGGGCGGCAGGCGACGACCCTCACCGAGTTGTTCCCCCCGACGGGACAGGCATACCCCGAAGCTGTGGTGCTGCCGTGTGTATCCCCGACGGACGACATCACCGCCGACACGCGTGAACTGACCAGTCGCGCGTTGCGCGCCGTACAGGAGTGGCTCGGCAACGCGGCCACCACCGGGTCGAAGCTGGTCCTCCTGACGCGCGGCGCCATGGCGACGACCTCCGGCGAGGACGTGACGGACATGGCGGCCTCAGCCGTCTGGGGCCTCGTCCGCTCCGCGCAGACGGAACATCCGGACCGGTTCCGGCTGGTCGACCTCGACAGCTGGGACGGCGCCGGCGACGCGCTGCGCTCGGCCCTCGCCACCGACGAACCGCAGCTCGCCGTACGGTCGACCGAGCTGCGCGCCCCTCGCCTGGTCAGGGCCTCCGCGCCGACGACGGCTACGGCGACCGGCCCCTGGAGTGCCGAGGGATCCGTACTCATCACCGGCGCGAGCGGTGTACTCGGCGGCCTGGTCGCCCGCCACCTGGCCGCCGAGCACGGCGTACGGCACCTGGTGCTGGTGTCCCGCCGGGGCCGCGACGCCCCCGGAGCCTCGGAACTGGCCACCGAACTGGAATCCCTGGGGGCTCACGCGGTCTTCGAGGCCTGCGACGTGACGGACCGCGCCGCGCTGGCCGGTGTTCTGGCACGCATTCCCGACGCCGCCCCCCTGCGCGGTGTGGTGCACGCCGCGGGCGCCCTGGACGACGGCGTGGTGGACGCGCTGACACCCGAGCGGATCGACGGCGTACTGCGACCGAAGGCGGACGCGGCCCTGCTCCTGCACGAGCTGACCCGGGACCTGGACCTGTCCGCGTTCGTGCTCTTCTCGTCCGCCGCCGCGGTCTTCGGCGCGGCCGGCCAGGCCAACTACGCGGCGGCGAACGCCTTCCTGGACGCCCTGGCCGCGCACCGGCGCGCGCAAGGCCTGCCCGCCGTCTCGCTGGCCTGGGGCTTCTGGGCCGACCGCAGTGAGATGACCGGACACCTCGGCGACACCGACCTCGCCCGGATGGCGCGCGGCGGCGTCGTACCGCTGTCCTCGCGGGAAGGTCTGACCCTCTTCGACGCGGCCACCGCTGCCGACGAGGCACTCCTCGTCCCGGTACGGTTCACCGGCACCGCCCTGCGAGGAGGGGACGGACCCGTACTGCCGTTGCTGCGCCGACTGGTGCGTCCGCACGTGCGACGCGCCGCGACGGCGACGGACACGGCCGACGGACTGGCCGGCACCCTCGCCGGAATGTCGGAGACGGAACGGGAACAGACCGTCCTCGACCTGGTCCGCACCCACATCGGAGCCATACTCGGATACGCGGCGGGCGACGAGGTCGCACCCGACCTGGCCTTCAAGGAGTTGGGTTTCGACTCGTTGACGGCGGTGGAGCTGCGGAACCGGTTGAACGGGGCCACGGGTCTGCGGTTGCCGGCGACGTTGGTGTTCGACTATCCGTCGCCGGTGGTGCTGGCGCGTCATCTGCTGGCGGAGCTGGTGTCGGCGAACGCGGTGGAGGGCAGTGCGGGGGTTGTGCGGCCCGAGGTCGGTTCGGGGCGTACGGCGGCTTCGGTGGTGGACGAGCCGGTCGCGATCGTGGCGATGAGCTGTCGTTTCCCGGGTGGTGTGCGGACGCCGGAGGAGCTGTGGCGGCTCCTCGACCGAGGTACGGATGCCATGGCAGGATTCCCCGACGACCGCGGCTGGGATCTGGAGGCGCTCTACCACCCGGACCCCGACCACAAGGGCACGGCGTACGCGCGTGAGGGTGGGTTCCTTCACGACGCCGGTGACTTCGATCCTGGGTTCTTCGGTATTTCGCCGCGTGAGGCGTTGGCGATGGATCCGCAGCAGCGGTTGTTGTTGGAGACGTCGTGGGAGGCGCTGGAGCGTGCGGGTATCGACCCGGCGTCGGTGCGCGGCAGTCAGACCGGTGTCTTCGCCGGGATCATGCACCACGACTACGGCTCCCTCTCTGTTCCGGACGGTGTCGAGGGCTACATCGGAAACGGCACGGCGGGCAGTATCGCTTCGGGGCGGATCTCCTACACGTTCGGGTTCGAGGGACCTGCGGTGACGGTGGATACGGCGTGTTCGTCGTCGTTGGTGGCGTTGCATCTGGCGGTGCAGTCGCTGCGGCAGGGGGAGTGTTCGCTGGCGTTGGCCGGTGGTGTGACGGTGATGGCGACGCCGGCGTTGTTCGTGGAGTTCAGCCGTCAGCGGGGTCTTGCTCCCGACGGCCGGTGCAAGGCGTTCGCGTCGGGTGCGGATGGCACCGGGTTCTCCGAGGGTGCCGGGATGCTCCTGTTGGAGCGGCTGTCGGACGCGCGGCGGAACGGGCACAGGGTGCTGGCGGTCGTGCGGGGTTCGGCTGTCAATCAGGATGGTGCGAGCAATGGTCTGACGGCGCCGAACGGTCCGTCGCAGCAGCGGGTGATCAGGGCAGCGCTGGCCAATGCCGGGCTGTCGGCCGCCGAGGTCGATGCGGTGGAGGCGCACGGCACGGGCACCAAGCTGGGTGACCCGATCGAGGCGCAGGCGCTGCTGGCCACCTACGGCCAGGACCGTCCGGAGGACCGGCCGCTGCGGCTGGGCTCCGTCAAGTCGAACATCGGGCACACCCAGGCCGCGGCGGGTGTCGCAGGGATCATGAAGATGGTGCTCGCGATGCGCCACGGCGTGCTGCCGCAGACGCTGCACGTCGACGAGCCCTCCTCACACGTGGACTGGTCCGCAGGGGCTGTACAGCTGCTCACGGAGACCACCCCGTGGCCGGAGACCGGCCGACTCCGCCGCGCCGGAGTGTCATCGTTCGGCGCCAGTGGCACGAACGCGCACGTGGTCCTGGAGCAACTGCCCGACACGGAACCGGTCGCGAGTGACCGTGACGGAACCGAGTCGCCTGTGGTGGTGCCGTGGGTGGTGTCGGGGAAGTCCGAGGCGGCGCTGCAGGCGCAGGCCGGGCGACTGGCGGCGTTCGTGGGTGAGAGCACGGAAGTGGCTTCTGTGGATGTGGGTTGGTCGTTGGTGTCGGCGCGGTCGGTGTTCGAGCACCGTGCCGTCGTGCTGGACGGGCTGGCTGGTCTGGGGGTGCTGGCCGAGGGCGGTGAGTCCGCGGGTGTGGTGCGGGGGCAGGTGGTGCCGGGTCGGTTGGCGGTGCTGTTCTCGGGTCAGGGCAGTCAGCGGGTCGGTATGGGCCGGGAGTTGTATGAGGCCTTCCCGGTGTTCGCCGAAGCCTTCGACGAGGTGTGCGCGGCGTTCGACGGTTTGCTGGAGCGGCCGTTGCTTGAGGTGGTCTTCAGCGGAGACAGCTCGGTGCTGGACGCGACGGAGTTCACGCAGTGTGCTCTGTTCGCGGTCGAGGTGGCGTTGTTCCGGTTGGTGTCGTCGTGGGGTGTGCGTCCTGATGTGGTGGGCGGGCATTCCATCGGCGAGCTGGCTGCTGCCCATGTGGCCGGCGTGTGGTCCCTCGAGGATGCGTGTGTGCTGGTGGCGGCGCGTGGCCGGTTGATGCAGGCGTTGCCGGCTGGTGGGGCGATGCTGGCGGTGGAGGCCGAGGAGTCGGTGGTCCGGGCTGCGCTGGCGGACCGGGAGGGTGTGGATGTCGCGGCGGTCAACGGTCCCACTGCTGTGGTCGTCTCCGGTTCTGAGGAAGTGATCGCGGGGCTGGAGGAGTTGTGGCGGGGTGAGGGTCGGCGGGTGCGCCGGCTGCGGGTCTCGCATGCGTTCCACTCACCGTTGATGGAGCCGATGCTGGCCGAGTTCCGCGAGGTCGCCCGGTCGGTGGCCTACGAGGCGCCGAAGCTGGCCGTCCTGTCGAACGTGACCGGTGGGCCGGCGGATGCGGCTGTGGTGTGCGACCCGGAGTACTGGGTCCAGCACGTGCGGGAAGCGGTGCGCTTCGCCGACGGGATGACGCACCTGGCCGAGCACGGAGTGACGGCCTGCCTGGAGCTGGGTCCGGACGGTGTCCTGTCCGGGATGGGCGCGGAATGCGTCCCGCAGGTGCTGTTCGCCCCGGTGCTGCGCAAGGACCGTGATGAGGCCGACACGCTGGTGCGGGCCCTGGCCGAGGTGTATGTCCGCGGTCATGCGGTGGACTGGGCCGCATTCCTCGCCCCGTCCCGCCCCCGGCTGGTGGACCTGCCCACCTACGCCTTCCAGCGAGAGCGGTACTGGCTTCCGGTGGCTCCGTCGGTGGGTGACGTGACCTCGGCCGGTCTGGGGGCGGCAGATCACCCTCTCCTCGGTGCGGCGGTTGCTCTGCCCGATTCCGACGGCTGTCTCTTCACCGGCCGTCTGTCGCTGGCGACCCATGGCTGGCTGGCCGACCACACGGTGCTGGGAGCCGTGCTGCTGCCGGGCACGGCCTTCGTCGACCTGGCCCTCCACGCCGGGGCCCGATTCGGCTGCACGCGGCTGGACGACCTCGTCCTGGAGGCCCCCCTCGTGCTGCCGGAGAACGGGGCGGTCCAGTTCCAGGTCGTCGTCGGCGGCTCCGACGACGACGGCCGGCGCCCGGTCACCGTGTACGCACGTCAGGAGTCCGGCGATCCGGACCAACCGTGGTCGCGTCACGCCGGTGCCGTACTGACCACGAGCCCGGCGGACACGGTGCGGCCGGTGTCGGACGAACCGGCCGTATGGCCACCGGCCGGGGCCGAGGCACTGGACGTCGAGGGCACGTACGAGCGGTTCGCGCTGGGCGGGCTGACGTACGGGCCGGTGTTCCAGGGCGTACGGGCGGCCTGGCGGCGGGGCGACGAGGTCTTCGCAGACATCGCGCTGCCGGAGGAGCACGCGGAGCAGGCCACGCACTACGGCATCCACCCCGCGCTGTTGGACGCGGCCCTGCACATGGCCGGACCGGGTGGCCTGGTCGAGCAGGGGGAGGAGGGACTGAACCGCATCCCGCTGCCGTTCGTCTGGAACGGCGTCTCCCTCTACGCCACCGGCGCGGACAGGGTCCGGGTGCGGCTCGCATCCGCGGGAACCGACGGCGTGTCGGTGACCGTGGCGGACGAGTCCGGTCGGCCGGTGGTCCAGGTGGACGCCCTGGTGACACGCCCGGTCACGGCCGAGCAGATCGACGCCGCCCGCGACGACCTGCGCGAGTCGCTGTTCCGGCTCGACTGGCGGAATCTGCAACTTCCGTTGACCGAGGGGCCTTCCGCCGTCCGGTGCGCCGTGATCGGCGCGGGGAGCGACGACTTGGCCGCCGGCCTGCGTGCGGGCGGCTGGGACGTCGCGCAGCACCTGGCCTTGCAGGGTCTGGACGAGCACCACACCGGCGACCGTGCCCAGGTACGCGATGACGACGCGCCCCTCCCGGAGTGGGTCTTCCTCCACGTACCCGGCGACACCGGCATCGTCCCCGGCTCCCGCGACGGCGAGGACACGTACTCGGCGACGGGCATGACCGCCGGCTCGGAGAGCGGTGCCGGTCTGCGGTCGAGGGTGGCCGAAACCCTGGAGCGGGTACAGGACTGGCTGGCGGACGACCGGTTCCTCGACATGCGTCTGGTGGTCGTCACCAGGGGTGCGGTGAACACCGCGGCGTTCGCCACTAGCCCCGCCGACCAGGGCGTGTCCGACGCGGCGGGAGCCGCCATATGGGGCCTGGTGCGCTCGGCGCAGGCCGAGCATCCCGACCGACTGCTCCTCCTCGACGTCGACGACCCGGCCGAGGCCGGATCCGCAGCGCCCCTGGCCGCCGCGCTCACCTCGGGCGAACCTCAACTGGCCGTACGCGGCGGCAGCGTCCTGATTCCGAGGCTGGTGCGCGCCACGACGGACGCCCCGGACGGAACGGATCCCGAGGGCCAGGCAGCGCTCGGGGCCGGTACGGTCGCACACGCCGGACCGGCTGCCGGGACCGACCCGTCCGGACCTCCCTCTGCCACGCACGGCGGTGCGGCGCGTGCCGTGGCCACCTGGGACCCGCAGGGCACGGTGCTGATCACAGGAGCGAGCGGCACACTCGCCGGTCTGGTGGCCCGGCACCTGGTGACCGAGCACGGCATACGTCATCTGCTGCTGCTCAGCCGCCGCGGTGCCGACGCCGACGGGGCGGCCGGTCTGACGGCCGACCTGAGCGGGGCGGGAGCCTCGGTGACCTGGGCCGCCTGCGACGTGGCCGACCGCGACGCCCTCCGTACGGTGCTGGCGGGCATTCCCGCCGAGCATCCGCTCAAGGGCGTCGTACACGCGGCCGCCGTGCTGGACGACGGAGTCATCGCGTCGCTGACACCGCAGCGGATGCAAGCCGTGCTCCGGCCGAAGGCGGAAGCGGCCGCCGTCCTGCATGAACTGACCGCCGAAGCCGACCTCTCGGCGTTCGTGCTCTTCTCCTCCGCAGCCGGCACGTTCGGCGGCGCGGGGCAGGGCAACTACGCCGCCGCGAACGCCTACCTCGACGCACTCGCGACCCAGCGCCACGCCCAGGGCCTGCCCGCCCTGTCGCTGGCCTGGGGCCTGTGGGAGCAGCGCAGCACGCTGACCGGCGGCCTGGGCGACGCGGACCAGCGACGCATGGCCGGCATCGGACTCGGCGGACTGCCGACGGCCGACGGACTGGCACTGTTCGACGCCTGCTGCGCCGGCCGGACGCCGGTGCTGGCGCCGATGCGGCTGGACACGGCGGCCGTACGGGCATCCGTGCGGGACGGCGGAGGCGAAGTGCCGCACGTCCTGCGGGAACTGGTCCGGCTGCCCCGGCAGCGGACGGCAGGGACCACGGAGACGGCGGCAACGGGCGGCCTGCGGGAACGGCTGGCCGGTGTGCAGACGGCGGAGGGCGAACGCATCGTGCTGGACACGGTCCGCCGGAACGTCGCGGCCGTCCTCGGTCACGGCGGCACGGAAACCGTTGAACCGGCACGCGCCTTCAAGGACTTCGGCTTCGACTCGCTGACCGCGGTGGAGCTGCGCAACCGGCTCAACGCGGCCACCGGACTGCGGCTGCCCGCCACCCTCGTGTTCGACTACCCGACACCGACGGCCCTGGCCGGATACCTCCACGAGGAACTCGCCCCTCGCGGTGCGACCGGCGGCGACGTGCCCCTGTCCGAGGGTCTCGACCGCCTCGAGGCCGGACTGTCGGCCATGACCCTCGAGGAGATCGGCCACACCGACGTGATCTCACGGCTACGGGATCTCCTTGCGAAGTACGGCGACACGCAGGAAGGCACGGAAAGCGCCGCTCTCGTCGACCAGCTCGAATCGGCGACGGACGGCGACCTCTTCAGGATGGTGGAAGAGGATCTCGGACTCATCTGACCCGACCTCGGACGACACGCGACCCGCACGGTCGACTCCCCGTCCGTCGAAAGCCTTTGATCTGCCTCTGATGGGAAACGCGCGATGAGCAACGAAGAAAAGCTCCGGGATTACCTCAAGCGAGTCATTGCCGAACTGCACCAGACCCGGCAACGCCTCCAGGAGGCGGAGACCGCGGATCACGAGCCGATCGCCATCGTGGCGATGAGCTGCCGCTACCCGGGTGGCGTGCGCTCCCCGGAGGAGCTCTGGCGGCTGGTGTCCGCCGGCACCGACGCCATCTCCGGTTTCCCGGAGGACCGCGGCTGGGACGTGGCGGGACTGTACGACGCCGACCCGAGCGCCGTGGGCAAGAGCTACGCCCGTGAGGGCGGCTTCCTGCACGCGGCCGGCGACTTCGACCCCGCGTTCTTCGGTATCTCTCCGCGCGAGGCACTGGCCATGGACCCGCAGCAGCGACTGCTGCTGGAGACCAGCTGGGAGACCTTCGAACGGGCCGGCATCGACCCCGCCTCGGTACGCGGCTCCCGCACCGGTGTCTTCGCGGGGGTCATGTACCACGACTACGGCACCGGTCTGGAGTCCCTCCCCCCGGGCGTCGAGGGGTACCTCGGCAACGGCACGGCAGGCAGCATCGCCTCCGGCCGGGTGGCCTACACCCTCGGTCTGGAAGGCCCGGCGGTCACCGTCGACACGGCCTGTTCGTCGTCCCTGGTGGCTCTCCACTGGGCCGGCCAGGCCCTCCGCCGACGCGAGTGCACGCTCGCGCTGGCCGGCGGTGTCACCGTGATGTCCACCCCCGGTACCTTCGTGGAGTTCAGCCGCCAGCGCGGCCTCGCCCCCGACGGCCGGTGCAAGCCGTTCGCGGCGGGCGCGGACGGTACCGGCTGGGGCGAGGGTGTCGGCATGCTGCTGCTGGAGCGGCTGTCCGACGCCCGGCGAAACGGTCACCCGGTACTCGCCGTGATCCGCGGCTCCGCCGTCAACCAGGACGGCGCGAGCAACGGCCTGACGGCGCCGAACGGCCCCTCGCAGCAACGCGTGATTCGCGCGGCCCTCGCGGACGCCAGGCTCTCCGCCAAGCAGGTCGACGTGGTCGAGGCGCACGGTACGGGGACGACGCTGGGTGACCCGATCGAGGCGCAGGCGCTGCTGGCGACGTACGGCCAGGACCGTCCCGAGGACCGGCCGCTGCGGCTCGGCTCGATCAAGTCGAACATCGGGCACACGCAAGCCGCGGCCGGTGTCGCGGGCATCATGAAGATGGTGCTGGCGATGCGGCACGGGCTGCTGCCGCAGACGCTGCACGTCGACGAGCCCTCGACCCACGTGGACTGGTCCTCCGGTGCCGTCGAACTGCTGACGGACGCCATGCCGTGGCCGGAGAGCGAGGAACCTCGCCGGGCGGGCGTGTCGTCGTTCGGTATCAGCGGCACCAACGCGCACGTGGTTCTCGAGCAGGCACCGGCTGTCGAGGAGGAGCCGGCCGCGGAGTCCTCCACCGGTGTCACGCCGGTGGTGGTGCCGTGGGTGGTGTCGGGGAAGTCCGAGGCGGCGCTGCGGGCGCAGGCCGGGCGTCTGGCCTCGTTCGTCCGGGACCGGGCGGACCTGTCGCCGGTGGATGTCGGGTTGTCGTTGGTGACGACGCGGTCGGTGTTCGAGCATCGGGCCGTGGTCCTGGACGGTGCCAACGGTCTCGAAGCGCTGGCCGAGGGCCGTGAGACCGTCGGCCTGGTCCGCGGACGG
The DNA here is from genome assembly GCF_042724095.1 of Streptomyces sp. NPDC127100. Lineage (NCBI taxonomy): Bacteria > Bacillati > Actinomycetota > Actinomycetes > Kitasatosporales > Streptomycetaceae > Streptomyces > Streptomyces sp. NPDC127100. The sequence goes on from NZ_JBHXFL010000080.1 coordinate 13,841, forward strand.
GCCGGTGGTACGGACGGCCGTGCGGTGTTCGTCTTCCCGGGGCAGGGCTCGCAGTGGGCCGGTATGGCGGCCGAACTGCTGGAGTCCTCGCCCGTCTTCGCGGAGCGGATGGGTGAGTGCGCGGCGGCTCTGGAGCCGTATGTGGACTGGTCGTTGACTGATCTCATCCGTGACACCGGTGGTGATACCTGGCTGGGTCAGGTTGATGTGGTGCAGCCGGTGCTGTGGGCCGTCATGGTGTCCCTGGCCGAGGTCTGGCGTTCGTACGGTGTCGAGCCGGCCGCGGTGATCGGTCATTCGCAGGGTGAGATGGCGGCTGCGTGTGTGGCGGGTGCGCTGTCGATCCAGGACGCGGCGAAGGTGGTGGCGCTGCGCAGCAAGGCGATCCGGGCCTTGTCCGGGCGGGGCGGCATGGTCTCCGTATCCCTGAGCGCCGACGAGGTCGGCGAGCGGCTGTCGGCTTGGGGTGGTCGTCTGTCGGTGGCGGCGGTCAACGGCCCCGCCGTGGTGGTCGTGTCCGGTGACGCGGACGCCCTTGACGAGTTGCTGGCGTCGTGTGAGGCCGAGGGAGTACGGGCTCGTCGCGTGGCCGTGGACTACGCCTCGCACTGTGCGCACGTGGAGGAGATCGAGGACGTTCTCCTGCGGGAGTTGGCCGGGGTCGCTCCGCAGCCGTCCACCGTGCCGTTCTACTCCACGGTGACCGCCGGGGTCCTGGACACGTCGTCCCTGGACGCGGGTTACTGGTATCGCAACCTGCGTCAGACGGTCCGTTTCGCCGACACCCTGCGTGCCCTCCTGGACGACGGTTTCCGTCTGTTCGTGGAGTCGAGCGCCCATCCGGTGCTGACGATGGGCGTCGAGCAGACCGCCGAGACGCACATCAACACCCCTGTCACGGCGGTGGGTTCACTTCGCCGCGGCGAAGGTGGCCTTACGCGTTTCCTGACGTCTGCCGCGGAGGCGTTCGTCGGCGGTGCTGCCGTCGACTGGGCCGGAGTGTTCACGGGCACGGGCGCCCGGCGCACCGACCTGCCCACCTACGCCTTCCAGCGCGAGCGCTACTGGCTGGAGACCACCGGCCCTGCGGTGAGCCAGAAGTCGGCTGCCGGGCTGGGGCTGGGCTCCGCCGACCATCCGCTCCTGGGAGCGGTCGTGGCTCTGGCCGACTCGGAAGGGTTCCTGCTGACGGGCCGGCTGTCGCTGCGCACGCACCCCTGGCTTGCCGATCACGCCGTGGGCGGGACGACGCTGCTGCCGGGTACGGCGTTCGTGGAGCTGGCGCTGCGCGCCGGGGACGCGGTCGGCTGCGACCGGCTGGAGGAGCTCACGCTGGAAGCGCCGCTGGTCCTGCCCGACGACACCGCTGTACAGGTGCAGTTGACGGTCGGTGCACCGGACACCGCGGGACGGAGTCCGGTCGCGGTGTTCTCCCGGCCGGAGGACGAGACCGAGGGCCCGTGGACGCGGCACGCCGCAGGCACGCTGACCGCAGGCCCGGCAAGTGGCGTCGGGCAGACCTCCGTCTCCGCGGAACTGGCCGTCTGGCCGCCGACCGGTGCGGAGCCGGTCCCCGTGGACGACCTGTACGAGCGGCTGGCGGCCACCGGTCTCCAGTACGGCGCGGCCTTCCAGGGCGTACGCGCGGCCTGGCGGCGCGGGGACGAGGTGTTCGCCGAGGTCGCCCTCGCCGACGAGCACCAAGCCGACGCGAGCCGTTTCGGCATGCACCCCGCGCTGCTCGACTCCGCCCTGCACGCCCTGGCGGGAACCGGCGAGCCGGACGGCGACGAGCGGCGTCCCGGCCTGCCCTTCGCCTGGGAAGGCGTCTCGCTGTACGCCACGGGCGCGACCTCGTTGCGCGTACGGCTCGCCCCGGCCGGAACGGAAGCCGTGTCCGTGTTCGTCGCGGACACCACCGGAGCACCGGTCGCGGCGGTGACGTCGCTGACGACGCGCACCGTGTCGCTCGAGCAGCTGAGGGCGTCGGCGCGGATCACCGACGAGGCGATGTTCCGCCTCACTTGGCGCAGGGTCGCGACGGAAACCCCGGCCACGTCCCCGGCGACCGTGGCCCGTCCCGAGCTGGCGGAGCTGCGAGCGGCTGTGGAGGCGGGCGCGACGGCCGTGCCGGACGTCGTTCTGGCCTCCTTTACGACGCACGCGGACGACGGCTCCGGTTCGGGTGCCGGTGTGGGTGATCCGGCGGTGGTGCGGTCGGTGACGCGTCGTGCGCTGGAGGTGTTGCGGGAGTGGCTGGGTGAGGAGCGGTTCGCCGGGTCGCGTCTGGTGGTGGTGACCCGGGGTGCGGTGTCCGCTGTGCCGGGTGAGGATGTGACCGATCTGGCGGCTGCTGCCGTGTGGGGGTTGGTGCGGTCCGCGCAGGCGGAGCATCCGGAGCGGTTCGTGCTGTGTGACGTGGACGGGCGCGAGGTGCCGGGCGGGGTGCTCGACGCGGTGCTCGCCACCGGTGAACCGCAGATCGCCGTACGCTCGGGCGAACTGCTTGCCCCGAGAGTCGCCCGCGCCGGAACCCCGGCCACGGACGGGTCCGCCCCGGCCTGGCGGCCGGAAGGCACGGTCCTCCTGACGGGCGCCACCGGCACCCTGGGCGCGCTGGTGGCCCGGCACCTGGTCACGGAACACGGCGTACGGCACCTGCTGCTGGTGTCCCGTCGCGGCCGGGCGGCGACCGGCGCCGCGGAACTGGCCGCCGAACTCACCGACCTGGGTGCCTCGGTGACCATCGAGGCCTGCGACACCGCCGACCGGTCGGCACTGGCGGCCCTGGTGCGGACGGTGCCCGCCGAACATCCGCTGACCGCTGTCGTGCACGCGGCCGGTGTCCTGGACGACGGCGTCATCACCTCCCTCACACCCGATCAGATCGACGCGGTGCTGCGGCCGAAGGTGGACGCGGCCGTGCACCTGCACGAGCTGACCCGGGACCTGGACCTGTCCGCGTTCGTACTCTTCTCCTCTGCCGCCGGTACGTTCGGCGGCGCCGGACAGGGCAACTACGCGGCGGCGAACGCCTTCGTCGACGCCCTGGCGGCACATCGGCGGGCACACGGCCTGCCCGCGGTCTCGCTCGGCTGGGGTTTCTGGTCCGAGCGCAGCGGGATGACCGGCCACCTGGCCGACGAGGACGTACGGCGCATGCGCCGCGCCGGCATCGCCGCCCTCACCTCCGACGAGGGCCTGAGCCTGTTCGACGCCGCGGTGACCCCGGCGACCGACCCCGACACGGCGGACGCGGTCCTGCTGCCCATACGCCTCGACGTGGCCGCGTTGCGTGCCCAGGCCGCGACGGGCACCACACCGGCGCTGCTGCGGGACCTCGTGCGCATACCCGCCCGTCGTACGGTGGAGGCACCCGGCGCCGCGGCCGGCACCTCGGCGCTGTGGCAGCGCCTGGTGTCCCTGGCGGAGGCCGACCGGGTCGACGCCCTTAAGACGCTGGTGTGCACGCACGTCGCCGCCGTCCTGGGACACGCCGACGACACCGCGGTCGACGGCGAGCGAGCGTTCAAGGAGTTGGGTTTCGACTCGTTGACGGCGGTGGAGCTGCGGAACCGGTTGAACGGGGCCACGGGGCTGCGGTTGCCGGCGACGTTGGTGTTCGACTATCCGTCGCCGGTGGTGCTGGCGCGTCATCTGCTGGCGGAGCTGGTGTCGGCGAGCGCGGTGGAGGGCAGTGCGGGGGTTGTGCGGCCCGCGGTCGGTTCGGGGCGTA
>NZ_JBHXFL010000081.1:0-14464 GCF_042724095.1 Streptomyces sp. NPDC127100
GTCTCCGTCCACCAGGCCATCGAGCCTCCCTCGACGGCGTCGCAGGCCGGGGCCCACGCCGACGTGTCAGGCGCGCCTGCGGCGGCGGATCAGGACGAGGGCGCCCGCACCGGCCACCACCAGGGCGGCACCGCCGGCGGCCGGCGGAAGGGTGCCGGCGTCACCGCCGGTGGCGGCGAGGTCCTCGGGCTTCCCGGTCCCGGCGGCCTTCTCCGTACGTCCGTCCTCTGCCTCGATGCCGTCGGGGAGCCCGTCGCCCGCGCTGCCGGTCCAGGTGGGCGTCCCGGCGCGGCCGGGACCGGCGTACCGCCGCGGCGAGCCGTCCGCTGCACCGGCGGCACTCCTCATGCACCGCGCCCTGTTCCGCGTGCGCGGCGAGATGCGCCTCCCGCAGCCCTTCGCGGGCCCGCGCCGTCAGCGAGGTCACCCCACTGGGCGTCAGTCCCAGCAGGGCGCCCACCTTCGCCGCGGGTTCGCCCTCGACGACGGAGTGCCAGAGCACCGCCCGTCCTCGCCGGCGGCACCGTGGTCGGTCATGGCTCCACGCACTCGATTCAGATCCGTACGACGATCGGTGCGCAGTCTGGCAGACCGCCGGCCACCGGCCGACCGGCAGCCCTGGGCCCTCGGTCCGATGCGGCAGGGCAACTCTCCGTCTCACACGGACTCTTGTCGGACCGACGAGACCACCTGTCGCCGAGTCAGGTCACGTCCGGGACGCAGCTCACCCCGCCCAACTGCCCTTGCCAGAAGTCCCGTAGGCCTCTAACTTAACCAACGACTTAAATTCACTTACATTTTCATTTACGTCCGCCGGGCGGATCAGGGAGAGCTCTGTGCACATAGGCATTCGCAGATCCGCGGTGGCAACCGCCCTCGCCCTCTCCGTCGCCGTGCCGGCGGCCGGTGTCGCCGGCGCCGCCGACGCACCGACGTCCCGCACCGGCGCGCACGTCGACGTCGAGTACTTCCCCGAACCGGACGGCGAGGGCGCGCGCACCAGCGTCCCCGCGCACAGCCCGCACGCCCAGCCGGCGGCGAACGCCCGGCAGCACACCGCCACCGCGTCGGAGGACGGCGAGGTCGTGCCGCTCGCCGAGACCGGCCCGACCGCCGGCCGGCTCGACGTCACGATCATCGGCGACGGCTACACCGCCGCCGAGCAGGACGACTTCCTCCAGGACGCCCGCACCAAGTGGGCCGAGGTCACGGAGATCGACCCGTACAGGAGCTACGAGGGACTCTTCAACGTCTGGGCGGTGAAGGCCGTGTCCCAGGAGTCCGGCGTCACGGGCGACCCGGACGAGGGCGTCACCAGGAACACCGCGCTCGGCTCGTACTTCTGGTGTTCCGCCACCGAGCGCCTGATCTGCGTCGACCTCGACAAGACCAAGAGCTACGCCGACAAGGCACCCGCGACCGACCTGGTGATCGTGATCTCCAACTCGGCCAAGTACGGCGGCGCCGGCTACTCCGGACTCGCGGCGGACTACGGCTACGACGGAGTCTCCACGCTCTCCTCGGACAACGACCGGTCCACCCTGATCGCCGCCCACGAGATGGCCCACTCCATCGGCCTCCTGGCCGACGAGTACCAGTACGCGGGCTACGGCGACTACCCCTACTCCGAGCCCGCCCAGCCCAACGTCTCGACGCTGACCGCCGACCGCATGGCCGCACAGCGCACCAAGTGGGCACCCTGGCTCGGCGAGGCCGACCCGAGCGGCGGCGTCGTCGGCACCTTCGAGGGCGCCGACTACTACGAGTACGGGGTCTACCGCCCCACCGAGAACTCCCTCATGCGGGCCCTGAACACCGACAGGTTCAACCTCCCGGGCCGCGAGGCGATGATCGCCGGGTTCTACCGGTCGGCCGACGCCCTCACCCCGCTGGTGGACACCTCCGTCAGCGTCTCGCGCCGCACCCGCCTCTCCGTCGGGCTCGCCGACCTGGACACGGGCCTCTCCAGCCTCCAACTCCGCTGGTACGTCGACGGACGCGAAGCCAGGCAGGCCCGCGGCGAGACCTCCGTCCTCCCGGCCCGCCTCGGGGTCCCGGCCGACCGGCGCACCCACCGGGTGACCGCCACGGTCGTCGACACCACGTCCGCGGTCCGCAGCCCCGCGGTCCGCGACCTCACGTCCAACTCCGCCACCTGGACCGTCACGCGCTGACCGGCGGCGTTTGCCTGTGCGAGTGCGGCATCGTTCCAGACGCTCTTCGTCCACGCGGATGGACGGCCTCTCGGTGACTGCCGGCCACGGGTGACGGACTGCCAGAAGGACGCACCGCCGGCTCACTCCGGTGAGCGGTCCCGTGGACGTCGTGGCCTACCGGGACCTGGAACGGCGTACGGACGGCCGGACCGAGTCCCCGCGGGACTGGGACTGGTCCGGCGGGCCGGAACCGGAGGACGTCGCCGTCGTCGTGCACCGGCGGGACGGCACGCGGATCTCGCTGCGGCACCGCAACGTCGTGGCGGCCGGGCCGGCGGAGCGCCACGACGCTGACGACGGCGCCCATGGCCGCTCCTCAAGGAGCGGGGGCGCCGGGCCTCACCTGTCCTGGCCGGTGCTGTCGTGCGGGCCGGCGCCGGGGCGGTCGCCGCGGTGCCGGCTGCCGGGCAGCATCTCCTGGACCTTCGCCTTGAGGCCCTGGCGGACCATGCCCGCGCGGTCGCTGTCGCCGTGCAGGATCGCGGAGGCCGCGGCCTCGATCTGGTCCAGCGAGGCGTGCGGCGGGATCGGCGGGACGGCCGGGTCGGTGCGGAAGTCGATGACGAAGGGCCGGTCGGCGGCGAGCGCCCGGTCCCAGGCGGACTCGACGTGCTTGGGCTTCTCCACCCGCACCCCGTCCAGGCCGATGCGCTGCGCGATGTCCGCGTACGGCAGGTCGGGGATGGCTTGCGACTCCTCGAACTGCGGGGCGCCGGACATGGCCCGCATCTCCCAGGTGACCTGGTTCAGGTCGCCGTTGTTCAGCACCGCCACGACCAGCCGCGGGTCGGACCACTCGCGGTAGTACTTCGCCGCGGTCACCAGCTCCATCATGCCGTTCATCTGCATGGCGCCGTCCCCGACCAGGGCGATCGCCGGCCGGTCCGGGTGGGCGAACTTCGCCCCGATGGCGTACGGCACGCCGGGGCCCATCGTGGCCAGGGTGCCGGACAGGGAGCCGCGCATGCTGCCGCGCAAGCGCAGGTGGCGGGCGTACCAGTTGGCGGCCGAACCGGAGTCGGCGGCGAGGATCGCGTCGTCGGGCAGCTTGCCGTCCAGGGCGTGGACGACGTACTCCGGGTTGACCGGGTCGGCGCTGACGGCGGCACGCCGCTGCATGACCTCCCACCAGCGGGCGACGTTCTTCTCGACCTTCCCCCGCCAGGTCCGGTCCTCCTTGCGGTGCAGGCGGGGCAGCAGCCGCCGCAGTGTCTCGCGGGCGTCGCCGACGAGGTTCACCTCGTTCGGGTAGCGCAGGCCGATCATGTGCGGGTCGATGTCGATCTGCACCGCCCGCGCCTGGTCCAGCTCCGGCATGAACTGCGTGTACGGGAAACTGGAGCCGATCATCAGCAGGGTGTCGCACTCCTGCATCAGCTCGTAGGAGGGGCGGGTGCCCAGCAGTCCGATGGAGCCGGTGACGTAGGGCAGGTCGTCGGGCAGGGCGTCCTTGCCGAGCAGGGCCTTGGCCACGCCGGCGCCGAGGACGTCCGCCAGCCGTTCGACCTCCTCGCGGGCGCCGCGGGCCCCCTGCCCGATCAGAACCGCGACCCTTTCACCGGCGTTCAGCACGTCGGCGGCCCGCTGGACGTCCTCGTCGGCCGGGACCGGCGCGTACGACCCCAGTCCGAGGCTGGAGGGCACCATCTTGAAGGCGTGCGTGGGCGGACTGTAGTCCAGCTCCTGCACGTCGGCGGGGAGGATGATCGCGGTGACGGTGCGCTTGGCGTACGCGGTGCGGAAGGCCCGGTCGATCAGGTTCGGCAGCTGCTCGGGCACCATGGCCGTCTCGCAGAACTCCGAGGCGACGTCCTTGTACAGGCTGGCCAGGTCCACTTCCTGCTGGTAGGAGCCGCCCATGGCGCTGCGGTTGGTCTGCCCGACCAGCGCCACGACCGGCACGTGGTCGAGCTTGGCGTCGTAGAGCCCGTTCAGCAGGTGGATGGCACCCGGCCCGGAGGTGGCCGCGCACACGCCCACCTTGCCGGAGAACTTGGCGTAGCCGACGGCCTGGAAGGCGGCCATCTCCTCGTGCCGGGCCTGGACGAACTTCGGCTTGTTGTCCGCGCGTCCCCAGGCGGCCAGCAGCCCGTTGATGCCGTCGCCCGCGTAGGCGAAGACATGGTCGACGTCCCACTCGCGCAACCGCTGGAGAATGTAGTCGGACACCTTTGTGCTGGCCATGCAAGCTCCGTTCCCGATCCCGCTGCTGAACGACTGTCCCCGGCGTCCGGGCCGTGCGGGGGACGCGCGGGGCACGACTCTCCATGGGTAACCGAGCGGCTACGCGGGAAACGTCGGCTTCGTGAGGCCGGCCCGGCGCCGGCCGGGGACCTGCGCTTCCGTCGGTGGCACCTGCGCTTCCGTCGGTGGCTTGGCACCCGGCGAGGGGGTTACTCGCCCACCATGGATGACACACGGCCACTCGCTCTGATCACCGGCGCGTCCAGCGGCATCGGCCTCGAGCTGGCCCGGCAGTTCGCGTTGCACGGTTACGACCTGGTGGTGAACGCCGAGGACGAACGGCTGGAGTCCGCCGCGCGGGGCCTGCGGGAAGCGGGCGTCGAGGTCCGCGCGGTGCGCGCCGACCTCCGGACCGCCGAAGGCCGGTACCTGCTGCTGGACGCGCTCGACGGGCTGACCGTCGACGTGGCGGCGCTCAACGCCGGGGTGGGCCGGGGCGGCGCCTTCGTCGACACCGACCTCGCCGACGACCAGGAGGTCATCGACCTCAACGTCACCGCGACCGTGCGGCTGGCCAAGCCGCTGCTGCGGGCCATGGTGACCCGCGGCGTCGGCCGCATCGCCTTCACCTCGTCCGTCGCCTCGACGATGCCCGGCTCCTTCCAGCCCGTCTACAACGCCTCCAAGTCGTTCGTGCAGTCCTTCGCCCAGGCACTGGCGGAGGAGGTGAAGGACACCGGCGTGACGGTCACCTCGTTCATGCCGGGCCCGACGGAAACGGACTTCTTCGAGCGGGCGGGCATGGCGGACGACACCCGGATGGGCACCCTGAAGAAGGACGACCCCGCGCAGGTGGCCGAGCAGGCGTTCAGGGCGATCCTGAAGGGCGAGCGGAAGGCCGTGACCGGATCGTTCAAGACCAAGGCGCAGGGGCTGGCCGGAAAGGTGCTGCCCGACGGGGTCAAGGCGGCGGCCCACCGGCGGATGGCGGAGCCGGGGACCGGGGACGAGGAGGACTCCGGGCGGCAGGAGTGACCGCCTGACGGCCCTCCGGCCGCCGCGTCCGCCGGTGTCACGGAGGCCGTCCGGGGCACTTCGGGGGCATGAGCCCCCGACGACTGGTTCCCGAGTCCCTGGCCCTGCTGACCGAGGGCTACGCCTGGCTGCCCGACCTGATGCGCGCCGAGGGCGTTTCCGGGCGGATGTTTCGGGTGGAGCCCGTGAGACACCCGAGTGCCGACACGTGTTCCCGCGCAGGTGAAGCGAGGAGAAGAGCCATGTCGAACCCGCAACAGCCCGAGCTGAGGCGCAGCGACAAGGGAGCGGCCACTTCGGAGGACAGCCAGGCCCGCAAGGCGGCCCAGCCCGCTCGCGGGAGCGGCGGCCGGGCCCACGGCACGGACCGCGGCGACAAGGGCGGAGGCGAAGGCGGCGGTACGCCTCCCGAGCAGCAGCCGGACCACCCGGCCTGAGTTCGAGCCACCCCAGGGCCGGCGGACGGCTCACCGCCACACGTCGGAAGCGCGCCCCCGACGCCGAGTGGCCCCGCACGGGCCCCGCGTCAGTAGTCGACGCGGTCGGACTTGGCCAGCCACGCGTCGAACGGCGCCGTGCGGTGCGGCAGGTCCAGGTGCTCGACCCGCGTCGGCCACATCGACTGGGGCTTCATGGCGAACAGGTCGTAGAACTTGCGGTCGTCGAAGCCGGCCACCGCGGCATCGTGCCGGTCGGCGGAGTAGACGATCCCGTCGACGCGGGCCCACAGCGCGGAGGACAGGCACATCGGGCACGGCTCGCACGAGGTGACCAGCACGCAGCCCTCGAGCGAGAAGGTGCCCAGTTCCTTGCAGGCGGCGCGCAGCGCGCTCACCTCGGCGTGCGCCGTCGGATCCAGCGTCGCGGTGACCTGGTTGTTCCCGAGGGCGACGACGTTCCCGTCCTTGGCGACCAGCGCGCCGAACGGACCGCCGCCGTTGTGCACACTGTCGGTGGCCAGGCTGATCGCCTGCTCCATCCAGGCGCGCTTGAGGTCCTGGATGCTCGCTTCTTGGGTGTGCGCGGTCACGGTCACTCCTTCTCGGACAGGGTGGGGACTTCCCCGGATGCTCCGCCCCATGCGGGACGCCGCCGTCATACCCCCGGCCGCGGGGTCCACCGGCGTGCGAAGAGCGGCTTGTGAGGAGTACACAGCCGGTCATGGGGCGTCAGCTAGGGGTGAAAGACATGAAAACCCCGCAGGCCGAGACCGGCGCTTCGTAGATTCCTACGAGGCCGGCCCCCCGTCGTCCCTGTGGCTTGACTCGAGGACCGCGCCGCTCGGCGCCGGCTCGGCGGCGCCGCTCAGCGACGGTCCTGTTCGAACGTCAGCAGCAGGTCCGCCGCCACGCTCACCGCGATCACGGCGGGCTCCTTGCCGGTGATCCCGGCCAGTCCGATCGGGGTCTTGATCCGGTCGATGGCGGCCTCGTCGTGGCCGCCCTCGGTGGCCAGCCGGTGCCGGAACCGCGTCCACTTGGCGGCTGAGCCGATCAGGCCGATCGAGCCGAGGCCGGCGGTGCGCAGGGCCGCGTCGGCCAGTGCGGCGTCCTCCGCGTGGTCGTGCGTCATGATCAGGACATGGGTGCCGGGCGCGAGCTCCTCGAGCACCGTCTCCGGCAGCAGCGGCGTGTGGTGCACCTGGATCCGCGCCACCGCGTCCGCCAGCACGCCGAGCCGTTCGTCGGTCAGCATGTCGGGGCGGGTGTCGACCAGATGCAGGTCGAGCGGATGGCGGGCCAGGACGCGGGCCAGCTCCAGTCCGACGTGACCGACGCCGAACACCGCCACCGCCGGTACCACCGGCAGCGGTTCGAGCAGGACCGTGACGGCCCCGCCGCAGCACTGGACGCCGTGCCGGTTGGTGACCTTGTCGTTGAGCTTGAACTCCATCAGCTCGGGCTCCGCGTCGTGCCCGCCGATCAGCTCACGGGCCCGGTCGATGGCGACCGCCTCGATGTTGCCGCCGCCGATCGAGCCCCACGTCGCGGACGGCCCCACGACGAGTTTGGCGCCGGCCTTGCGGGGGGCGTGACCGCGCACGGCCGCGACGGTCACGAGCACGCCGGCTTCCCGGCGGGCCCGCAACCCCGCGACCGCGGCCACCCAGGTCGTGTCAGGCATTGCTCAGGGCGTCGGTGCCGGAGGTGACCGCGCCGCCCTCTCCGCCGTCCCGGCCGCCGCTCCGGCGGGCGGCTTCGATCGCCCAGTACACGGCCTCCGGAGTGGCCGGGGAGGCCAGCTTCAGGCTGACGCCCGCCGGCCCGAACGCCGCCGCGGCCTGCCGCAGCGCCTCGCGCACCGAGAACGCCAGCATCAGCGGGGGCTCGCCGACCGCCTTGGACCCGTAGACCGCTCCCTCCTCGGTGGCGTTCTCCAGCAGCGTGACGTTGAACTCCTCGGGCATCTCCGAGAAGCTCGGCAGCTTGTACGTGCTCGCCGCCTGGGTCAGCAGCCGGCCGCGGTGGGGCCCGTCACCGGTGTCCCAGCGCAGGTCCTCCAGCGTCAGCCAGCCCGCTCCCTGCACGAAGCCGCCCTCGACCTGACCGATGTCGATCAGCGGGGAGAGGCTGTCGCCGACGTCGTGCACGATGTCCACCCGCCGGATGCGGTAGGCGCCGGTGAAGCCGTCGACCTCCACCTCCGTCGCGGCGGCACCGTGGGCGAAGTACTTGAACGGCGAGCCCCGGAACGCCTTCGCGTCCCAGTGCAGGCCCTCGGTCCGGTAGTAGCCGGCCGCCGACAGCTGCACCCGCTGGAAGTACGCGGTGCGCACCAGGTCGTCCCAGGCCAGTTCCCCGCCGCCGCCCAGGGCGCGCGCCACTCCCTCGACGATGCGTACGTCCGAGGCGTTCGCGCCGAGCTGCGAGGCGGCCACCTGGAGCAGCCGTCCGCGCAACTGCTCGCAGGCGTTCTTGATCGCCCCGCCGTTGAGGTCGGCGCCCGAACTCGCCGCGGTGGCGGAGGTGTTGGGCACCTTGTCGGTACGTGTAGGGGCGAGGCGCACCTTGTGCAGCGGGATGCCCAGCGTCGTCGCGGCCACCTGCAGCATCTTGGTGTGCAGGCCCTGGCCCATCTCGGTGCCGCCGTGGTTGATCAGGACGGAGCCGTCCTTGTAGATCAGCACCAGCGCGCCGCCCTGGTTGAAGGCGGTGAGGTTGAACGAGATGCCGAACTTGATGCCGGTGACCGCGACGGCCCGCTTGGTGTGCGGGTGTGCGGCGTTGAAGGCGGCGATCTCGCGCTTGCGGTCGGTGATGCCCGCGTCGCGCCGCACCTGCTCCCACACGGTGGAGATCCGCTCGGGCTGCGTGACCGGCTGCCCGTACGGCGTCGTCTGGCCCTGGCCCGGCCGGTAGAAGTTGCGTTCCCGCAGCTCCATGGGGTCCAGGCCGAGCAGCGGCGCGCAGCGGCCCAGGATGTCCTCGATCACCAGCATGCCCTGCGGTCCGCCGAAGCCGCGGAAAGCGGTGTTGGAGACCGTGTGGGTCCTGGCGATGCGGCCGGCGACACGCGCGTTGGGGATCCAGTAGGTGTTGTCGATGTGGCACAGCGCGCGGGCCAGCACCGGCTCGGACAGGTCGAGGCTCCAGCCGCCGTCGGCGACCAGCGTGGCGTCCAGGGCCTGGATGCGGCCGTCGGCGTCGAAGCCGATCCGCCACCGGGCGTGGAACCCGTGCCGCTTGCCGGACATGGTCAGGTCCTGCGTCCGGTTGAGCCGGAACCGGACCGGCCGGCCGGTGAGCTTGGCGCCGAGCGCGGCGACGGCCGCGAACCCGTGCGGCTGCATCTCCTTGCCGCCGAAGCCGCCGCCCATCCGCAGGCACTGCACGGTGACCTCGTGGGACGGCACGCCGAGCACGTGGGAGACGATCTCCTGGGTCTCCGACGGGTGCTGGGTGCTGCTCTGGACGAACACCTGCCCGTTCTCGTCGACCTGGGCGAGCGCCGCGTGCGTCTCGAGGTAGAAGTGCTCCTGGCCGGCGAACTGGAACTCGCCGGTGAACACGTGCGCCGAGTCGGCGAAGCCGGCGTCGATGTCGCCGGCCTCCATCACGGGCCGGGCGCCGTGGTAGCTGCCCGCCGCGATCGCGTCCTGGAGCGTGACCAGGGAGGGCAGTTCGTCGAGCTCCACCTCGACGGCCGCCGCACCGAGCCGGGCCGCCTCCAGCGTCTCGCCGAGCACCCAGGCGACCGCGTGGCCGTGGAACATGACCTCGTCGGGGAACAGCGGCTCGTCGTGCTTCATGCCGGCGTCGTTGACGCCGGGCACGTCGGCCTTGGTCAGGACGCGCACCACTCCGGGCACGGCGAGCGCGGGCGCGGTGTCGAGCGCGACGATCCGGCCGTGGGCCCTCATGACCTGCACCGGGTAGGCGTGCAGCACGTCCTTGGTGCGCTGGACCAGGTCGTCGGTGTAGAGCGCGGCGCCGGTGACGTGCAGGGCCGCGCTCTCGTGCGGCATCGGGACGCCGACGACGGGCTTCTCGGGACGCTCGGACAGGTGGCTCATGACGGCACCGCCTCGGTGTTTCGTGCGTACAGCTTCAGCAGGCTCTGGCCGAGCATCGCGGAACGGTAGAGGGAGCTGGCGCGATGGTCGTCCATCGGCGTGCCCTCGCCCCGCAGTACCCGGGCCGCGGTCTCGACGGTCTCCGTCACCCACGGCCTGCCCTCCAGGGCCGCCTCGGTGGCGAGGGCGCGGATCGGGGTGGCGGCCACGCCGCCCAGGCCGACGCGTGCCTTGCGGACGACGCCGCCCTCGATGTCGAGCGCGAACGCGACCGCCACACTGGAGATGTCGTCGAAGCGCCGCTTGGCGATCTTGTGGAAGGCCGTGACGGGCGCGAGCGGCAGCGGGACGCGCACCGCGCGGATCAGCTCGCCGGGACGGCGCACGCTCTGCCGGTAACCGGTGAAGTAGTCGGCCAGCGGGACCACACGCTCGCCGTCGGCGTCGGCGAGCACCAGCGAGGCCTCCAGCGCGAGCAGCACCGGCGGGCTGTCGCCGATGGGGGAGCCGGTGCCCAGGTTGCCGCCGAGGGTCGCGCTGTTGCGGATGAGCCGGGACGCGAACTGCGGGAACAGCTCCGCCAGCAGCGGCACGTCGCCGTCGAGGCGCCGTTCGATCTCGGTGAGCGTCTGCGCCGCCCCGATCTCGATGTGGTCGGACTCGATGCGCAGTCCCCGCAGTTCGGGCAGCCGGTCGACTGCGACCACGCAATCCGCCCGCCGGGCACGGATGTTGACCTCGACGCCCCAGTCGGTGCTGCCGGCGACCACCACCGCGTCGGGCCGCTCGCGCAGCAGCCGGGTCGCCTCGGCCAGGGTGCCGGGCCGCAGGAACACGGCGTCGCCCCGGGCGTATTCGGTGGCGACCGGCTCGGGCGGTGACTGCTCGCGGCGCCGCGCCAGCGGATCGTCCTCGGCGGGTGCGCCGACGGCGAAGGCCGCGTCGCGGATCGGGCGGTAGCCGGTGCAGCGGCACAGGTTTCCGCTCAGCGCGTGCAGGTCGAAGCCGTTCGGGCCGTGTTCGGCGTCGGTGCCGTCGGCCGTGCCGTCCGTGTCCGGGGCCGCGTGCGCGCAGCGGTCGGGACGGTAGTACTCGGCGGCCATGCTGCAGACGAACCCGGGCGTGCAGTAGCCGCACTGCGAGCCGCCGCGGACGGCCATCTCCTCCTGCACGGGGTGCAGCGCGGGCGGCGTACCGGGCGCACCGGCGGTGGCGAGGCCCTCGGAGGTGACGATCTCCTGACCGTCGAGGGACGCGACCGGGACCAGGCAGGCGTTGACCGCAACCCAGTCGGTGGGCTTGTCCACGCCGGGCCGGGCCACCAGAACCGAACACGCGCCGCATTCGCCCTCGGCGCAGCCTTCCTTGGTCCCGGTGAGGCCACGGTCGCGCAGGAAATCGAGGACCGTTGTCTGTGGGGCGGCCGGGGAAATAGGTGTGCTCTTCCCATTGACCGTGATCCGCGCCGCTACCATGGCACATCCTCATTTCGGAGCGCGGTCGTACAGATGATGCTCGTCGCCATTTCAGGGGCTTTCTCTATCGGTGGCGCAGCTTAAGCGTGATAAACCCGACCGGAAATCAGCGCGCGAGGGCGCGCCCGCGGGCGGGGGAGGAGATCAGAGGACACCGGGGCCGTGGATCCGGCACGCCGGGAAGAAGAGGCTGTTCAGCAGCCGTGTGCTACGCGACCCGGGACCCAGACGGTCCGCTGCGCGAGGCGATGCAGGTCGGAGATGATCGACATCCGACTTCGCCCCCTTCCAGCAGCTCTCGAGTCGGTCCGGTCGAAAATACGGTGCCGCGGGGCCGGCGGTCAAGGCTCCGCCCGTGTCCGGCTTTCACCGCCACCCCGGAGACGGCGCGGGCCGCGCGCGGGAGACGCCCCGACGGGCCCGTCCCGCGTCCGCCGGGTCCTCGCATTTACGAGGAGGACCGGTCGTATTCCGCCGCAGGTGCGATCCGGCCACCGGTAATTCTCCGGAAGCATTTCGAGTGCGAAACGGGTCGCGGTCACTCGGTGCCGGCCGGACCGGCGTCCTCGGCGGCGCCCGTCCCGGCACGACGGTCCGCGGCGCGCTGTCCCGGTCCCGGCAGGTGTGCCCCCGGCGCCAGGCACGGCCCCGCCGGGACGGGTGATCGTGCGTCAGGCGGCGATGTCAGTGCCTCCCCCTAGTGTTCGAGCATCAGTCGGGGAGCCTCGCAGAAGGAGCAGAACCATGTCCGCCAACAGGATCCAGCACAAGGTGAACCACGTCGCGCTGGTAGTGGACTGTTCGGGTTCCATGTATCAGCACCAGAGCCAGCTCATCCGCGTCGTCGACGAATTCGTGGCGGGTCTGAAGGCCGAGTCGGACAGCCTCGGCCACGAGACCCGGATCAGTCTCTACTCCTTCGACCACCGGGTGGAGAACCTGGTCTGGGACATGGACGTGAAGCATCTGCCGTCCATGCGGGGCCTGTACAAGGTCAACAACGGCGCCACGGCCCTGATCGAGGCATCCCTGAAGTCCCTGGACGACCTCGGGCACATCTGGGAGGAGTACGGCGAGCACAGCTTCCTCCAGATCGTGGTGACGGACGGCGAGGAGAACGCCTCCGGCGGCGACAGGCGGCACGACGGCGACATGACCATCCTCGGCCCGTGGCTCGACAGGATCTCGGCGAAGATGAACGGACTCCCGGGCCACTGGACGTCCGCCATCCTCGTCCCGAACTCCCTCGCGAAGCGCACCGCCCAGAACTACGGGTTCCCGGCCGGCAACATCGCCATCTGGGACGCGGACTCCCAGAAGGGCGTGGAGGAGGCCATCGGCACCGTGCGGGCCGCCGCCACCAGCTTCCTCAGGGGCCGCGAGCAGGGTGTGCGCGGCACGAAGAACCTGTTCGCCGTCGGCCAGGACATATCCGTCGACGACGTGCGGGCGAACCTCGAACCGATCCCGGCCGACAAGTACCGGCTCCTCAAGGTGGACAAGGAGATGGAGATCCGCCCGTTCGTCGACTCGCACCCGGGAGTCACCTACGAACGCGGCTCCTGCTACTACCAGTTGGGCGCCCGTGCCCTGGTCCAGCCCAACAAGGAGGTCATCGTGGTCGAGAAGGACACCGACCGCGCCTACACCGGGGACGCGGCCCGCAGCCTCCTGTTCGGCACGGGCACCCAGGGGACCGTCTCCGTGAAGGCGGGCAACAACCCCGAGCTGGAGGTGTACGTGCAGAGCCGCTCGGTGAACAGGAAGCTCAAGCCGAAGACCCGCCTGCTCATCATGCTCTGAGGGAAGAGAACGGAGAAACGGTCGGCGTCCCGGCTCACCTGTCCGGCGGGAACCACGCCCGGAGGGTCTCCGGATCGATCGGCACGGAGATGTGCTCGTGCGTGATCAGCCACCTGCCGTCCGACCGTGCGAGACCGAGGCTCGAGCGCACCCAGACGCTCATGACGGTCCCGTCCCGGCGAGTGCCGGAGTCCAGGTGGAGCATGTGCGCGAAGGCGAGGCCGCCGTCACCGCACGCGAGGGTCGGCTCGTGCGTCTCTAGGCCGATCGGGCCCTCGTAACCGTCGAACCACCGCAGGAAGTTGCGGCGGACCGCCTCATGACCCGTGAAGTGGAGCGGGGGGACGACGTCGTAGTAGACGACGTCGTCGGAGTAGAGGGACATGAGCCGGTCGATGTCCTTGGTCCGGCAGGCCTCGACGCGCTCTTCCAGCAGCGCCCTGATGCCGGATTCGTGTGACGTCATCGCGTCCTCCTCGAGAAGCGGAAACCGCGACCGGTCCGGCCGCGGGTCGTGCGGACCGGCTCAGGCGGCGCGGCCGGCCTTGAGCGCGGCGGCGGTGTCGACGGCGCGCCGGGCCTGGTGGCGGGCCGCTTCCAGGGACACGTCGCCGGGTGCGCCGTCGCCCGCCACGTGGGAGGCGCCGTAGGGGTTGCCCGCCTTGAGGTGGACGGGGTCGGTGTAGCCGGGCGGCACGATGATGCCGCCCCAGTGGTAGAAGGTGTTGCCCAGCGCCAGGAGGGTCGACTCCTGGCCGCCGTGCGCGGTGTTGGACGCGGTGAACGCCGAGTAGACCTTGTCCGCGAGCTTTCCGTGCAGCCACAGCGGGCCGGTGGTCTCGATGAACGCCCGCAGCTGGCTCGCCGGACCGCCGAACCGGGCCGGGGTGCCGAACAGCACCGCGTCGGCCCACTCCAGGTCGTCGTGACCCGCCTCCGGCACATCGGCCGTGTCCCGCAGGTGCCGGGCCCACTCCGGGCGGGACTCGACCGCCCGCGGCGGAGCCGTCTCGGCGGCCTTGCGCAGCCGTACCCGGGCACCGGCCTTGGCCGCGCCCTCGGCGGCGGCCTGCGCCAGGGCGTGCACGGTGCCGGTGGAGCTGTAGTAGACGATGGTGACGTTGACGGGTTCCATGAGCGGGGCTCGTCCTTCCCTCGTGCTGTCCGGTCGTACCCCTACGACAGGGCGGCCCCGGGGGGGTGGGGGGGGGGGCCCCCCCCACCCCCCCGCGGCCCGG
>NZ_JBHXFL010000082.1:0-12852 GCF_042724095.1 Streptomyces sp. NPDC127100
GGGGCCCGCGTTCTACTCTCCTCCCGGGGCCGCCCGGGTGTGCCCTGGTTTGGTTTTTTTATCTTGTGCCTTTTTCTGTGCCGGGCGCTTTGGGGGGCCGGGCGCGTGTGCCGCCCCTACGCACGTCCCACCGCCCGGCCAGCCTATTAGAGCGTTACTCAAACTTATCTCGGTCATTCAGGCCCCCTCCCTTTCCTCCCGCACGTCTCGTGTTTAGAGTGTCGTTCAAACGCGAGACGCAAGGAGGTGCCGTGGCGTGCGACTGACTCCCACGGAACGTGACCGGCTGCTGCTCTTCGGGGCCGCGGAGCTGGCCCGTGCCCGCCGGGCCAGAGGGCTCCGGCTCAACGTGCCGGAAGCGACCGCCCTGATCGCGGACACCGTGTGCGAGGCCGCCCGCGACGGTGCGCGGCTCGCCGAGGCCGTCGAACGCGCCCGGTCCGTCCTCGGCCCCGACGACGTGCTGCCCGGGGTCGCCGACGTGGTCACCGAGGTCCACGTGGAGGCGGTCTTCGACGACGGCACCCGGCTCGCGGTGGTCTCCGACCCTATCGGAGGAGGGCTGGGCGACCGGGCCCCGGGCGCGCTGCTGCCCGGGCCGCGGCACTCCGAGCCGGAGGCGGTGATCCGGCTGACCGTCGCCAACACCGCCACCGTCCCGGTCTCCGTCACCTCCCACTTCCACTTCTTCGAAGCCAACCCGCGCCTGGACTTCGACCGCGGGCGGGCCTACGGCATGCGCCTGGCCGTGCCCGCGGGGTCCTCCGTCCGCTTCGGGCCGGGGGAGAGCGCCGAGGTCGGGCTCGTGCCCATCGGCGGGCGCCGCGTCGCGATCGGGTTCGCCGGTCTGGTCGACGGCCCGCTGGACGCGCCGGGCGCCAAGGAGGAAGCCCTCCGCAGGGCCGCTGCCTGCGGATATCTGGGCGCCGTACAGGAAACGCCGGAAGGAGGCGAACGATGAGCCGCTCGAAGGGACGGGAGATCAGCGAGGCGATCCACGTCGACCCCCGCGCCTACGCCGCCACGCACGGCCCGCGTGCCGGTGACCGCGTCCGCCTCGGCGACTCGGGACTGACGATCCGCGTCGAGTCCGACGCCCAGCGGTACGGTGACGAGTTCCTCGCCGGCTTCGGCAAGACCGCCCGCGACGGACTGCACCTCAAGGCCGCCGCCGTGCGCGAGACCTGCGACGTCGTCATCAGCAACGTCGTCGTGATCGACGCCGTGCAGGGGATCCGGAAGGTCTCCATCGGCATCCGCGAGGGCCGGATCCACTCCATCGGCCGGGCCGGCAACCCCGACACCCTCGACGGCGTCGACGTCGTGGTCGGCACCGGCACGTCCATCGTGTCCGGCGAGGGCCTCATCGCCACCGCCGGAGCCGTCGACACCCACGTCCACCTGCTCTCCCCGCGCATCATGGAGGCCTCGCTCGCCTCCGGCGTGACGACGATCATCGGCCAGGAGTTCGGCCCGGTCTGGGGCGTCGGCGTCAACTCGCCCTGGGCGCTGAGGCACGCGTTCGGCGCGTTCGACGCCTGGCCGGTCAACATCGGCTTCCTGGGCCGGGGTTCCTCCTCCCACGAGGCGCCGCTCGTGGAGGCCCTGGCCGAGGGCGGGGCGAGCGGCTTCAAGGTGCACGAGGACATGGGCGCCCACACGCGCGCGCTCGACACGGCGCTGCGCGTCGCCGAGGAGCACGACGTCCAGGTCGCCCTGCACAGCGACGGCCTGAACGAGTGCCTCTCCGTGGAGGACACCCTCCGCGTCCTGGAGGGCCGCACCATCCACGCCTTCCACATCGAGGGCTGCGGCGGCGGACACGTCCCCAACGTGCTGAAGATGGCCGGCGTCCCCAACGTCATCGGCTCCTCCACCAACCCCACCCTGCCCTTCGGCCGGGACGCGGTCGCCGAGCACTACGGCATGATCGTCTCCGTCCACGACCTCAAGACCGACCTGCCGGGCGACGCCGCCATGGCCCGCGACCGCATCCGCGCCGGCACCATGGGCGCCGAGGACGTGCTGCACGACCTGGGCGCGATCGGCATCACCTCCTCCGACGCCCAGGGCATGGGCCGGGCCGGCGAGACGGTCCGCCGCACCTTCGCCATGGCCGGCAAGATGAAGGCCGAGTTCGGCGCCCCGGACGACGACAACGACAACGACCGCGTCCTGCGCTACATCGCCAAGCTGACCATCAACCCCGCCATCGCCCACGGCCTGTCCCACGAGGTCGGCTCGATCGAGACCGGCAAGCTCGCCGACATCGTCCTGTGGCGCCCGGAGTACTTCGGGGCCAAGCCGCAGCTCGTCCTCAAGTCCGGCTTCCCGGCCTACGGCGTCGTCGGCGACCCGAACGCGGCCACCGACACCTGCGAACCCCTCGTCCTCGGCCCGCAGTTCGGCGCGCACGGCGCCACACCGGCCGAGATATCGGTGGCCTTCGTCGCCCGGGCCGCCCTCGACCAGGGTTACGACACCATGCCGACCCGGCGGCGCAGGGTCGCCGTGCGCGGCACCCGCGGCATCGGCCCCGCCGACCTGCGCCTGAACTCCCGTACCGGACAGGTCGACGTGGACCGGCGCACCGGCCTGGTCACCCTCGACGGCGAACCGCTGCGCTCCGAACCGGCCGAGTCCGTCTCCCTCAACCGTCTCTACTTCCTGTGAAGGCTCCCGTGAAGGCACCCGCCACGACCCCCGCCGCCGACGGTTTCCGCATGCCCCCCGAGTGGGCCCCGCACGAGCGCACCTGGATGGCCTGGCCCGGCCCCAACCCCACCTTCGACACCCCGGACGACCTGGCCGCCGCCCGCACCGCCTGGGCGTCCGTCGCCCGCGCCGTGCGCCGCTTCGAGCCGGTCACGGTGGTGTGCGGCCCGGGCCAGTCCGCCGAGGCGCGGACGCTGCTGGGCGACGGCGTCGAGACGGTGGAACGCGAGCTGGACGACGCCTGGATGCGCGACATCGGCCCCACCTTCCTCACCGACGGGAGCCGGCTGGCCGCCGTCGACTGGACCTTCAACGGCTGGGGCGCCCAGGACTGGGCCCGCTGGGAGCACGACGCGAAGATCGGGGCGTACGTCGCGGACCTCGCGGGCGCCCGGACGTACGGCTCGCCGCTCGTCAACGAGGGCGGCGGCATCCACGTCGACGGCGAGGGCACGGTGCTGCTCACCGAGACCGTCCAGCTCGGCCCCGAGCGCAACCCCCACCGGAGCCGCGAGGAGGTCGAGGCGGAGATCCACGCCCACCTCGGCACCAGCAGGGCGATCTGGCTGCCGCGCGGCCTGACCTCCGACTATCCGCCGTACGGCTACGGCACCCTCGGTCACGTCGACATCGTCGCCGCCTTCGCCGCCCCGGGCGTCGTCGTCGCCCACCACCAGCCCGACCCGGCCCACCCCGACCACGAGGTCACCAAGGAGGCCATCGGCGTCCTGCGCGCGGCCACCGACGCCCGCGGCCGCGCCCTCGAGGTCGTCGAGATCCCCGCCCCGACCGTCCTGGAGGCCGACGGCCACTGGGCCGACTACTCCTACATCAACCACTACCTCTGCAACGGCGGCGTCGTCCTGTGCGCCTTCGACGACCCGCGCGACGAGATCGCGGCCGGCATCCTCCGCCGCCTCCACCCGGGCCGCACGGTGACCCTCGTGGACGCGCGTACGATCTTCGCGGGCGGCGGAGGCATCCACTGCATCACGCAGCAGCAGCCGAGGATCTAGGAGCGCGACATGACCGGTGGTGGGCGCAGACAGGCCCCGCCGCGGGAGGACGTGCTCGCCGCCGCCATGGAGATGATCGCCGAGCGCGGCCTGGAGAAGCTCACCATGGCGGCGCTCGGCCGCGAGGTCGGCATGAGCAGCGGCCACCTCCTGTACTACTTCCACTCCAAGGACGAGCTGCTGCTGCGCACCCTGGAGTGGAGCGAGGGCCGCCTCGGCGCGGAGCGCGCCCGCCTGCTCACCCGGACCGGCCCGGTCCGCGAACGCCTCGCCGCCTACGTCGACCTGTACGTGCCCGACGGCCACCGCGACCCGCACTGGACGCTGTGGCTGGAGGTGTGGAACCGCTCGCAGAGCGCTGCCGTCGAATCCGACGCCCGCGACCGGCAGGCCGCCATCGAGGGCGCCTGGCACCGCGACCTGGTCGCCCTGCTCGCCGAGGGCGTCTCGCGCGGCGAGTTCCGCCCCGTCGACCCCGACCGGTTCGCGGCCCGCCTGCGCGCCCTCCTCGACGGCTTCGCCATCCACGTGGCCATCGGGCTGCGCGGCACGGACCGGGCCCAGGTCCTCGCGCACGTGGGGGAGTTCGTCGCCGAGGGCCTCTACGCGGAGCCGTGACGCGGACGGGCCCCGCTCGCATCCTGAGACGGACGGTGAGAAGGCGGACGGACTGTGCCAGACTGCCGCCGTGCTCTCGTTCGCCATGATTATTGGCAGCAGGCGCGCCGGTCCGCAGTGACCACCACGTACGACCAGGTACGGGTGGACACCGTCGTCCTCGACCCGCGCGCAGACCTCTCGCACCCGCGAGAGGTTTTTCGTTTTCCTGGCCCACCCGAAGCCGGGAAGAGAGCGCGAGGGATCATAGACGGACGGTGGAGCCGGTCATTCCGGTAGACCGAGATCCCCAACAGGAGCCTTCAGATCATGACCGCAACCAGCGAACTCGACGATTCGTTCCACGTCTTCGACACCACCCTGCGCGACGGCGCGCAGCGGGAGGGCATCAACCTCACGGTCGCGGACAAGCTGGCCATCGCCCGGCACCTGGACGACTTCGGCGTGGGCTTCATCGAGGGCGGCTGGCCGGGCGCGAACCCGCGCGACACCGAGTTCTTCGCCCGCGCCCAGCAGGAGATCGACTTCCGGCACGCCCAGCTGGTCGCCTTCGGTTCCACCCGCCGCGCCGGAACGACGGCCGCCGAGGACCCGCAGGTCAGGGCGCTGCTCGAGTCCGGCGCCCAGGTGATCACGCTGGTCGCCAAGTCCCACGACCGGCACGTCGAACTGGCGCTGCGCACCACGCTCGACGAGAACCTGGCCATGGTCGCGGACACGGTGTCCCACCTGAAGGCCCAGGGCCGCCGGGTCTTCGTCGACTGCGAGCACTTCTTCGACGGCTACCGCGCCAACGCCGAGTACGCGAAGGCCGTCGTCCGCGCCGCCTCCGGAGCGGGCGCCGACGTCGTCGTCCTGTGCGACACCAACGGCGGCATGCTCCCCGCCCAGATCCAGGCCGTGGTCGCCACGGTGCTGGCCGACACCGGCGCCCGGCTCGGCATCCACGCCCAGGACGACACCGGGTGCGCGGTCGCCAACACCCTCGCGGCGGTCGACGCGGGCGCGACCCACGTCCAGTGCACGGCGAACGGCTACGGCGAGCGCGTCGGCAACGCCAACCTGTTCCCCGTCGTGGCCGCCCTCGAGCTGAAGTACGGCAAGCGGGTGCTGCCCGAGGGACGCCTGCGCGAGATGACGCGGATCTCCCACGCCATCGCCGAGGTCGTCAACCTCACCCCCTCCACCCACCAGCCCTACGTCGGCGTCTCCGCCTTCGCGCACAAGGCCGGCCTGCACGCCTCCGCGATCAAGGTCGACCCGGACCTGTACCAGCACATCGACCCCGAGCTGGTCGGCAACACCATGCGCATGCTGGTCTCCGACATGGCCGGCCGCGCCTCCATCGAGCTCAAGGGCAAGGAACTCGGCATCGACCTCGGCGGCGACCGGGAACTGGTCGGCCGGGTCGTCGAGCGGGTGAAGGAGCGCGAGCTCAAGGGCTACACGTACGAGGCCGCGGACGCGAGCTTCGAACTGCTGCTGCGCGCGGAGGCCGAGGGCAGGCGGCTGGAGTACTTCGAGGTCGAGTCCTGGCGCGCGATCGTCGAGGACCGCCCCGACGGCACCCACGCCAACGAGGCCACCGTGAAGCTGTGGGCCAAGGGCGAGCGCATCGTCGCCACGGCCGAGGGCAACGGCCCGGTCAACGCCCTGGACCGCGCCCTGCGCGTCGCCCTGGAGAAGATCTACCCGGAGCTCGCCAAGCTCGGCCTCGTCGACTACAAGGTCCGCATCCTGGAGGGCGTGCAGGGTACCCAGTCCACGACCCGGGTCCTCATCTCCACGTCCGACGGGACGGGCGAGTGGTCCACGGTCGGCGTCGCGGACAACGTCATCGCCGCCTCCTGGCAGGCACTGGAGGACGCGTACACGTACGGCCTGCTGCGGGCCGGCGTCGCACCGGCCCGGTGAGCGAGGCCTTCCCTCCCCTCACCGATGTCTCATTGATGAGGATTCGGGTACTTTCGAACGTATGAAGGGCGCCCGTACGCAAGTCCTCATACGCCTGCTGGTCGTGCCGGTCGTCGCCGCCCTCGCGGTGCTGATGGCCGGCGCGCCCGGCGCCCACGCGGCCACGGACGTGTCCGAGATCGGCGCGGCCCTGCGCGAAAGTCCCGTGTACGTGGATCCGGCCGCCTCCGACCTGCTGTCCAAGGCGGACGCCGAGTCGCTCGCCGACAAGATCAAGAGCGCGGACGAGCCGGTCTTCGTGGCGGTCCTGCCCGCGGACTACCCGACGCAGAACCTCTTCCAGAACCTCCGCACGGAGACCGGCATCACCGGCCTGTACGGCGTCCGTCTCGGCGACCGCTTCGACGCGCGCGCCGACAGCAGCGTGCTCAGCCGCCAGGGCGTGAACAACCTGGTGACGGCCGTACAGGGCGCCGGCGATCCCAAGGCCCAGCTCAACGACTTCGTCGACGACGCGCTGCGCAGCGTGCGCGGCTCCGCCCCGGCGTCCTGGGACTCGGGCGGCTCCACCGTCTCGACCGGAGCCCTGATCGGCGCCGGCGCGGTCGTGGTGGTCGGCGGCGCGGGCGCCTACGCGGTGGTGCGGCGCAACCGGCACCGCCGCGAGCAGGAGCAGCGGGCCGCGCTGGAGCGGCTGCGGGTGGTGGTCGACGAGGACATCACGGCGTTCGGCGAGGAACTCGACCGCCTGGACTTCCACCCCGCCGAGCCCGGCGCGGACGACGCGATGCGCGCCGACTACGAACGCTCCCTGGACGCCTACGACCAGGCGAAGACGTCCATGGCGGACGCCCGCCGGCCGGAGGACGTACGGGCCGTCACCGAAGCCCTGGAGGACGGCCGCTTCTCCCTCGCGCAGCTCTCCGCCCGCCGAGCCGGCAGGCCCCTGCCGGAGCGCCGCCCGCCCTGCTTCTTCGACCCGCGCCACGGTCCGTCCGTGGCCGACGCGACCTGGACCCCGCCGGGCGGCGTCACCCGTGAGGTGCCGGTCTGCGCGGCCGACCGGACCCGCCTGTCCGACGGCCGGGACCCCATGGTCCGCGAGGTGGACACCGACTACGGCCGCCGCCCGTACTGGGACGCGGGCCCGGCCTACGGCCCCTGGGCGGGCGGCTACTTCGGCGGCGGCATCCTGCCCGGCCTGCTGGTCGGCACGATGCTGGGCAGCATGATGGCCACCCCCACCTACGCGGCCGACTACGGCGCCGGGTACGGCGACTTCGGCGGGTACGGCGGAGGTGACGTGTCCGGCGGCGACTTCGACCCCGGCGACTTCGGCGGCGGTTTCGGGGACGGTTTCGGCGGCGGCGACTTCGGCGGCGGAGGGGACTTCGGCGGGGGCTTCTGAGACAGCCGCCCCCGCCGCGAGCCGGCCGGTGGTGCCCCGGTCAGGCCCGCGTCGTGCGCCACGCCCGGGCCGCGCCGGCGGCGGGGGCCGCGAGGGCGAGCGCGACGGCGGCCGCCGCGAGCCCCGCGCTCACCCACACCGGCGAACGGTGGCCGTATCCCGCGCCGATCGCCGCGCCCCCGGCCCACGGGCCCAGCGCGGCGCCGACGTTGAACGCGGCCGTCGCGAAGCCGCCGGCCAGCGTGGGGGCGCCCGGCGCGGCGTAGAGGACCTGCGAGATCAGCGTGGAGCCCACGCCGAAGGACAGGGCCCCCTGCACGAAGACGAGCCCGAGCGCGAGGACCGCGTGCCCGGCACCGAGCGCGAGTGCCGCCCACCCGGCGCACAGCGCGGCCCCGCCCGCCGTCACCACCGGCCCCGGATGCCGGTCGGCGAACCGTCCGGCCGCGGCGGCCCCGGCGAACGACCCGGCACCGAACAGCGCGAGCACCCCGGGCGTCCACGCGTCGTCCAGCCCGCCGACCTCGGTGGTCAGGGGCGCGAGGTAGGTGAACGTGCAGAAGGTCGCCCCGTTCACCAGGGCGCCCAGCGCCAGCGTGCCCAGCAGACGCGGGCTGCGCAGGGCCCCCAGCTCGCCCCGCAGCGGGGGAGCGGCGGCATCGGCGGCCCCGGCCGGCACCGACCGGGCGACGGCGGCCACGGCGGGCACCGACAGCAGGGCCACCGCCCAGAAGGCCGACCGCCAGCCCCACACCTGCCCGAGGAGCGCCCCGGCGGGCACCCCGAACACGCAGGCCAGGGTCACCCCGCCCAGCAGCATGGACGTGGCCCGCCCCGTGGCGCCGGGCGGCACCATGCCGACGGCGGTCACCAGGGCGACGGCCAGGAATCCGGCGTTGGCCAGCGCACCGGCCACGCGCGTGACGAGCAGCGTCCCGAAGCTGTCGGTGACGGCGCCGGCCACATGGACGGCGAGGAAGACGAGGAGGAAACCGAGCAGGGCCCCGCGCCGGGACCACCGCCGTGCGAGCCCCGCCATCAGCGGCGCCCCGACGAGCATTCCCACCGCGAAGGCGGAGGTCAGGGCCCCCGCCGCCGGGAGGGAGACGTGCATGTCCCTCGCGATGTCCGGAAGCAGCCCGGACAGCATGAACTCGGACGTACCCTGCGCGAACACGGCAAGGCCCAGCAGAAGAAGAGCGAACGGCATGAAGGAACTCCGCACCCCGGAAGTCGACGTCGAACACGACACGGCGGACGGCTGTCCGGCGGCGGTCATGGCGACGACGGCTCCGGGTACGCGCGGAGCGCGCCCCTCAGTCCGACGTCACGAACGGCCACCGGAGAACCGGTGGCCGGAGTCTGGATGCCTCGGGGCTGTTCACGGAGTGCAGGCTAGCGCTTTTCACGGTGGATCGTGACCGGCTTCCGCCGGAGAACCGCGACGCGGTCCGAAGGACGGCCGGCCGGCCGGCCCGGCCGCCGTATCGGGTCCGGGCCGCCGCCGGCGTGTACTTCGCCGCCCCCGGGAGGGCGGGGAGGCTCACGCCTGCTTGATCGCCGAGACGTCGAAGTTCAGCTTGATCTTGTCGGACACCAGGACGCCACCCGTCTCCAGGGCCGCGTTCCAGGTCAGGCCCCACTCGGAGCGCAGGATCTCCGCCTTGCCCTCGAAGCCGACGCGCTCGTTGCCGAACGGGTCCTTGGCGGCGCCGTTGAACTCCAGGTCGATGGTGATCGGCTTGGTGGTGCCCAGGATCGTCAGGTCGCCGGTGATGCGGTAGTCGTCCCCGCCGAGGGCCTCCGCCTTGGTGGAACGGAAGGTCATCTTGGGGAACTCGTCCGTCTTGAAGAAGTCCGCGCTCTTCAGGTGGCCGTCGCGGTCGGCGGACCCGGTGTCGATGCTGTCCATCGTGATGTCGAGGGTCGCCGTGGAGTCGGCCGGGGCGGAGCCGTCCAGGTGCAGCGTGCCGGTGAAGTCGAGGAACTTGCCCTTGACGTTCGTGACCATGGCGTGCCGGGCGACGAAACCGATCGTGGTGTGCGACGGGTCGATCGCGTAGTCGCCGGTGAGGGCAGCCAGGTCCGGGTTGACGGCGGCGGCGGGGGTGGCGGCGGGGGCGGCGGACTTGTTGCCGAAGAGGCCCATGACGTTCTCCTTGATGTTCGTCGCGTTCGTTGAATGTTCAAGCAGTTCCAACGAGAACGACCGTAGACCTATTCCGTTCAATGTTCAACATCATTCGGGAAGTTTCTCGGAAGGATCATCTGGACGGTGTGCTTCCGCCTCCGTCGCGGACGTGATAGACGCCATGGACATGACCTCTCCGTGGCATCATGCCCACCGGACCACCGCCGCTCCCACCCGCCGCACCGTCCTGCTCGCCGCGGCCCTCGCCGCCGGCCTCGCCCCGGCGCTCACCGCCCCCGCCGCGGCCGCCGACGACCCCTACGCCACCCTCCGGCGGCGCTGGCTCGACATCGCCCTCGGCACCGGCTACGACCCGGCCGCCGAACCCTACGCCGCACGCCTCGCCGAGACCGGCGAACGCGCCCGCGCCTTCCGCGCCACCCTGGCCCCCACCCCCACGTCACTGTGGGCCGGCCACCCCTTCGACCCGCCCGCCGGCATCACCTTCAGCTACGGCCGGCTGTGGACCATGACACAGGCGTACGTCCAGCAGGGCACCGGTTCCACCGGCGACGCGACGCTCCTCGCCGACATCCTGCGCGGCCTCGACCACCTCTCGGCCACCGTCTACAGCCCCGCCACCACCCGCTACGGCAACTGGTGGGAGTGGCAGATCGGCAGCCCGCGCCTGCTCATGGACATCACGGCCGCCCTGTACGAGCACCTCGGCACCGATCGCGTCACCGCCGCCTGCGCCGCCGTCGACCACTTCGTCCCCGACGCGATGCTCGGCGACTACACCGGCACCTCCACCGGCGCCAACCGCGTCGACCTGTGCCGCTCCGTCGCCCTGCGCGGCATCCTGGGCCGCGCCCCCGCCAGGATCGCCCTCGCCCGCGACGCCCTCTCGCCCGTCTTCCCGTACGTCACCGAGGGCGACGGCCTCTACGCCGACGGGTCGTTCGTCCAGCACACCTGGGTCGCCTACTCGGGCACGTACGGCCAGGTCATGCTGGACGGACTCGGGCGGCTGTTCACCCTGCTCGCCGGGTCGGAGTGGGAGGTCACCGACCCGGGCCGGCAGACCGTCCTAGACAGCGTCGAGCGCGCCTACGCACCGTTCGTCCACGACGGCCTGGTCATGGACGTGGTCAACGGGCGTGCCATCAGCCGCGGGCTCCTCGCGAGCGACGACCTGCACGTCATGCGCAGCGACCACTTCCACGGGCAGCAGCTCATCGCGGCCATGGCGGTCCTGGCGGGCGGGGCGAGCGAGGCCGAGCGCGACCGCTGGCACGCGCGGATCAAGGGCTGGATCGCACGCGACACCGTCACGCCCGTCCTCACCGCGCCCCAGTTCGGCGTGGCCGACCTGGCCCGGCTGCGGGCCGTCGCCGACTCGCCCGTCCCGGCGGCACCCGAGCCCACCGGCCACCACCTCTTCGCCGCCATGGACCGTGCCGTGCACCGCCGGCCCGCCTTCACCGCGGGCCTCGCCATGGCCGGCGACCGCATCGCCCACTACGAGTGCGGCAACGGCGAGAACCCCCGCGGCTGGCACACGGGCTCCGGGATGCTCACCTGGTGGGCCGACGGAAGCCGGTCCGACCAGTACACCGACTGGTTCTGGCCGACCGTCGACTGGTACCGCCTGCCCGGCACCACGGTCTCCACCCGACGGCTGCCCGACCGGGCGGGCGGCGAGTGGGGCGAGCCCAAGCCGGACGTGCGCTGGGTCGGCGGGGCGACGGACGGCGAGTACGCCGCCGTCGGCCAGCACCTCAAAGGGCTCGGCTCCACCCTGGAGGCCCGCAAGTCGTGGTACTTCCTGGCCGACGCCGTGGTCTGCCTGGGAGCCGGCATCACCTGCGCGGACGGCGTCCCCGTCGAGACGGTCGTCGACAACCGCAATCTGGGCGAGGGCGGCACCCAGGCCCTCACCCGCGGCCGGGACTGGGCCCACCTGGAGGGCCACGGCGGCTGGGTCGTGCCCGACGGCCCGCTGCACACCCTGCGCGAGGACCGCACCGGCGCCTGGTCCGACATCAACACCACCAGCACCAGCGAGCGCCGCACCCGACGCTGGCAGACGCTCTGGCTGGACCACGGCACGGACCCGGACGACGCCGGGTACGTCTACGTCCTCATGCCGGGAGCCTCCCGCCGGGCGGTCGCCCGGCGCGCCGCCGACCGCGGGTGGATGACGGTCCTCGCCAACGACGACCTGTGCCAGGCCCTCGCCGTGCCCTCGCTCGGCGTGACGGCGGCGAACTTCTGGCGGTCCGGTACGGCCGGCCCCCTCACCGCGACGGCGGGGGCGAGCGTGCTGGTCCGCCGCCGGGGCCGTACCGCTACGCTCTGCGTGAGCGAACCGCCGCGCACCGGCGCGCCCCTGGAGATCGTCTGGGATCATCCGGTGGGGGGTGTCGTCAGGGCCGACGAGTCGGTCGAGATCCTCGCCACCGGCCGCCGGCTGAGCCTCCGTGTCACTCCAGGGGTGGTATGTACCACCCACGAATGTGAGGTGACTCTCAGCTGACGGCTTTGTGTGACCCCTACAAGGCTCAGGCCCCCTGAACAGTCGAAACGGCTGTATGCCGTCAGGGTTCTGTTCAGGGGTACCAGGAAAACACGCCGGAGACTGTACGGAGTCGACGGCTCGCTTTCGCCGGTCGGCTTCGTAGAGTCGCTACATGACCGTTTTGGATGAGGCGCCGGGTGAGCCGACGGACGCGCGCGGGCGAGTAGCCGAACTGCACGAGATCCGTGCCCAGGCGCTGGCCGGGCCGAGCGAGAAGGCGACGGCGGCGCAGCACGCCAAGGGCAAGCTGACCGCGCGCGAGCGGATCGGGCTGCTGGTCGATCCCGGGTCCTTCCAGGAGGTCGAGCAGCTGCGCCGGCACCGGGCGAGCGGCTTCGGCCTGGAGGCCAAGAAGCCCTACACCGACGGTGTGGTCACCGGCTGGGGCACGGTGGAGGGCCGCACGGTCTTCGTCTACGCCCACGACTTCCGCATCTTCGGCGGCGCGCTGGGCGAGGCCCACGCCACG
>NZ_JBHXFL010000083.1:0-12412 GCF_042724095.1 Streptomyces sp. NPDC127100
GCTCCGGGTACCGGCGGGCGCCAGGCACGGCGCCGGGAGCCCCCGCGCCGGCCGCCGACGCCCACGTCCTGACCGCCCGGCCCGGCCATCGGCTCCGTAGGCGTCCTCAGCGGCCCGGGGCGCGAGCCGCCGAGGACGACGGACCGAACGGCGTCAGCCGCACAGGCAGGGCTCGGTCTCGTGCCCCAGGGCCAGGACGTCCCGGTCGCGCAGCGCGCCGGCGTACGCCTGGAGCTCGTCGACGTCGCCCTTCAGGTACTCGCCCCAGCCCTCTGCCGTGCCGGCGCGCCCCACCTGGAGGGGACCGGTGCTCGTCCAACCGTGGGGGAGGTGGGCGGTGGCCCCGTCGTTGGTGTAGCCGTCGGCGTACAGCTTGACCGTGTCGGTGCCGTCGTCGTAGACGACGGCCAGCCGCGTGCCGAAGTCATCGGCGCCGGACGGCCTCGTGATCTGCGACACGACCCTTTCGGGCGCACCCGCCTCGTCCCGCTCCGGCATGACCAGCTGCCAGGCGAACGCCGACGGGTCGTAGCGCAGCCGGAACGCGTCGGTGTGCTCACCGGCCTGCGAGAGGACCGTCATCGGCCGGGTGGCGTCCGCCTCGTCGATCCTGGCGACGACGGCGAGGGTGAAACTGTCACCGGTGTCCACCAGCGGGCCGCCGAGCGCCGCGTGGCCGCTTCGGCCGTCCAGTGCCAGGTGCCCTTCACCGACCAGCGGGTACGGCTTCCAGACGCAGCCGGGGTCGAGGTCGGGGATGCAGGAGTTGTCAGGGGCTTGGTAGATCGACGCGCCGGTTCCGAGCCGCAGCGGCGAACCGCCCTTGTTCTCGGGTGTGGTGTCGCCGGCGGCCGTGCTGAACGACCAGTGGCCGAGCAGCTCCGGCGTGCGGCGGGCGAGTTCGGTCGATTCCTGCGGGACGACGAGACGGTCGTAGGCGCGGACGTCGCCGATGTCACCGTGCCAGCGCTGCCGGTAGCCGTTCTTGCCGCGGACCCGGCCGATCTGGAACGCCCCTTCCGCGGCGACCGGCGCGGCCTTGGCCTTGGTGCCGACCTCGTGGCCGTTGACGAAGAGCTGGGCGTAGCCCGTCTCGGTGTCGTAGAGGCCCAGCAGGTAGGCCCACTCGCCGGCCTCCGGTGTGCCGCCGGTGACCTTGGCGCCGCCGAGGGAGAAGGCCCAGGCCGCTGCCCCGTCCTTCCGTACCTCCGCGCCGAGGGCGTAGGCGGTCCCGGAGGTGGTGTCCTGGCTCAGCACGGTCATGGCCCGGCCGGTCTCGGCCGGGCGCACCCAGGCGCCGACGCCGAAGGTGCGGCCGCTGTCGACGGCCGGGGTGGCCGTGGTGAGGAAGGCGTGGCCGCTGCCGTCGAGGGTGGCCGTGGAGGTGAGGCCGGTTCCGGGGGGCACCGGGCCGCCGAAGGTCACGCCGCGTCCCGCCCTGGCCGCCTGGCCCGCCTCGGCGGCCGCCGTGGCGGAGCCTGCCGCGTCGGCCAGCTTCCAGCGGGAGACGGGCGCACTCCCCGCCTTCGGGAAGAAGTGGTAGTCGGTTCGGCCGCTGACCCGGCCCGCGCGGTCGACGGCGTGGACGCTGAGGTACTGGGGGGTGGCTTCCAGCGGGACGTAGCGGATGGTGGCCGGCCCACCTGGTTCGGCGGGA
The DNA here is from genome assembly GCF_042724095.1 of Streptomyces sp. NPDC127100. NCBI lineage: Bacteria > Bacillati > Actinomycetota > Actinomycetes > Kitasatosporales > Streptomycetaceae > Streptomyces > Streptomyces sp. NPDC127100. The sequence continues at coordinate 1,658 of NZ_JBHXFL010000083.1, forward strand.
CGCACGGAGCCGTACGGTCCGCCGATGAAACCGTAGCGGTACTCGACGACGTCCGGCGAAGGGGAGTCCATGGTGAAGCTGCCGTAGATGCCGACGCCACCGGCCCGCCAGGTCTCCTCGGGGTACTCCGGCGAGTTCACGACGGGCGCCTCGGGACTCGTGCCGTCGTAGACGAACCGGCACGGGGAACCGAGCGTCTGTGAGCTCCACTCCGAGTCCACCGAGCCGTCGTTCGCGCGCACGTGCCAGGAGACGACGGTGTCGGCCGGGAGGTCGGGCGGGAGGTCGACGCGGTGCACGGCGTCGGCGGCCCACGGAGTGGTGGTGAACGACCGACGCTGCTCGGTGCCCTCGGCGTCCGACCACCACACCTCGAACTCCGCGCTCAGCCGCTCCGGGTAGCCGGGGCGGTCGTCCTCGACCGGGTCGGAGACGCGGGCCGTGAGGGTCGGTGGCCGCCCGACGTAGGCCGGTGTGTCACCCGTCGCGCAGTCTTTGTACTCCGCCTGCAGCTCCCGGACCACGGGCGGCAGGTTCCCCTGCTGCGCCGCGTGCGCGGTGCCCGGCGCGAGGGCCCCCACAAGCGCCGTCAGGCAGCTGCCCAGCAGCAGCCCCCGTCTGCCGGATCGTCCGGCTCTTCCTGACATCGATGGCTCTCCTCCCCTTGGTGCCCGATCTTCGAGCGGCAGGAGGCTAGCAGTGACCACCGACAACAGTGATCAGCTTTTTCGAGGCCGGGTGCGCCGGTCGTCGGGGCTCGTGAGCATGCTCGCGGCCGTGCCGCGCTCCCCTACCGCGCGGGACGCGAGGGGCGGGTCCAGCCGGGGTCGCGGCCGCTGAGGCCCACCGCGCGGTCCAGGAGCGGGGCGTCGACCGGGACGGGGACGACGGGGCCGAAGATGCCGTCGCCCCGGTCGGACTCCTCGGCGGCGGCGGACAGGAAGCCGTGCGAGACCTGGAGCGCGGCCGGGTCGGGCGTGTACTCCTGACCGGTGGCGCGGGCCAGGTCCCAGGCGTGGATCACCAGCTCGTCGGCCGCCACGGCACCGGCGACCGCGCCGGGCAGGTCGATGCCGCCGGCCCGGGTCATACCGGTCCAGGCCTCCGGGTCCCGCCAGGCGTCGGCGAGTGCGTCGAGCACCTTGGGCAGCTCCTCGCGCCAGCCGGGGCCGATGTCCGGCACGCTCGCGTCGGGAGCGGTGTCGGTGCGGGCGCCCAGGTCCTTGCGGGCCGCGTCGAGGAAGGCGGCGGCCAGGCCGGTCAGGTGGCCGAGCAGGTTGCGCACGGCCAGGTCCGGGCACGGCGTCGGGTCGCCGAGGCTCGCGTCGCTCACGCCCTCGGCGAGGCGCGCCACGATCCGCGTCTGCGGCCCGAGGTCGAGCGTGGGGGTGGGGGCGGTGGTGTCCTGGGTCATCAGCTGCTCCTCGGTGACGCGTGGCCGGCTCTCTCAGGAGGTGGACCGGTCGCGGCCGCGGAACTAATCGGTCACGCGACCGGCCACCCGCCGGAGGCCGAGCGCACCGCCTCCGCGTCACCGTCCGACCCGGCACGGCCCACCCGGCCCGTCACGACCGGCCCCCGCAGGCACCGTCCAGCTCACGCACCGCCGGCGCCGGGCGCACCGCCCCCGCTCACCCCGCCGCCAGCGCCGGGCGCACCGCCTCCAGGTCCGCGTCCGATGCCAGCCCTGCGTGGTAGAGCCGCAGTTCCGTGGCGCCCAGGTCGCGCGCGTGGGCCGCGTCCGCGGCGAGGGTGCCCGGGCTGCCGCCCATGCCGGAGACCACCGTGAGGTTGGCGGCCAGGACGGCCCCGGCACGGGCCTGCTCGGCGAAGGGCGTCAGCAGGCCCGCCCCGCCCGTGCAGGGCACGACGACGCCGTCCGCGACGGACAGGACGTGCGCGGGGTCGACGCCGGCGTTGGCGCCGCAGTGGTAGGACACCGGGTCGGCGTGCAGCAGTACCTGGAAACCGTCGGGAGCCGCGGTCCGGACGGCCGCGACCGCCGCCTCCTGGAGGGTGCGGGCGGTCTCGTCCCGCCACGCGCGCGAGGCGTTCGCCGGCGTCTCGCCGAGCAGTTTCTCCACGCCCGCCCAGCCCCCGTCCGACGGCGCCGCGCCCCGCCAGACCGGCTCCAGCGCGGCCCGCACGTCCGCGGCCAGTCCCTCGGGGTCGAGTCCCCGTGCGCCGTATCCCGCGAGGCAGTCCGGGCAGAAGCAGAGCGACATGAGGTACTGCCCCGCGTCGCCGAGGCCGACCCCGCCGGTCTTGTCGTGGGCGTGCAGGTGCGCCAGCCCGTACCAGCCGAGGGACTCCAGTTCGGTGCCGCGCGCCCCCGGCCGCACCGCCGCCTCGGCGGCCAGGCCGGTCAGATACGCGCGCGTGGCGGGCTGCGCGATGCAGGGCGCCCAGGGGTAGCGGTCGCCGTAGGCGTTGACGACGGAGGTGTGCGGCTGCTCGGCGCCGAGGCGGGAGTTGTGGGCGAGCACCACCCAGGTGTGCACCTCGAGGCCCGCGTCCGCGAGGGCGGCGGCGGCCTCGCCCCAGGCGTCGCCGGGGGCCCAGTCGCCGGCCGGGTACGGGCGCGGCTCGCGGCCCTCCCAGCGGGCGGGGTCCGGCGGGTAGAGGACGGCGGCGTACTCGGCGGTGACGACGCGGTGGCGCGGGTGCCGCGGGGTGAGGGCGCGGGTGGAGTGGTAGGCGGCGGCGAGCGTCACCTGCTCCACGCCGATGCCCGCGACGAACCCGGCCGCGCCGGGGTCGCCGTTGACGTCCCAGGGGTAGAAGAACGCCGACGTCCTCACTTGCCCTCCCCCGCGTTCTCGTCCCCGTCGGCGAGCAGCGCGTGTCCCCGCTCGATGAGCCGGGCGAGCTGCTTCACGTGGTCCTCGCCCGGCTCGTGCAGCGGCGCCCGCACCTCCCCCACGTCCAGTCCGCGCAGCCGTACGCCCGCCTTGACCAGGGCGACCGCGTATCCGCGGCCCTGGGCGCGCAGTTCGACGAACGGCCGGTAGAAGCCGTCCAGCAGGCGGTGCGCGGTGGCGTCGTCGCCCGAGCGGAGCGCCCGGTGGAAGGCGAGGGCGATCTCGGGGGCGAAGCAGAACACGGCGGACGAGTAGAGCGTGATGCCGAGGGCGCGGTAGGCGAGCTGGGTCTGCTCGGCGGTCGGCAGCCCGTTGAAGTACAGGAAGTCGCCGCCGGGAACCTCGGTGCGCACGGCGCTGACGATCCGCTGCATCAGGTCGAGGTCGCCGAGCCCGTCCTTGAGGCCGATGACGCCGTCCGTGCGGGCCAGTTCGACGACGCTCTCCGGGGTGAACACGGCGTTGTCCCGCTGGTAGACGACCACGGGCAGGGAGGTCGCGGCCGCCACCTCCCGGTAGTGCCGCAGCAGCCCCTCCTGCCCGGCGACGACGAGGTACGGCGGCATGGCGAGCAGCCCGTCGGCCCCCGCCTCCTCGGCGAGGCGGGCGTAGCGCACGGCGAGCGCGGTGCCGTAGCCCGCGCCGGCGACGACGGGCACCCGCCCGGCGGTCTCCTCCACGGCCGCGCGCACGCAGGCCTGGAACTCCTCGGGGGTGAGCGCGTGGAACTCCCCGGTGCCGCAGCAGGCGAACACGGCGGCGGCCCCGGCCTCGACGCCGCGGCGCACGTGCGCCCGGTAGACGTCGAGGTCGACCTCGCCGCCCGGGCCGTACGCCGTGACGGGGAAGAACAGCGGCCCGCTGGGGGCAGTGAGCCGGACGGCGAGAGGGGCTGAGGTCACGGGCGCTCCCCATTCCATATGTATGATCCGCGTCTATATTTCTGAACGCCTCCACGCTAAGCCGCCGCCGGGAGGGCGGTCAAGCGCGCCAACTCCCGACACATCAGCGGATTCTTCACTTCCGCACCGGTCCGCCCGGATACTTGACGGGCCGCGCCTCCCCTCCTTAGCGTGTCCACGCATATGAACGCCGTGCGTGCATGCGTACGGCGGCCGATTCGAGGAGACCCCAGGAGACCCCGAGGATGCCCGCTCCCCGCACCGTTCTGCTCACCGGCGCCGCCGGCGGCCTCGGCACCCTGATGCGGGACCTGCTCCCCGGCTACGGCTACGAGCTGCGCCTGCTCGACCTGCGCCCCGTCGAGGGCGAGCCGGACGCGATCGTCGCCGACCTGGCCGACAGGGACGCCGTGCGCGAGGCGGTCCGGGGCGTCGACGCGATCATCCACCTCGCCGGCATCTCCCTGGAAGCCTCCTTCGACAAGATCCTCAAGGCGAACATCGAGGGCACCTACCACCTGTACGAGGCCGCCCGCGAGGAGGGCGTCGGACGCATCGTCTTCGCCTCCTCCAACCACGCCGTCGGCTACACCCCGCGCCCCCAGGGCGACGACCCCCTCATCCCGGTCGACACCCCGCGCCGCCCGGACACCTTCTACGGCCTGTCCAAGTGCTTCGGTGAGGACCTCGCCCAGCTCTACTGGGACAAGCACGGCCTGGAGACCGTCTCCGTCCGCATCGGCTCCTGCTTCCCCGAGCCGACCAGCGTGCGCATGCTCTCGGTGTGGATGAGCCCCGCCGACGGCGCCCGGCTCCTGCACGCGGCCCTCACCGCGGAGAACGTCGGCCACACGGTCGTCCACGGCTCCTCCGCCAACACCCGGCTGTGGTGGGACCTCACCTCCGCGCGGGCGCTCGGCTACGAACCGCGGGACGACTCCGAGCCGTACGCCGCCGGGCTCATCGCCGAACAGGGCGACCTCGACCCGGACGACCCGGCGCACGCGCGCCTCGGCGGCCACTTCGTGACCGACCCCCCGATCTGGCCGTACTGACCGGGACACGACCCCACGACGGGCGGGCGGGCACCGAACGGGCCCGCCCGCCCCCGTATGCGGGCATCCGCCCTGCCCGTTCCCACCCCGCACCCCGTCGCCTCCCAGGTCTGCGGCGGGCACCCGGGGGCCGAAGCGGGCACAACCGGGCAGCATCGGGCCCGCAACAGGCCTGGTCAGTGCCGCGGAGCCGCTGTAGAACTTCACCCAGGGTCCGCACCGGGCCCGAACGGGCAGGGTCACGGCGACGAGGCGGTGAGGCGGGTGTTCGGCATGGGCACGAGGACGGCGGAGGAACGGCAGCGCGAGATCGTGCGGACCGCCCGCGCCACCGGCTCGGTCGACGTCACCGCGCTCGCGGCCGAGCTGGGCGTGGCCAAGGAGACCGTACGGCGCGACCTGCGCGCCCTGGAGGACCACGGCCTGGTGCGCCGCACCCACGGCGGGGCCTACCCCGTGGAGAGCGCCGGCTTCGAGACCACGCTCGCCTTCCGCGCCACCAGCCACGTCCCCGAGAAGCGCAGGATCGCCTCCGCCGCCGCCGAACTGCTCGGCGACGCCGAGACGGTCTTCGTCGACGAGGGCTTCACCCCGCAGCTCATCGCCGAGGCCCTCCCCCGGGACCGGCCGCTGACCGTGGTCACCGCCTCCCTGCCGGTCGCGGGCGCCCTCGCCGGGGCCGGCGACACCTCGGTACTGCTGCTCGGCGGCCGGGTCCGGCCGGGCACGCTCGCCACCGTCGACCACTGGACGACGAAGATGCTCGCCGGGTTCGTCATCGACCTGGCCTACATCGGCGCCAACGGCATCTCCCGCGAGCACGGCCTGACCACCCCCGACCCCGCGGTCAGCGAGGTCAAGGCCCAGGCCGTCCGCGCCGCCCGCCGCACCGTGTTCGCCGGGACGCACACCAAGTTCGGCGCCGTCAGCTTCTGCCGCTTCGCGGAGATCGGCGCGCTGGAGGCCGTCGTCACCAGCACCCTGCTGCCCGCGGCCGAGGCCCACCGCTACTCGCTGCTCGGGCCGCAGGTCATCCGCGTCTGACGGTCCGTCCCACCCCCCACCGGGCATCCCCACGCCCGCCACTGCCCCATACCTCCCCATATGTTCAGGAGCGATCCATGCGAACCCAGAGCCGACGGAGGCCGCGAGCCCTGCTCGCCACGGCCGCCGCAGGGACGCTGCTCGCCCCGCTGCTCTCCGGCTGCTGGGTCGGAGCGGGCGGAGCGGGGTCGGGCGGCGACGCCATCAACGTCCTGATGGTCAACAACCCGCAGATGACCGACCTGCAGAAGCTCACCGCCGACCACTTCACGAAGGAGACCGGCATCAAGGTGAACTTCACCGTCCTGCCGGAGAACGACGTCCGCGACAAGATCAGCCAGGACTTCGCCAACCAGGCCGGCCAGTACGACGTCGCCACCCTCTCCAACTACGAGATACCGATCTACGCCCGCAACGAGTGGCTCCACGAGATGGACCCGTACGTCGCGAAGGACCCCGCGTACGACGAGAAGGACATCCTCGGGCCGATGCGCGAGTCCCTCACCGGCGACGACGGCAAGCTCTACGGCCAGCCCTTCTACGGCGAGTCGTCCTTCCTCATGTACCGCAAGGACCTCTTCGCCGCCAAGGGCCTCACGATGCCCGCCCACCCCACCTGGACTCAGGTGGCGGAGTTCGCCGCCGAACTGGACGGGGCCGAGCCCGGGATGAAGGGCATCTGCCTGCGCGGACTGCCCGGCTGGGGCGAGCTGATGGCGCCGCTGACGACGGTCGTCAACACCTTCGGCGGCACCTGGTTCGACAAGGACTGGCAGGCCCGCCTCGACTCGCCCGAGTGGGAGAAGGCGACGAAGTTCTACGTCGACCTCGTCCGCGAGCACGGCGAGTCCGGCGCCGCCCAGTCCGGCTTCGCCGAGTGCCTGAACAACCTGACCCAGGGCAAGGTCGCCATGTGGTACGACGCCACGTCGGCGGCGGGCTCCCTGGAGTCGGCCAAGTCCCCGGTCAAGGGAAAGATCGGCTACGCGCCGGCCCCCGTCGAGCGGACCGGGTCCTCCGGCTGGCTCTACACCTGGGCCTGGGGCATCCAGAAGGCGTCCCGCAACGCCGACAAGGCCTGGAAGTTCGTCTCCTGGGCCTCGGGCAAGGAGTACGAGCAGCTCGTCGGCGACAAGGTCGGCTGGTCCGACGTCCCGGCCGGGAAGCGCGCCTCGACGTACGAGAACCCCGCCTACCGCGCCGAGGCCGCCGCCTTCCAGGAGATGACCCGGGAGGCCATCGAGGGCGCCAGGCCGGGCGACCCCGGCGTGCAGCCGCGCCCCGCGCCCGGCATCCAGTTCGTCGGCATCCCCGAGTTCACCGACCTCGGCACCAAGGTCTCCCAGGAGATCAGCGCGGCCATCGCCGGCCGTCAGTCCGTCGACGAGGCCCTGAAGAAGTCCCAGCAGCTCGCCGAGAAGATCTCCGAGGAGTACGAGGGACGATGACCGCCACGACCCCGGCCCCCGCGGCCGCACCCGACCACGTCCGCCCCACCGTCCGCCCGCCGTCCTCCCGGCTGCGGGCCTGGGCCACCCGGGCCCCTCTCCTCCCCGCCCTGATCTTCATGATCGCGGTCACCCAGCTGCCCTTCGTGGCGACGCTGGTGATCTCCCTCTTCGACTGGAACGCCCTCTACCCCGACGCCCGCCACTTCACCGGCCTCGCCAACTACGGCGACGTCCTCTCCGACCCCGACCTGCGCAAGTCGGTGTGGACGACGATCCTGCTGACGGCGGCCGTGGTGCTGGCCAGCCTGGTCCTGGGCCTCGGCCTCGCCCTGCTCCTGGACCGCCGCTTCAAGGGCCGGGGCGTGGTCCGCACCCTGCTGATCGCCCCCTTCCTGGTCGTCCCGGTGGCGGCGGCGCTGCTGTGGAAGCACGTCCTGTACAACCCCGAGTACGGCCTGCTCAACGGCCTGCTGCACTACGTCGGAGGCCCGCAGCCGGACTGGATCTCGGACACCCCGCTGCTCGCCGTCGAGGCGTCACTGGTGTGGCAGTGGACGCCGTTCATGATGCTGATCCTGCTGGCCGGACTGCAGAGCCGGGACCAGCAGCAGATCGAGGCCGCCCGGGTGGACGGCGCGAGCGACTGGCAGATCTTCGTCCACCTCACGCTCCCCCACCTGCGCCGCTACCTCGAGCTGGGCGCCCTGCTCGGCTCCATCTACATCGTCCAGAACTTCGACGCGGTCTTCACCCTCACGTCCGGCGGCCTGGGCACGGCCAACCTGCCCTACACCGTCTACCAGAGCTTCTACCAGGCCCACGAGAACGGGCTCGCCTCGGCCGCGGGCGTCCTGGTGGTCATCGGCTCGATCGTCATCGCCACCTTCGCGCTGCGCGTGGTGTCGTCCCTGTTCCGCGAGGAGGTCGGCCGCGCATGACCGCCACCGCCGTACGCCCCGTCGTCACCGACGCCGAGCCCGTCCGTACCCGCCGCAGGGCAGGTGCGGGCCTGGGCCTGGCGGCCTGGCTGGCCGGCATCGTGTTCTTCCTGCCCATCGCCTGGATGGCGCTGACCTCGTTCCACTCGGAGTCGGACGCGGCCACCAACCCGCCGTCCTTCGCCGCCTCGCTCACCCTGGACGGCTACCGGGAGTTCTTCGGTGCGGACGGCGGCGCGAGTCCGTGGCCGTCGCTGGTCAACTCCGCCGTGGCCTCGGTCGCCTCGACGCTGTTCGTCCTGGTGCTGGCCCTGCCGGCCGCCTACGCGCTCTCCATCCGCCCGGTGAAGAAGTGGACGGACGTCCTGTTCTTCTTCCTGTCCACCAAGATGCTGCCGGTGGTGGCGGGCCTGCTGCCGATCTACCTGTTCGCCAAGAACACGGACATGCTGGACAACATCTGGCTGCTGGTCGTCCTCTACACGTCCATGAACCTGCCGATCGCGGTCTGGATGATGCAGTCGTTCCTGGCCGAGGTCCCGGTGGCGATCATCGAGGCGGCCCGGGTGGACGGCGCGAGGCTGCCGACGGTCCTGGCCCGGGTGGTCGCCCCGATCGCCCTTCCCGGCATCGCCGCGACCTCCCTCATCTGCTTCATCTTCAGCTGGAACGAACTGCTCTTCGCCCGGGTGCTGACGGGCGTGGTCGCCGAGACCGCCCCCGTCTTCCTGACCGGCTTCATCACCAGCCAGGGCCTGTTCCTGGCCAAGGTGTGCGCCGCGTCGCTCGTCATCTCCCTGCCGGTGCTCGCCGCGGGGTTCGCCGCCCAGGACAAACTCGTCCAGGGCCTGTCGTTGGGAGCCGTGAAATGAAGGCCGCCGTCATCGAGTCCGTGGGCCGTGCCGTCGTCGGCGAGGTCCCCGACCCGACGCCAGGGCCGCGCGAGGTCGTCGTCGAGGTCGCGGCCTGCGGCCTGTGCGGCACCGACCTGCACATCCTCCAGGGCGAGTTCGCGCCCAAGCTGCCCATCGTGCCGGGTCACGAGTTCGCCGGCACGGTGGTCGGCGTCGGCACCGCGGTCACCGAGGTGTCGGCCGGCGACCGGGTCGCCGTCGACCCGTCCCTCTACTGCTACGAGTGCCGCTACTGCCGCACCGGCCACAACAACCTCTGCGAACGCTGGGCGGCCATCGGCGTCACGACGGCGGGCGGCGCGGCGCAGTACGCCGTGGCACCGGTGGCGAACTGCGTGAAGCTCCCCGAGCACGTCCGCACCCAGGACGCCGCCCTGATCGAGCCCCTGTCCTGCGCGGTCCGCGGCTACGACGTCCTCCGGTCCCGCCTCGGCGCCCACGTCCTGATCTACGGCTCGGGCACGATGGGCCTGATGATGCTGGAGCTGGCCAAGCGGACCGGCGCGGCGAGCGTGGACGTGGTGGACCTCAACCCGGCCCGCCTGGAGACGGCCCGCGGCCTGGGCGTCTCCGCCTCGGCCGCGAACCCGGACGAGCTGGACCGCCCCCAGGGCTGGGACCTGGTCGTCGACGCGACGGGCAACGCCGCGGCGATCCAGGACGGCCTGGGACGGGTCGCGAAGGCGGGCACGTTCCTCCAGTTCGGCGTGGCCGACTACGCGACACGGGTGGAGATCGACCCGTACCGCATCTACAACCAGGAGATCACCATCACCGGCTCGATGGCGGTCCTGCACAGCTACGAGCGCGCGGCCGAACTGTTCGCCAACGGCGTCCTGGACCCGGACGTCTTCATCAGCGACCGCATCCCCCTCGAGCGCTACCCGGAGGCGCTGGAGCAGTTCGCGGCGGGCGTGGGCCGCAAGATCGTGGTGGTGCCGTAGCGCCCGGCGGGAGTCCGGGGGCCACGGCCCCCGGAGCACCGCCCGCCCCCCGATCGGCCCCGGGTAAGGGAACGGTAAAACGCCCTCGCTCGTTCACCCGGCATGACAGCTATGACCCCCGGCTCGAACATCCCCCTCTCCGCCGCCCGCGTGACGGTGGACGTCGCCGCGCCCGTGCGGCTCGACGTATCGGGCCTGCTGCTCACCGCCGACGGCAAGGTGCGCTCAGACGACGACTTCATCTTCTACAACCAGCCCACCGGCCCGGGCGTGACCTACCGCTCCGGCGGCGGCACCGCCCCGGACGCGATCACGGTCGACACCACCGCCGTCCCGCCCGGCATCGAGAAGATCGTCGTCACCGCCAGCCCGGACGCCGCCGGACAGACCTTCCAGGGCATCGAACCGACCGCCACCGTCCGCAACGCGGACGACAACTCCGTCCTCGCCACCTTCACGCCCCCGCAGCTCGGCAGCGAGACGGCGCTCGTCATCGTGGAGGTCTACCTGCGCAACGGCGCCTGGAAGGCCCGCGCCGTCGGCCAGGGGTACGCGAACGGCCTCGCGGGCATCGCCACCGACTTCGGCGTCACGGTCGAGGAGCCGGCGGCGCCCGCCCAGCCGGCCGCGCCGCAGGCGGTCACCC
>NZ_JBHXFL010000084.1:0-11241 GCF_042724095.1 Streptomyces sp. NPDC127100
GTGCGCCCCCCAACCCGGGGCCCCCGACCCACCCCTCACATCGTCGCTGTGATTGTTAACAAAAACGTTGACACCCAGGAACGTGGTCCTTAGCGTCGCCCCATCACCCGTCCCCTCCAGGCACCGCCTCCTGGACGAGAGGAAAACAACGATGTCCTCCTCACCCGCGCTGTCCGCCCGCGGCAGCAGACTGGCCCTGCTGGTCGTCGGCCTCTGCTGGCTGGCCGTGCTCTTCGACGGCCTGGACATGTTCATCTACGGCTCGGTGCTGCCGCACATGCTCCGGGAGAAGGCCCTCGGCCTCACCTCGGGCCAGGCCGGCGACCTCGGCAGCTATGCCACCTTCGGGATGCTGGTCGGCGCGCTGGCAGCCGGGACGGTCGCCGACCGCATCGGACGCAAGAAGCTGATGGTCTGCTGCGTCACGCTCTTCTCCCTGGCCTCCGGCATCTGCGCCGTCTCGAGCAGCGTCGCCGTCTTCGGCCTGGGCCGCACCCTGGCCGGCGTCGGCCTCGGCGGCCTGCTGCCGACGGCGATCAGCATGGTCTCCGACTACGCCCCCCGGGGCCGCGCCGCGATCACCATCGGCCTGCTGATGACCGCCCACCACGCCGGCGGCATCCTCTCCGCCTACGTCGCCCTGTGGATCGTCGAGCCGCTCGGCTGGCGCGCCGCCTTCTGGGTCTGCGTGGTGCCGCTGCTCTTCGTCCCGGTCCTCGCCAGGTTCCTGCCCGAGTCGCTGAGCTTCCTGGTCGCCCGGGGCCGCACCGAGGAGGCCCGCACGCTGGCCGGTCGCTACGACGTCGAACTCCCCGCCGCCACCGGCAAGGCCTCCGGTGCCGCCTGGGCCAACCTCGCCAACCTCTTCCGGGGCAACGAGTGGATCCAGACCCTGCTGTACTGGCTGGCCTCCTTCGGCGGCCTGCTGCTGGTCTACGGCGTCGCCACCTGGCTGCCCACCCTGATGCGCGGCGAGGGCTACGAGCTCGGCTCCGCGCTCACCTTCGTCGTGCTGTTCAACCTCGGCGGCATCGTGGGCATGCTGGTCGCCGGCCGCGCCTCGGACCGCTTCGGCGCCCCGCGCATCTCCGCGGTCTGGTTCGCGCTGACCGCCTGCGGCGTCTTCCTGCTCAGCGTCCACATGCCGCTGGCGCTCACCTTCGTGGTGGTCTTCCTCACCGGTGTGTTCCTCAACAGCGCCCAGACCATGATCTACGCGACCGTCTCCATCGGCTCCGCCCCCGCCGACCGCGCCACCGCGGTCGGCTGGACGTCCGGCATGGGCCGCTTCGGCGCCGTCTTCGGCCCGTGGCTGGGCGGCCAGTTGCTCGCCGCGGACCAGGGCGACTGGGGTTTCACCGCCTTCGCGCTCGCCGGTGTCTCGTCCATGGTCTTCATCGGCGTCGCGGCCCTGCGCGCTAGGCCGGCCGGGGACGGCGCGGGACGGAAGCTGGTCACCGCGCACTGACCGCGTCCGGCGACGCGGGGGTGCGCACGCGCGGGCGTGCCAGGGGAGCCGGGCCGGTCAGGGTGACGTGAGGCCGCGGGCGTCCAGTTCGTCCCCGCACTCCTCGGGCACCGTGGTCACCGTCAAGGTCTGGACGGCCTGCCGCGAGGGGGACGCGGACGGTGCCGGCCACGCCTCCGCCTCCTCGCGCTCCCGGCGCCCCTCGGCGACACGGTCGGCGATCTCCGCGCAGTCGACGGCGTGGCTCGCCGTCGGAGCCGGATCCTCGCCGGGGGACCCGGGCCCGTCCGCGTACGGATCGGCGCCGAGGGCGGCGGTGGCGGCGAGGCCGGCCAGGCACAGCCCCGACCAGACCGCGACGATCCGCCGGTGGCCGTTCACGGGCCGGCCGTCCCGCCGGCGCCCGCACGCACGGGTGGGGCCGTCCTCGCGCCGCACACGATGCTCAACTCGGTTCCCTCCGCCGCGTGACCGGTGCCGTACCGCCGGGGCCGCAGGTTACCGTCCCCGGCGGGACAGCCAGGCGGCGGTCAGGGAGCCGGAGACGTTGTGCCAGACGGAGAAGACCGCGGCCGGCAGCGCCGCCAGCGGACTGAAGTGGGCGGTGGCCAGCGAGGCCGCCAGGCCGGAGTTCTGCATGCCGACCTCGAAGGCCATGGCCCGGCTGGCCGGTTCACCGAGCCGGCCGAGGCGTCCCGCGCCGTAGCCGAGCGCCAGTCCGAGGCCGTTGTGCAGCACGACGGCGAGGAACACCATCGCCGCCGCCGACTTGATGGCGTCGGCGCTGCCCGCGACGACCACGGCCACGATCACGGAGATCGTCAGCGCGGACAGCCACGGCAGCGCGGTCAGCGCCCGTCGCACGTACCGGCCCGCCACGAGCCGGACGGCGACGCCCGCGAGGATCGGCAGCAGGACCGTCTTGAGGATGTCCGTCACCATGGACCCGGCGTCCACCGGGAGGTACTCGCCGGCCAGCAGCAGCGTCAGCGGCGGGGTGACCAGCGGGGCGACGAGCGTGGAGACGGTGGCGACGGAGACCGAGAGGGCGACGTCGCCCCGGGCCAGGTAGGTCACCACGTTGGAGGCCGTGCCGCTGGGCGCGCAGCCCACCAGGATCACGCCGGCGGCGAGCTGCGGCGAGAGGTCGAGCAGGTGGGCGATGGCCCAGCCGAGCCCCGGCATGATGACGTAGTGCGCCACCAGCCCGAGGGCCACCGCCCAGGGGCGCTTGGCGACCCCGCGGAAGTCCTCCGGGGTCATGGTGACGCCCATGCAGAACATCACCACGCCCAGCAGGTACGGCACCGCCTCGCCCCACCCGGTGAAACTCCCCGGGAGGAGCAGGCCGACGGCGCCGGCCGCGAGGACGAGAAGGGGGAAGACGGTGACGGCGCGGCGCGCGGAGCGGTCGCCGGTGGACTGGTCGCTGAGGTGTTCGGGTCGTTCGGTTCGCACCGTGCGAGGTAACGCCCGCCGGCGACGGGACGCAACGCCGTCTCGCGATGTGATCATCGGGGCGGCCCGGGCCGTCGGCCGCACCCCCTCCGGCGGATGGGGTAGGGTTGACCTGCGTGATCACACGGAAACCGCTCAACCGCGGCCCGTGGGACGCACACCGGGACGTGGCGCAGCTTGGTAGCGCACTTGACTGGGGGTCAAGGGGTCGCAGGTTCAAATCCTGTCGTCCCGACGGTGACGAAGGGTCTTCGCGAGCAACGGCTCGCGGAGGCCCTTTCGCGTGTCCGCCCCCCCCCATGCGGCCGACCACAGCGTGGACACCCCCTTGACGCACCCCGGACACAGGCCGACACTCCCCTGGTAATCCTAGTGAACAGGTAGGGAATCATGGGGAGCATCGAGCCGGTCACCGCCGACGCGGACCGCCGCACGCCGGGACCGTCGCCCCTGCTCACCTCCCGCCGTCACATCGACCTCCTCCGCGTCCGCAGCGCCATCACCTCATCGCGCTGAGCCGTCCGGCACCGGCCGCCCGCGCTCCCGCACGCGTCCCGTGCGGCCGGGTGCCCGCGCACGGCCCGCCCGCCGCCGCCTCCGCCGCGCGTGTCCACGCGCCCGCACCCGAGGAGCACCATGACCGTCACCCCCCTCGCTCCCGCGCCGGCCTTCCGGGGGCGCATCGGCCGCGACCCCCGCAGCGGCCACTACGCCGTGCCGCGCCGCTACCGCCTCCACCTGTCGCCCGGCCACGACGACTGTCTGCGCATCGCCGTCGTGCACGGCCTCCTCGGACTCGACGAGGTGTGTCCGGTGACCCTCCTCGACCCCGTTCCCGACGGTGCCGACGGCGGCCACCCCGCGCTGCGGTCGCTGTACGAGGCGAGCGCGCACCACTACCGGGGACCGGCCGTCGCGCCGGTGCTCAGCGACGACTGGTCGGGCCGCATCGTGAGCACGCACGCGCCCGACATCATGCGCGACCTCGCCCGGTACTTCGCCTCCGCGGGCCCCGAGCTGTACCCGGACGGCCAGGACGCGGCGATCGAGGCCGTGGAGCTGCTCTGCGCCCGAGCGGAGGACCCCGCGGCGCTGGACTCGCTGGAGGAACGGCTCACCGGCCACCCCTACGTCCTGGGGGAGCGGCTCACCGCGGCCGACGTCGAGGTGTGGGTGGCCCTGTCCCGGCTCGGCGCCGCCCACCGCACGGACCGCCACCCCGCCCTGTGGTCCCACGTGCGGCGCCTGAGCGCGCACCCGGCCTTCGCGCGCCGCCTCGGAGACCGTCCCATCTGACGGGACGGCGTTGACACGAGCACGGCCAACTGCCTTACTTACGGACCAAGAACGGTCATGAGCGTCAGTGACAAGCCCTGGCTGGCTGACCGGCAACCCTCGCTCCGCGGTGGGGTGCCCCAGGTGACGACCGGACCGGATGCACTTCGGTAAGCGCGAGGCCCGCAGGGCCGGAACAGTGACGGTGACGGACATGTACGCAGCTCCCAGGACGGCGGACCGCCGCCCCCAGGGCCCCGTACGCCCGTACCCGAGCCCGCTCGTCGCCGACCGTGCCGTCGATCTGCTCCGCGTCAGCAGCGCACTGTGTACCGACCGCGGCCGCGGCCGCCGCCAGGGCTGACCTCCCTCCTTCCGGACCTCAGCGCTCGCGGCGACCGCCCGGCCACGACGAACACCGCCCCCGCGGTGTGCCGTTGTCCGCCCCGCCCCGGTCCCGTGCCTTCCCCCGTGCGCCGCCCCGCGCCGCGGAGCGGCTCCCGCCGCTCCGCCGCGCCGCAGCGGTCCACCGCCGTTCGCACGACCCCGGGGTGCCCGCACCCACCGGAGTCCTCCCATGAGCGAACCCCCGGGCGCCGCCGTGTCCCTCGCCGAGGCACCGCCCGCCACCGACAGCCCCCGGCCACCCGCCGCCCAGCGGGTGCTGCCGCCGCGCCGGCCCGGCCGCCGGGTCGCCACCGCCGCAGTCCTGGTCGTCGTCGCCCAGATCGT
Source organism: Streptomyces sp. NPDC127100 (assembly GCF_042724095.1). Classification (NCBI taxonomy): domain Bacteria; kingdom Bacillati; phylum Actinomycetota; class Actinomycetes; order Kitasatosporales; family Streptomycetaceae; genus Streptomyces; species Streptomyces sp. NPDC127100. Next base: position 4,934 of record NZ_JBHXFL010000084.1, read on the forward strand.
CCACGGCCTGGCCACCAACCCCTTCTACCAGTGGGACCGCTTCCGCTACTGGTTCCTGCGCCCCGTCATCCTGGACGGCCTCCTCGTCACCCTCGAAGTGGCCGCGCTCAGCGCCGTGCTCGGCCTGCTGGGCGGAGTACTGCTCGCCCTCGCCCGGCTCTCCGGCAGCCCGGTCCTGCGCGCCGTGAGCTGGACCTACACCTGGCTGTTCCGGTCCGTCCCGCTGATCGTCGTCCTGATCTTCCTCTACAACTTCTCCGCCCTGTACCGGACGCTGAGCCTGGGTGTGCCCTTCGGGCCGGCCTTCGTGACGTTCGACGAGTCGCGGCTCGCCACCGACCTGGCCGTCGCCGTCGTCGGCCTCAGCCTCAACGAGGCGGCGTACGCCTCCGAGGTGGTCCGCGGCGGCATCCTCTCCGTCGACCAGGGCCAGCACGAGGCGGCCGCCGCCCTCGGCCTGCCGAAGGGCTACCAGTTCCGGCGGATCGTCCTGCCGCAGGCCCTGCGGTCCATCACCCCGAACTACGTCAACCAGCTCATCGGCCTCATCAAGGGCACGTCCCTGGTCTTCTACGTGTCCCTGCTCGACCTGTTCGGCTCGGTGCAGACCATGGGCAGCACCTACCCCGGTGACATCGTGCCGCTGCTGCTGGTCGCCACCGTCTGGTACCTGGTCCTCACCAGTGCCGTGTCCGTCGTCCAGTTCTACGCCGAGCGGCACTTCGCCCGGGGAGCGACCCGCACCCTGCCGCCGACACCCCTGCAGAAGGCGCGCGCCGGCCTCGCCGAGGCACGGGCCCGGCTGCGCCGGGAGGCCGCCGTATGACCACCACCGCCACCGACGTCGCCCCGGCCGCCCTCGAAGTGCACGGCGTGCACAAGTGGTACGGGACCCACCACGTGCTCGACGGCATCGACCTGACGGTGCGGCCCGGCGAGGTCACCGTGGTCCTCGGTCCGTCCGGCTCCGGCAAGTCGACCCTGCTGCGGGTCGTCAACCACCTCGAGAAACCCGAGATCGGCCACGTCAGCGTCGGCGGCGAGCCCATCGGCGTACGACGCCACGGCACCCGGCTGAGGGAACTCGGGGAGCGGGCCATCCTGCGCCAGCGCGGCCGGATCGGCTTCGTCTTCCAGAACTTCAATCTCTTCCCGCACCTGACCGTCCTCGACAACGTCGCCGCCGCACCCGTCGCCACCGGCAGGCTCCCCCGCGACGAGGCCCGGCGGCAGGCCCGCGACCTGCTCACCCGCGTCGGCCTCGGCGACCGGACCGGCGCCTACCCCCGGCAGCTCTCGGGAGGACAGCAGCAACGCGTCGCCATCGCCCGCGCCCTGGCCCTGCGGCCCGGCATCATCCTCTTCGACGAGCCGACCTCGGCCCTCGACCCCGAACTGGTCGGAGAGGTCCTCGCCGTCATCAAAGACCTGGCCACCAGCGGCACCACCCTCGTCATCGTCACCCACGAGATCGGCTTCGCCCGCGAGATCGCCGACCGGATCGTCTTCATGGACGACGGCCGGATCGTCGAACAGGGCCCGCCCTCCCAGGTCCTCGACCACCCGCGGCACGCACGCACCCGGGACTTCCTCGCCAGGGTCCTGTGACCCGCCCCGGCCTCCGCCTCCGCCCCTCCCAGCGACAAGGACAGCCATGCCCCACCACCTCTCCCGACGCGGTCTGCTCCGCGGCATCACGGCGGCGACCGCCGCGGCCGCCCTCGCCACCGGGCTCACCGCCTGCGGCACCGACAGCGACGCCGCCACCACGGCCGACCCCGCGGGCACGGTGACGCTCGGCCGGCTGTCCAACGGCGCCGCCCGGGAGACCGTGCTGAAGGTCCCGGAGGTGAAGTCGATCAGCGCCCGCCTCCCCGAGTCGGTCCGCAGCAGCGGCAGACTCGTCGTCGGTGTCGGCGCCCTGCCCGACGGCTTCCCGCCGCTGGCGTACGTCGGCGACGACCAGAAGTCCCTCACCGGCGCCGAGACCGACCTGGCCCGGCTGGTCGCAGCCGTGCTGGGACTCGAGCCCGAACTGAAGAACTCCACCTGGGAGAACATGTTCGTCGGCATCGACAGCGGCCGCACGGACGTCGCCTTCGCCAACATCACCGACACCGAGGAACGCAAGCGCAAGTACGACTTCGCGTCCTACCGCAAGGACGACGTCGGCTTCGAGGTGCCGGCGAGGAGCACCTGGAACTTCGACGGCGACTACCGCAACCTCGCGGGCAGGACGGTGGCGGTCGACAACGGCACCAACCAGGAGAAGATCCTCCTGGAGTGGCAGGCGAAGCTGAAGCAGGAGGGCAAGCAGCTCACCGTCAAGCACTACGCCGGCAAGAGCAGCACCTACCTGGCACTCGACGGCGGCAAGATCGACGCCTACTTCGCCGCCAACCCGGGCGTCGCCTACCACGTCGCCCGGACGGCGAAGACCCCCGGCGCCACGCGCAGCGCGGGCACCTACTCGGGAGCCGGTGCCTCCCTCCAGGGCCTGATCGCGGCCACCACCAAGAAGGACAGCGGGCTCGCCGAGCCGATCGCGGACGCCATCAACCACCTGATCGACAACGGCCAGTACGCGAAGTGGCTGGCCGTCTGGAACCTCTCCAGCGAGGCCGTCGAGTCGGCCGAGGTCAATCCGCCCGGCCTCCCCCTCGACAACAACTGACGATCCGTCACCATTACGTCCCCCCGTCGGTCCCGTCCGCAGGAGAGGAAACCGAACCCGTGACCCAGCCGACCGGCCTACACGTCGACACGGCCCCGGCCGCCCCCGCCCCGCACCCCCTCGACAACGCCGTCTGGGCCGCCCTGACCGGCCCGCACGCCCCCTTCGCCGAACGCCTCGGCCGGGCCGCCCGCTACCCGTCGGACGTGGCCGTCTTCGCCGCCCTCGAGAATCCCGCCGATCCGGCCGCCTGGGCCGACCTGCACCGCCTCGTCGGCCCCGGCACGGCGGTCGCGGTGCCCGGCGCGCCCACCGTCCCCGCGGGCTGGCGGGCCTTCGGCGGCGTGCCCGGGGTGCAGCTCGTCGACACCGCGCTGCGCGCCGAGCCGGACCCCGGGGCCGTACGGCTCGGGCCCGCCGACGTCCCCGAGATCCTGGACCTGGTCGCCCGCACCCGGCCCGGCCCCTTCCTGCCCCGCACCGTGCTCCTCGGCGCCTACCTCGGCATCCGGCACCGGGGCCGGCTGGTCGCCCTGGCGGGCGAGCGACTCCGGCTGCCCGGCTGGACCGAGATCAGCGCCGTGTGCACCGACCCGGAGCACCGCGGCCGGGGACTCGCCACCCGCCTGGTCCGCGCCGTCGCCGCGGGCATCCGCGAACGCGGCGACACCCCGTTCCTGCACGCCGCCGCGAGCAACACCCGGGCCATCGGGCTGTACGAGTCCATCGGCTTCACCCTGCGCCGCCACACCGAGTTCCGCGACGTGCGCACACCCGGCACGGCCGCCACGCCGGGGAACCGGTGAACGGCCGCGCGCCGCTCCACCACCTCCGGCCCGGCGCCCACCCCGCCCGCCCCCGGTGAGACCTCCGTTCCCCTCCGGACGACCAGGAAGGCAGACCACCCGTGTCCACCACTCCTCCCGCCCCGCTGCACCTCGCCGTCGCCCTGGACGGCACCGGCTGGCACCCCGCCTCCTGGCGCGAGCCGGTGGCCCGCCCCGCCGAACTGTTCACGGCCGCCTACTGGGCCGGCCTCGTCGCCGAGGCCGAACGCGGCCTGCTCGACTTCGTGACCATCGAGGACGGCCTCGGCCCGCAGTCCTCCCGCCTCCTCGGCCCCGACGAGCGCACCGACCAGGTCCGCGGCCACCTCGACGCCGTCCTGATCGCGTCCCGCGTCGCGCCGCTGACCCGGCACATCGGACTGGTGCCGACCGTGATCGCCACCCACACCGAGCCGTTCCACATCTCCAAGGCGATCGCCACGCTCGACTACGTCAGCACCGGCCGCGCCGGTCTGCGCGTGAAGATCTCCGCCCGCCCCGACGAGGCCGCCCACTTCGGCCGACGCACCGTCCCGCGCATCGAGAGCTACGAGAGCCCGGCCGCACGCGAGCTGGTCACCGAGCTGTTCGAGGAGGCCGCCGACCACGTCGAGGTGGTCCGCCGCCTCTGGGACAGCTGGGAGGACGACGCGGAGATCCGGGACGCGGCCACCGGCCGCTTCGTCGACCGGGACAAGCTGCACTACATCGACTTCCGTGGCCCCCGCTTCAGCGTCAAGGGCCCCTCCATCACCCCCCGGCCCCCGCAGGGCCAGCCCCTGGTCACCGCCCTCGCCCACTGGACCGTGCCGTACCGGCTCGTCGCCCGGCAGGCCGACGTCGGCTACGTCACCCCGCACGACACCGGCCAGGCACGGGCGATCGTCGCCGAGATCCGCGCCGAACAGGCGGCGGCCGGACGGGCCGGCGAGCCGCTGCACGTCTTCGCCGACCTGGTGGTCCTCCTGGACGACGACCCGGCCGATGCCGCCGCCCGCAGGGAACGCCTCGACGCGGCGGCCGGGACGCCGTACACCGGCGACGCCCGCGTCTTCGCCGGAAGCCCCGCCCAACTCGCCGACCTGCTCCAGGAATTCACGACCGCCGGGCTGACCGGGTTCCGGCTCCGCCCCGCCGTCCTCGGCCACGACCTGCCGGCGATCACCCGCGGCCTGGTCCCCGAGCTGCAGCGCCGCGGCGTCTTCCGCGAGGCGTACGAGGCGGACACCCTGCGCGGACTGCTCGGCCTCGACCGCCCCGCCAACCGCTACGCCGCCACCCCCACCGCGACCGCCTGAGCCGGGAGGACACCACCGTCATGACCAAGCCGCTGAAGCAGATCCACCTGGCCGCGCACTTCCCCGGCGTCAACAACACCACCGTGTGGAGCGACCCCCGGGCCGGCAGCCACATCGAGTTCGCCTCCTTCGCCCACTTCGCACGGACCGCCGAACGGGCCAAGTTCGACTTCCTGTTCCTCGCCGAGGGCCTGCGCCTGCGCGAACAGGGCGGGCGGATCTACGACCTGGACGTGGTCGGCCGCCCCGACACCTTCACGGTCCTCGCCGCACTCGCCGCCGTCACCGACCGGCTCGGCCTGACCGGCACCATCAACTCCACCTTCAACGAGCCCTACGAGGTCGCCCGGCAGTTCGCGAGCCTCGACCACCTCTCCGGCGGCCGCGCCGCGTGGAACGTGGTCACCTCCTGGGACGCCTTCACCGGCGAGAACTTCCGCCGCGGGGGCTTCCTGCCGCAGGAGGAGCGCTACTCCCGCGCCCGCGAGTTCCTGGCCACGGCGAACGAACTCCTCGACTCCTGGCACGGGGACGAGATCGTCGCCGACCCGGTCACCGGCACCTTCCTGAGCGACGCCAAGGCCGGAGCCTTCGCACACCGGGGACAGCACTTCGACATCCACGGCCGCTTCGACGTCCCGCGCTCCCCGCAGGGCCGCCCGGTGATCTTCCAGGCCGGGGACTCCGAGGAGGGACGTGAGTTCGCCGCCGCCGACGCGGACGCAATCTTCAGCCGGTACGCCACCCTGGAGGAGGGCCGGGCGTTCCACCGGGACGTCAAGAGCCGCCTCGCCAAGTACGGCCGCCGGCCCGGCGACCTGCTGATCCTGCCCGCCGCGACCTTCGTGCTCGGCGACACCGACGACGAGGCCGAGGAACGGGCGCGGGAGGTCCGCCGGCAGCAGGTCAGCGGGGCCACCGCCCTCAAGCACCTGGAGTTCGTCTGGAACCGGGACCTGTCCGCCTACGATCCGGACGGCCCGCTGCCCGACGTCGACCCGGACGTGTCCGAGGGGCACATCGCGCGCGGGCGGGCCCAGGTGCGGATGTACCGCGACCCGCTGGCCACCGCCCGCGAGTGGCGCGAACTGGCGGCGGCCCGCGGCTGGTCCATCCGCGACCTCGTCATCCACACCGGCAACCGCCAGACCTTCGTCGGCTCCCCGGCCACCGTGGCGCGCAGCATCAACGACTTCGTGCAGGCCGACGCCGCCGACGGCTTCATCCTCGTCCCGCACATCACCCCGGCCGGCCTGGACCAGTTCGCGGACGAGGTCGTCCCGCTGCTCCAGGAACAGGGCGTCTTCCGCACCGACTACGAGGGCACCACCCTGCGCGACCACCTCGGCCTCACCCACCCCGACACGGCGCGCGCCGACGAACGGGCGGCGTCCTGATTCACCGGCCGCCCCGATGACGGCGGTGGCGGGTGCGGCCCCCCCCCCCCCCGCGGGCCCCGCCCCGGCCCGGGGCGGCCGCCCCCCCCCCACGCGGACGCGGGGCGTATAA
>NZ_JBHXFL010000085.1:0-10911 GCF_042724095.1 Streptomyces sp. NPDC127100
ACCTCGGCGTCGCCTCCGGCAACGGCAAGGGCCAGATCTTCGTCAAGGGCGAGGTCATCAAGACCGTCCCCGAGTCCAGGATCGTGGAGACCCTCATCGAAGAGGCCATGAAGCTCGCCGAGCAGATGGAGAAGGACGGCGTCACCTCCGGCGAGCCCTCCGTCTCCGTCGCGGGCTGACGCCGGCGGCCGGCAGGCGGGGCGACGCCGCTCGGCTTCCGCGGGTACAGTGCGCAGATCAGCAGATCTTAGGGTGAGGCCCCGCACGTGTTGACGCAGACCACCTCCCGCGTGCTCGAACCGAGCGACCTGGACGCCACGCTCGCCGTCCTCGACCGCGAGCCGGTCGCCAACGCCTTCGTGGCCGCCCGCGTGCAGATCGCCGGACTCGACCCGTGGCGGCTCGGCGGCGAGATGTGGGGCTGGTACGAGGACGGCATGCTCACCTCCCTGTGCTACGCGGGCGCCAACCTCGTCCCCATCTGCGCCACCCCGCGGGCCGTGCGCGCCTTCGCCGACCGGGCCCGGCGGGCCGGCCGCCGCTGCTCCTCCATCGTCGGCCCCGCCGAGTCCACCGCCCGGCTCTGGCAGCTCCTCGAACCCGGCTGGGGCCCGGCCCGCGAGGTCCGCGGCCGGCAGCCCCTCATGGTCACCGACCGCACGAGCGCGGACGTCGCCCCCGATCCGCACGTCCGCCGGGTCCGCAAGGACGAGATGGAGCGGATCATGCCGGCCTGCGTGGCGATGTTCACCGAGGAGGTCGGCGTCTCCCCGCTGGCCGGCGACGGCGGCCTGCTCTACCAGGCCCGGGTCGCCGAACTCGTCGGCTCCGGCCGCTCCTTCGCCCGCTTCGACAGCGACGGCCGGGTCGTCTTCAAGGCCGAGATCGGCGCCGCCACCGACCGCGCCTGCCAGATTCAGGGCGTGTGGGTCGCCCCCGAGTACCGGGGGCGGGGACTCGCCGCACCGGGGATGGCGGCCGTACTGCGCCACGCCCTGGCCGACGTGGCCCCGGTGGTGAGCCTGTACGTGAACGACTTCAACACGGCGGCCCGGCGGACGTACCGGCGCGTGGGCTTCCAGGAGGTCGGTTCCTTCATGAGCGTGCTGTTCTGACCCCGGCCGATCGCGCCCGGCACTCAGCCGCGCCACCCCTGTAGGCTCCCCGCCATGGACCTCGTCATCGGCCCCTTGGACCTGTCAGCCCACGTCGACGAGGCCCTCGCCGTCCAGGCCGCCGCCTTCGGGCTCAGCCCCGACGAGGTCGCGGTCCGCCGCCAGATCGTCCTGCGCCACATGACCCACCCCGGCGCCCGCGCCCTCGGCGCCACCACCCCCGCGGGAGACCTCGCCGGCTTCGTCTACGGCATGCCCAACGACCGCACCCACTGGTGGTCCACCGTCGTCGAGCCCTACCTCCGCGCCCAGCACAACGAGGCCTGGCTCGACGACTCCTTCGTCATCACCGAACTCCACGTCCACCCGGCCCACCAGAACCGCGGCGCGGGCCGCTCACTGATCACCACGATCACCGACACCGCCGCCGAGCCCCGCTCGATCCTCTCCGCGATCGACACCGAGAGCCCCGCCCGCGGCCTCTACCGCTCCCTCGGCTACGTCGACCTCGCCCGGCAGGTCCTGTTCCCCAGCGCGCCCCGGCCGTACGCCGTGATGGGCGCACACCTTCCGCTGCGCAGGACGTAAACGGATTTCCGCCGGGCTGGGGCCCCCGGCTAACCTCCTAGCACCACCCTTACGCAGCAGGAGATACGAGAACCATGGCCAACGCACCGGTCCAGCGCATGTCGAAGTTGATGGCGAAGACGCTGCGCGACGACCCGGCGGACGCCGAGGTCCTCAGCCACAAGCTGCTGGTCCGCGCCGGTTACGTGCGCCGCACCGCCGCCGGCCTGTGGAGCTGGCTGCCGCTCGGCAAGAAGGTCCTCGGGAACATCGAGCGCATCGTGCGCGAGGAGATGGACGCCATCGGCGCCCAGGAGGTGCAGCTCCCCGCCCTGCTGCCGCGCGAGCCGTACGAGGCGACCGGCCGCTGGCAGGAGTACGGCCCCGAGCTGTTCCGCCTCCAGGACCGCAAGGGCGGCGACTACCTCCTCGGCCCCACCCACGAGGAGATCTTCACGCTGCTGGTGAAGGACCAGGCGTCCTCCTACAAGGACCTGCCGGTCATCCTCTACCAGATCCAGAACAAGTACCGCGACGAGGCCCGCCCCCGGGCCGGCATCCTGCGCGGCCGCGAGTTCCTGATGAAGGACTCCTACTCCTTCGACGTCGCCGACGAGGGCCTCGACGAGTCCTACGCCCTGCACCGCGCCGCCTACCAGCGCATCTTCGAGCGCCTCGGCCTCGACTACCGCATCTGCGCGGCCACCGCCGGCGCCATGGGCGGCTCGAAGTCCGAGGAGTTCCTCGCGCCCGCCGAGGCCGGCGAGGACACCTTCGCGGACTGCCCGAACTGCGACTTCGCCGCCAACACCGAGGCGATCACCTACGCGCTCCAGCCGGCCGACGCGGCCGGCGTGCCCGCCGCCGAGGAGATCCCGACCCCCGACACCCCGACCATCGAGACCCTCGCCGCCTCCCTCGGCGTCCCGGCCTCCGCCACCCTGAAGAACCTGCTGGTCAAGGTGGACGGCGAGATCGTCGCCGTGGGCGTCCCCGGCGACCGCGAGGTCGACATGGACAAGGTCGAGGCGCACTTCGCCCCGGCCGCCGTCGAGCTGGTCACCGCCGAGGACTTCGTCGGCCGCCCCGACCTGGTCCGCGGCTACGTGGGCCCGCAGGGGCTGGGCGAGAAGGTGACGTACATCGCCGACCCGCGCGTGGCGCCGGGCACGGCGTGGATCACGGGCGCCAACAAGGAGCACACGCACGCCAGGAACGTCGTGGCGGGCCGTGACTTCGAGGTCGACGCGTACGTCGACGTCGTCGTGGTCCGGGAGGGCGACCCCTGCCCGAAGTGCGGCACCGGCCTGAAGCTGGACCGCGCCATCGAGATCGGCCACATCTTCCAGCTCGGCCGCAAGTACGCCGACGCCCTGAAGCTCGACGTCCTCGGCCAGAACGGCAAGCCGGCCCGCGTGACCATGGGCTCCTACGGCATCGGCGTCTCCCGCGCCGTCGCCGCCCTCGCCGAGCAGCACGCCGACGACAAGGGCCTCGTCTGGTCCAAGGAGGTCGCCCCGGCCGACGTGCACGTCGTCGCCGCCGGCAAGGCCGTCCAGACCGAGCTGGCCCTCGAGGTCTCCGACAAGCTGGCCGCCGCCGGCGTCCGCGTCCTGGTGGACGACCGGGCCGGCGTCTCCCCGGGCGTCAAGTTCACGGACGCCGAGCTCATCGGCGTCCCGCAGATCCTGGTCGCCGGCCGCCGCTCCGCCGAGGGCGTCGTCGAACTGAAGGACCGCCGTACCGGCGAGCGCGAGGAACTGACGGTCGACGAGGCCGTGGCCCGCCTGACGGCCTGATCCCGGCACTCCGGGGGCGCCCGTCACCGACGGGTGCCCCCGCAGCGTTCCGCCCTACAGCCAGGTCGCGAACTCCAGCAGCAGTTCCGCGTCCCGCTCACGGCCGACCCGGTGGGCCCGCACACCCGACTCGACCGCACGGAACAGCGTCCAGCCGCGCAGCCGCTCCTGGTCGACCTCCAGAGACTCGGCGAGCCGCTTCACCCGCCGCCGGGTCGTCGAGGCGCCCGACGGCTGGGCGATCAGGTCCTCCACCCGGTCCCGCACCAGCCGCGCCAGATCGAAGGCGTTCTCGCCGACCACCGGGTCGGGTCCCACGGCCAGCCACGGCATCCGGTCCCCGGCGAGCACCTTGCTCTGCCGGAACGTGCCGTGCAGCAGCCTCGGTTCGGGCGGCGCGGCCAGCAGTTCCTCGCGGGCCGTGAGCGCCGCGTCCACCAGTGCGGCCACCTCCGGGTCGGCCACGGCACCCGCCCGCATGGCCTCGGCCTGCCGCCCGGTCCGCTCGGCCACCGTCTCGAAGGAGTGACCGGCGGGCGGCTCCACCCACAGCCGCCGCAAGGTGCCCGCGGCCTCCAGCAGCGCCTTGGACTCGGGCAGGGACCGCACCGACACGTCCGGATGCAGCCGCTCCAGCAGCAGCACGCCCTCCGGCGCGTCCCCGTCGAGCAGCTGCACGGCACCGAGCCCGCCCCAGTGGGCGAGGGCCGCCCGCTCGCTCTCCGGCCGGGCCCGGCGGGGAGCCAGCTTGAGCACGGCAGGCGTCCCGTCGGCCCGCCGCACCAGGATCACCAGGCTGCTGCGTCCGCCGGGCACCTGCACCCGCTCCACGGTCGTCCCGCACGCCGCCACGGCCTCCCGCGCCGTCTCCGGCAGCTTCTCCAGCCAGTCGTCACGGGCAGGTGCCGTCTCACCGAGCGCCCTCACCAGACGCCGCGGCGGTTCGAAAGCCATGCGCGAGCCGTTCCCTTCCCGTACGGGACCGCCGTACGTGTTACGCAGTCGGTGACGCGGAAGCCGACGGTGTGCCGGCCCGCTCGGCGAGCCCAGGGAAGGCTACGCTCCCGCCGCGCCAGCGCACGGCCCGGACCGCCGCCTCCCGCAGCGCCCCGGCGGCCGTGGCCCGCAGGCCGCCCTCGGCCGCCCGCACCAGGTCGGAGTAGACCCCGGCCGTCCGGCTCTCCAGCTCGGCCGCCAGCCGCACCGCGGCCGCGGCGTCCGGCACCGCGAAGGGCAGCGCGTACCCGGCCGCCGCGGCCACCGGCCGGCCGCCCAGGTCGCCCACCTCGCGCGCCAGCGCGTCCCGCCGCGCCCGGTGCGCGTCGTACGCCGTCCGTGCCTCGGCGCGCCGGTCCTCGCCGACCCGCCCGCCGACGACCCCGTAGCCGTACACCGCGGCATGCTCGGCCGCCAGCGCCGCCTGGAGAGCGTCCAGCACCCCGTCCTTCGCCTCGCTCACCTGTCAGCCCTCCGTCAGCAGGAACACGTGCGCCGCCCCGGCCGCCGCGACCGAGGCCAGCAACCGCGCCGACTCGCCGGACAGCCCGAGCAGCGCCTCGGCCCGCCGGTCGGCCAGCGCCCGCTCGGCGGCCGCCAGCCCGGCCAGCGCGTCCTTCTCGGTCAGCGGCACGCCCGAGCCGTCCCCCGGCCCGGCGGCCCGCGCGGAGCCCGACGGCGACGCCTTCGGGGAGGCGGTCCGCGCGCCGCCGAACGCGTCGGCGTGCCGCACGACCTCGTCCCGCAGCGGCCGCAGCCGCGCGGCCAGCCGCGGATGCGCGGCGATCACCGCGTCGTACCGCGCGGCCAGCGCCCCGCTGTCCCGCGCCGCACGCGCGCGTGCCCGCTCGTCGGCGGACGGCGCGTCGCCCCCGGTGTCCGGGCCGGCTCCACCGGAACAGCCGGCGAGCAGGGCGGCCCCGGCGGCCGAGGCGAGCAGACTCCTGCGGCGCGGCCCGGACGGCACGCGCGGCGATGGGGGGAACGACACGGCAGACGTCCTCGGCAGACTCGTACGGAACCGACGGGTGAGCGAGGGCGCGCGGCGGGAAGAGCGGGGACCAGCGGCGCGGCACGCCCGTGATCACGGTACCCGGGCCTCGCCCGGGCACCACTCAGCGGCACCGCCGGTCCGGGGTGGACGGCAACACCCCCCGCGACCGGATACCCTTTGACCGGACACGCGCCCCATCCCACAACAGCAAACGCGGCCGAGGAGTCACCCGGATGAGCACCACCCAGAGCGAGAGGCTGCGAGAGCTGCTCGAGCCGCTCGTCACCTCCCAGGGGCTGGATCTCGAAGAGATCGCCGTCGACTCGGTGGGGCGCAAGCGTGTGCTGCGGGTGGTCGTCGACTCCGACACCGGCGCGGACCTCGACCGGATCGCCGATGTGAGCCGCGCGCTCTCGGCGAAGCTGGACGAGACGGACGCGATGGGCGAGGCGGAGTACACCCTCGAGGTCGGCACCCCGGGAGCGGAGCGCTCCCTCACCGAACACCGCCACTACACGCGGGCCGTGGACCGCCTGGTGCGGTTCCAGCTCCACGAGGGCGGCGAGCTGGTCGCCCGGATCCTCGGCGTGGACGACGACGGACTCGACCTCGAAGTGCCCGGCGTGAAGGGCCGCAAGGCCACCACCCGCAGACTCGCCTTCGGCGACATCGACAAGGCACGCGTCCAGGTCGAGTTCAACCGCAAGGACAAGCAGGACCAGAAGGACCAGAAGGACCGGACGGACATGACGGAAGAGGAGGAGGCGTAGCCGTGGACATCGACATGAGCGCCCTGCGGGGCTTGGTACGGGAGAAGGAGATCTCCTTCGACCTGCTGGTCGGGGCGATCGAGTCGGCCCTCCTCATCGCGTACCACCGCACCGAGGGAAGCCGCCGGCACGCGCGCGTGGAGCTCGACCGGGAGACCGGGCACGTGACCGTGTGGGCGAAGGAGGACCTCGACGACCTCGAAGAGGGCCAGCAGGCCCGGGAGTTCGACGACACCCCGTCCGACTTCGGGCGCATCGCGGCCACCACCGCCAAGCAGGTCATCCTGCAGCGGCTGCGCGACGCCGAGGACGACGCGACGCTCGGCGAGTACGCCGGCCGCGAGGGCGACATCGTCACCGGAGTGGTCCAGCAGGGCCGCGACCCGAAGAACGTGCTCGTGGACATCGGCAAGCTGGAGGCCATCCTGCCGGTGCAGGAGCAGGTCCCCGGCGAGACCTACCCGCACGGCACCCGGCTGCGCAGCTACGTCGTCCGGGTGGCGAAGGGCGTGCGCGGCCCGTCCGTGACCCTGTCCCGCACGCACCCCAATCTGGTGAAGAAGCTCTTCGCCCTGGAGGTGCCGGAGATCGCCGACGGTTCCGTCGAGATCGCCGCGATCGCCCGCGAGGCCGGCCACCGCACGAAGATCGCCGTCCGCTCCACGCGCTCGGGCCTGAACGCCAAGGGTGCCTGCATCGGCCCCATGGGCGGCCGGGTCCGCAACGTGATGGGCGAGCTGAACGGCGAGAAGATCGACATCGTCGACTGGTCGGACGACCCGGCCGAGATGGTGGCGAACGCCCTCTCCCCGGCCCGCGTCTCCAAGGTCGAGGTCGTGGACCTGGCGGCCCGCTCCGCGCGGGTGATCGTGCCGGACTACCAGCTGTCGCTGGCGATCGGCAAGGAGGGCCAGAACGCCCGGCTCGCGGCCCGGCTGACCGGCTGGCGGATCGACATCCGGCCGGACACCGAGCAGCCGTCCGAGCGGCCCGCGGAGTAGGACGGCCCGGCGGCCGGCCGGGAATAGATCCAGGCCGCCCGCCGCTGAGATCACGACAGGTTGGCGCACGGCACGTGTTCGATTCTTGCCCCAAAGGGGTGAGGTCGGTCCGGGGAGGTAGACTTAGCGGTGTCTGGCCGGACAGCTGGCCGCGCATGCCCTGAGCGCACCTGCGTGGGGTGCCGGGAGCGAGCGGTCAAGAGCGAGCTGCTGCGGACCGTGGTGATCGAGGACGAGTGCGTCCCCGATGCACGCGGTACGCTGCCCGGCCGGGGTGCGTACGTGCACCCCGCCACGGTCTGTGTCGACCAGGCAGTGCGCCGCAAGGCGTTCCCGCGGGCGCTCCGCGTCCCGGGTCCGCTCGACGTAAAGGCGTTGCGCCGCTACGTCGAGCAGGCACAAGGTTGCTGAAAGCACCATGTGAGCAACCTGGTAAGGAAGACGAGCCGCACGGAACCCCGTGCGGCCTGGTACCTCGCGAGTCGAAAGCAGGTCGAGATTGCGATGAGCACTCGATGAGTACGCGATGAGTACGCCCATGAACTAGCGACGGTCCGGACGCAACCCGGACCTCAGAGGAGCGAAGTGGCTAAGGTCCGGGTCTACGAACTCGCCAAGGAGTTCGGTGTCGAGAGCAAGGTCGTCATGGCCAAGCTCCAGGAACTCGGTGAATTCGTCCGTTCGGCGTCTTCGACCATCGAAGCGCCCGTTGTACGCAAGCTGACAGACGCCTTGCAGCAGGGCGGTGGCAACGGCAAGTCCGCCAAGCCCGCCCCCCGCAAGGCGGCCCCCAGGCCCGCCGCGCCCTCTCCGGCGCAGGCGGCACGTCCGGCCGCGCCGCGGCCGGCCGCACCCAAGCCCCCGGCCGCGGAGCAGCCCGAGACTCCGTCGGCGCCCGCGCCGGCAGCCTCGGGTCCGCGTCCGACGCCGGGCCCCAAGCCGGCTCCGCGTCCGGCTCCGGCCGCACCGGAGTTCACCGCGCCTCCGGCGGCTCCCGCCGCCCCGGCGCCGTCCGGCCCCCGGCCCGGCGCGCGTCCCGGCGCCCCGAAGCCCGGCGGTCGTCCCGCCGGTCCCGGTCAGGACCGCGGTCAGCAGGGCGGCCAGGGCCGTCCCGGTGGCCAGCGTCCCGGTGCCCCGGCACAGCGTCCCGGCGGCCGCCCCGGCGGTCCGCGTCCGGGCAACAACCCCTTCACCTCCGGCGGCAACGCCGGCATGGCGCGCCCGCAGGCGCCCCGTCCCCAGGGCGGCGCGCGTCCCGGCGGCCCCGGTGCCCCCGGCGCCGGTCCCCGTCCGCAGGCTCCCGGCCAGGGCGGCGGTCCGCGTCCCCAGGCTCCGGGCGGCAACCGCCCGAGCCCGGGCTCGATGCCGCGTCCGCAGGGCGGCGCGGCCGGTCCCCGTCCCGGCGGCGGTCCGCGTCCGAACCCCGGCATGATGCCGCAGCGTCCCGCTGCCGGCCCGCGTCCCGGCGGTGGCCCCGGCGGCCGCGGCCCGGCCGGTGCCGGTCGTCCCGGTGGCGGCGGTCGTCCGGGCGGCGGCGGCTTCGCCGGCCGTCCCGGTGGCGGCGGCGGTGCCGGTCGTCCCGGTGGCGGCGGCGGCTTCGCCGGTCGTCCCGGTGGCGGCGGCTTCGGTGGCGGCGGTGGCCGTCCCGGCTTCGGCGGCCGTCCCGGCGGTCCCGGTGGCCGTGGTGGCACGCAGGGCGCCTTCGGCCGTCCCGGCGGTCCCGCGCGTCGCGGTCGCAAGTCGAAGCGGCAGAGGCGCCAGGAGTACGAGGCCATGCAGGCCCCGTCGGTCGGCGGCGTGATGCTGCCTCGCGGCAACGGCGAGACCATTCGCCTGTCGCGCGGTGCGTCGCTCACCGACTTCGCGGAGAAGATCAACGCCAACCCGGCGTCGCTCGTCGCGGTCATGATGAACCTCGGCGAGATGGTCACCGCGACCCAGTCCGTCTCCGACGAGACGCTCCAGCTCCTCGCGGGCGAGATGAACTACAACGTTCAGATCGTCAGCCCGGAGGAGGAGGACCGCGAGCTGCTCGAGTCCTTCGACCTGGAGTTCGGCGAGGACGAGGGCTCCGAGGAGGACCTGGTCGTCCGTCCGCCGGTCGTGACCGTCATGGGTCACGTCGACCACGGTAAGACCCGACTGCTCGACGCCATCCGCAAGACGAACGTCATCGCGGGCGAGGCCGGCGGCATCACCCAGCACATCGGTGCCTACCAGGTCGCGACCGAGGTCAACGAAGAAGAGCGCAAGATCACCTTCATCGACACCCCGGGTCACGAGGCGTTCACCGCCATGCGTGCCCGTGGTGCTCGCTCGACCGACATCGCGATCCTGGTCGTCGCGGCCAACGACGGCGTCATGCCGCAGACGGTCGAGGCGCTCAACCACGCGAAGGCGGCCGACGTGCCGATCGTCGTCGCGGTCAACAAGATCGACGTCGAGGGTGCCGACCCGACCAAGGTGCGCGGTCAGCTGACCGAGTACGGCCTGGTGGCCGAGGAGTACGGCGGCGACACCATGTTCGTCGACATCTCCGCCAAGCAGGGTCTGCACATCGACTCGCTGCTGGAGGCCGTGGTCCTCACGGCCGACGCCTCGCTCGACCTGCGGGCCAACCCGAACCAGGACGCGCAGGGCATCTCGATCGAGTCCCGTCTCGACCGCGGCCGCGGTGCCGTGGCGACGGTCCTCGTCCAGCGAGGCACGCTGCGGGTCGGCGACACGATGGTGGTGGGCGATGCCTACGGCCGCGTGCGCGCCATGCTCGACGACAACGGCAACAACGTCGCCGAGGCGGGTCCGTCGACGCCGGTCCAGGTCCTGGGCCTGACCAACGTCCCGGGTGCCGGTGACAACTTCATCGTGGTCGAGGAGGACCGTACGGCCCGCCAGATCGCGGAGAAGCGCGCCGCCCGCGAGCGGAACGCCGCGTTCGCCAAGCGCACGCGCCGCGTGTCGCTGGAGGACCTGGACAAGGTGCTCAAGGCCGGCGAGGTCCAGCAGCTGAACCTGATCATCAAGGGTGACGCTTCCGGTTCGGTCGAGGCCCTCGAGTCCTCGCTGCTCCAGCTGGACGTCGGCGAAGAGGTCGACATCCGCGTCCTGCACCGTGGTGTCGGTGCGGTCACGGAGTCCGACATCGACCTGGCGATGGGTTCTGACGCCATCGTGATCGGCTTCAACGTGCGCGCCGCCGGGCGTGCCGCGCAGATGGCCGAGCGCGAGGGTGTGGACGTCCGGTACTACTCGGTCATCTACCAGGCGATCGAGGAGATCGAGGCGGCCCTCAAGGGCATGCTCAAGCCGGAGTACGAAGAGGTCGAGCTCGGTACGGCGGAGATCCGCGAGGTCTTCCGCTCGTCCAAGCTGGGCAACATCGCGGGTGTTCTCATCCGCTCCGGCGAGGTCAAGCGCAACACCAAGGCGCGCCTGCTGCGCGATGGCAAGGTCATCGCGGAGAACCTCAACATCGAGGGTCTGCGTCGCTTCAAGGACGACGTCACCGAGATCCGCGAAGGCTTCGAGGGCGGTATCAACCTCGGAAACTTCAACGACATCAAGGTCGACGACGTCATCGCGACGTACGAGATGCGCGAGAAGCCGCGGGTGTGACACCCGGCTGCTCCGGCCGGCCGACGGGACCAGTCCCCACGGCCGGCCGCCCGC
>NZ_JBHXFL010000086.1:0-9797 GCF_042724095.1 Streptomyces sp. NPDC127100
GGGCGCGGGGTGGTCCGTGAAGGGGGTGCCGGGTCCGGGGGTGGCCGGGTGGACCGGCGGGAGTGTGGGGGCGGTGGCGCGCTGGACCGGGGGCGCGGGGTGGTCCGTGAAGGGGGTGCCGGGTCCGGGGGTGGCCGGGTGGACCGGCGGGAGTGTGGGGGCGGTGGCGCGCTGGACCGGGGGCGTGAGGTGGTCCGTGAACGGTGTGCCGGGGCCGGGGGTGGCCGGCGGGGGCGTGGAGGCGGTGGGGTGGGAGACGTCGCTGGTCGGCACCGGGGCCGGAGGGCCGGGCATGACGGGTGTGGTGGCTCGCTGGACCGGCGGGGGCGTGCGGGTGCCGGTGGCCGGTGTGGTGAGCGGCGTGCTGCCGGACGGCGTGGTGGTGAGGGGGGCGCCGAGCGGGGAGCGACGCCGGTCGGCCGGTCCGGCCGCCGTGCCGGGGGCCGGGCGCGCGGGCTCGGGTGCCGGGGCCGGTGCCGCTGCCGGGCGTACGGAGGCCGGTGCGGAGGTGGGGGCGCCCAGTCCCGGACGGCGTGCCGCGGTGCTGCGCTGGACCGGGGGCGTGGTGCCGGGGGCGACCGGGCCGGGGCGTACTCCCGTGGGGCCGGTGGAGGGCGAGGCGGTGGCCGCTTCGGTCGTCGGACGGGCCGAGCGGTCGGAGGCCTCCGGGGCGGCGGCCGACGGCGACCTCCGGACGGGGGCCGGTGCCGTGGCGGGCGCCGGAGCCGTCGCGGACGCGGGTGCTCCGTCCGTGGAGCGCTGCACCGGGGGTGCCACCGTGCCCGGGCGTACGGCGGAGGTGCCGGTGGACGGGGCCGGTGCCGTAGTGGGCGTCGCCGGGGCGGGGGTGCCCTGGGCTCGATGCGAGGGCGAGGTCTTCGACGCGGGCGGGCCGCCGGGCGTCGTCGTCCGCCGTTGGACGGGAGCCGTGGCGGCGCCCGCGTCGGCGGGCCGTGCTCCGGTCGCTCCGTCGGCGGTGCGCGGTGACGTGGGCGTGGCGAGGGGGGCGGTGGCGCCGGGGTGGCGTCCCGCGCCGTCCGCCGGTGGCCGGCCGGTGGCGGCCGGCCGGGGGCCGCTCGCTGCGGGGGTGTTCCGTGACACGGCCCGCTGCACGGGCGGAGCCGAGGCGTCGGGTGCCGTGCCGGTCGTTCCGCCGCCGTGGTTGCCGGCGGGCGTGCCGGGTGCCGCGGTCGGGCGCAGGGTGCTGGGCGCGGACCGCTGTACCGGGGTGCTCGTCGCGGGGGTGCCGCCGGTGGCGGGCGTCGCCGGACCGGCGGCCGCGGAGGACCGGTCCTGCGGGCGCGCCGCCGGTGCGGACGTGCCTCTGCCGAGCGCGGTGCTGCCAGGGGTGACGGCCCGCTGCACCGGGAGTCCGGTTGCCGGGCCGTCGGGGGCAGGCGTCCGCCGGTCGCCCGCGGACGGGGCCGTCCGTGCGGAGCCGGGTACGGCCCGCTGGACCGGCGTGGCGGGTCGCGTGCCGTCGGAAGTGGTGCCGGAGGCAGGGGTGGCGTTCGCCGCGGAGCCGTGCGGGGGCACGGGTGCGGCGGGCGGCGTGCCGCCGGGGGCGGACGGGGAACGGTTGCCCGCGGGGGCGGAACCCGTACTCGTGCGGGGGGTCCGCGGGCCCTGCGGGGACACCGCCCGCTGCACCGGGAGGCCGGTCGCCTGACCGCCGGGGGCGCCTTCGCGCGCGGGGGTGCCGACCGCCGACGTGTCGCCGTTGCCGGTCGGGTTCGTGCGCGGGGTGGACGTCGCCCGCTGGACGGGAGTCCTGGGTGCCGGCGTGTTCGTGGTCGGGTTGCCGGTCGGCTTCGCGAGCGGGGCGGGCGTCGCCCGCTGGACCGGGGTCTGGGCCGCCGACGTGTCGCCGTTGCCGGTCGGGTTCGTGCGCGGGGCGGACGTCGCCCGCTGGACCGGAGTGCCGGGTGCCGGGGTGTTCGCGGCCGGGTTCGTGCGTGGCGTCGACGACGGGCGCTGGACCGGAGTGCCGGGTGCCGGAGGGTTGCCCGCCGACGTGTCGCCGTTGCCGGTCGGGTTCGTGCGCGGGGCGGACGATGCCCGCTGGACCGGAGTGCCGGGTGCCGGGGCGTTCGCGGCCGGGTTCGTGCGTGGCGTCGACGACGGGCGCTGTACCGGCGTGCCGGTCGGGCCCGTGCGCGGGGCGGGTGTCGCCCGCTGGACCGGGGTGCCGGTCGCCGGCGCGTCCCCCGCCGGGGCGTTCGCGGGGCGTGCGGCGGTGCGCGGGGCCGGGGTGCCGCGGGGCGTGGGCCGCGCGTCGTGGGTCGCCCGCTGGACCGGGGTGCCGGATGCAGGGGCGCCGGTGGTGGGGCCGGGCAGGCGGACGGGGCCCGGAGACGCGTCGGCGGCCACCGGGCCGTCCGGGGACGCGGCCGTCGCCCGGGGACCGGAGGTGTGCGTCCGCGCCGCGGGCGCGGGGCCCTGCGGGTGTGCCGCGCGCTGGACGGGCGCCGTGGCAGGCGCGGGTGCCGGGTCGGGGGGCCCGGCGGGAGACGTGCCGGGGCCTCCTCGGTCGCCGTCCGCCGACGACGGCGCGGTGCCCGAGGAGGCCGGAGCGGCGTCGGGCGTCCGCCGGGTCGCGGGCAGGGCCCGTCGCTGCACGGCCGCCGGCGCGGACGGCGCCCGGGTGAGCAGGTCCCGCGTGCGCGGCGCGGCGGGCGGCACGGGAGTCGCGCGGACGCCGTGCGCGCCCCGGGCCGGGGGACCCGCCGGAGCCGCGGGCGACGCCGGCCCCGTGGACCGCGACCGCTGGACCGGCGCCCGGGACGCGGCCGGCGCCGCGGCGGGCTGCGGAGCGTTCGGACGCGCCGACGGCGACGCGGCCGGGGACGACGCGGGCGCGGCCGGGGACGACGCGGGCGTCCCCGGTATCGCCCGCAGCGGCGCCACCGGCATGCGCTGCACGGCGGGAGCGCCCGCCGGGGACGCCGAAGGCAGCCCCCGCGTACGGGGGCCGGACTCCGCGCCCGGCCGCGCCGGCTCGGCGAACGCCCCCGAGAGCAGGCCGTGGCCGGCCGCCGGGTCGAGGACCGCGGGGGACGGCGCCCCGCTGAACGACGGGTTCTGCCAGGTCGGCAGCCGTCCGCCGAACCCGGCGTCCGCGACGCCGGGACGACGGCCGCCCGTCGACCGCTGGATCGGCGGCAGCGCCGTCCACGCGGCGACGGCCACGGGCGGCGCCGGGACACCGGCCGTGGCCGGCGCGTCCACCGTGCTCGCCGTGCCCGGCGCGTCCCCGCCCGGGGCCGGGCTCTGCGCGGAGCCCGCCCCACCGGTACCGCCCTGCCGTCCCCGCAACCGGTCCAGGAATCCCACCGCTCAGCCCTCCGCCGCGCGCGTCACGAGGGACGCGATCTGCTCCGTGTACCGGCGTCGGTCCTGGTGCTCCAGATCCAGGATCGCGTCCAGGCCCCAGTGGAAGTGGTAGGCGACGTACGCGATCTCCTCGTGCAGCCGGTCGGTCGCGTACGTCACGATTCCCCCAGGCGGCTCCCGCCGAGTTCCACCTCGAAGGGCTCCGAGCAGTGCGGGCACTGCACGGCCGCGCGGGTGTGTCCCTCCGCGTTGATCTGGCGGTAGAAGTCCTGGAGGAACGCCAGATCGGACGCGAACATGTTCTCCACGACCCCGTCGTGCACCATCGTCAGCGTGCCCAGCCGGGTGATGACCCGGCCGAGCAGCACCACCGACAGGTACGCGGGGTTCTCCTGCACCCGCACGTCGCGCAGCGGGACCAGTTCGTCCCGGGCCGTCGACAGGCGCATCACACCGTCCCGGTGCACCGTGCCCGACTCGTCGACGTAACCGCGCGGCAGCTCGAAGGGGAACTCCGTGACGAGCTGCTGCCGGGGCCCCGGGTCCGCCGGGGCGTCGGCAGCAGCGGCGGCGGGAGCCGAACGGATGGATTCCGCTCCCGCCGCCGCGGACCGGGGAGCCGCGGCGGGTGCCTGGGCGGCCGTACGCCGCATTACTCGATGACCAGTTCTTCGAACACGATGGTGACGGTCTCGGTCAGGGCCGCGGCCTCGCCCGCCTTCACCGTGCTCGTGTCGATCTTGCTGCACCAGGCGTTGCGCAGGTTGTACCGCTTCACCGGGTTGTCCTGGAAGTCCATCATGATGATGGAGGCGTTCTTGCGGGCCGTGCTCATCTGGCCGCGGATCGAGTCGTTGATCCACTGGGTGAACGACGCCGACTGGGTCATACCGCGCACGACGGTGCACTGGCCGTTCTTCTGCACGCCCGGCAGCAGCGCGACCTCGGCGCGGCCCTGCGAGCTGTTCTGCTGGTAGGTGATGACGTCCTGTTCGAGGGTGAGGCCGCTGACCTCGGCGAGGTACTCGACCATCACACCGTCGATCTGGAGACCGAAGTTGTGTGAAGTGAGGGCGTCACCCGGCTGGAGACTCATGTGTTCGCTGTCCTTCTGGGAATGGGAGGGGGACTACGGGGAGGGGGCGGGTGCGCCTACTCCTCCAGCTCCCCGCTGCCGCTGGAGAACTGGGCCAGCCGGAAGATCACGAACTCGGCGGGCTTGACCGGCGCGATGCCGATCTCGCAGATGACCCGGCCGAGGTCGACGGACTCCGGCGGGTTGGTCTCCTCGTCGCACTTGACGTAGTACGCCTGCTCGGGGCTCTGGCCGAACAGGGCGCCGTTGCGCCACTCGTTGACCAGGAACGCGGAGACGTTGCGGCGGATGCGGGCCCAGAGGTTGTGGTCGTTCGGCTCGAAGACCACCCACTGGGTGCCGATCAGGATCGACTCCTCCAGGTAGTTGAAGTACCGGCGGATGTTCAGGTAGCGCCACGCCGGGTCGGAGGAGAGGGTGCGGGCGCCCCAGACGCGGATGCCGCGGCCCGGGAAGGCGCGGATGCAGTTGACGCCGATCGGGTTGAGCAGGTCCTGCTCGCCGCGGGTGATCTGGAGCTCGAGGTCGACGGCGCCGCGGACGACCTCGTTGGCGGGGGCCTTGTGCACGCCGCGCTCGGAGTCGTTGCGGGCCCAGATGCCGGACACGTGACCGCTCGGCGGGATCAGGCGGGACTGGCCGGACGCCGGGTCGAAGGTCTTGATCCAGGGGTAGTAGAGGGCCGCGTACTTGGAGTCGTAGCCGGCCGTCTCCTGACGCCAGACGCGGATCTGACGGGCGTTCAGGCCGGGCGGCGGGTCGATGACCGCGACGCGGTCGCCCATCAGCTCGCAGTGGGCGATGAGGCCGAGCTGGACGGCCTTGACGGCCTCCAGGTCGATCGCGCCGCGCTGGTAGGCGGCCATCAGGTCGGGCACGGCGACCATGGAGACCTCGTCGACGGCCTCCAGGCCGCCGAAGCCGGTGCGGTCCGCGGAGTCGCCGAGGTACTGCGCCGGGCCGGGGTGCGCGACCTCGCCACGGGAGACCGGCGCGGCCTTGCCCGCCGGGGCGGCGGGCGGCGCGGGCAGGGTCACGGTCTGGTTCTCCGGACGGGCCAGCTGCGCGGACGGCGCGGCCTCCGTCACGGTGATGAGCTTGGAGCGCTCCTTGACCTGGGTGACGACGTAGGCGCGGTTGCCCTTCTTGGCGCTCACGTCGAAGGTCTCGACCGGCTTGTCGCCGTCCTTGACGATCAGCTTGAAGCGCTCGGCGGGGCCCTCGCCCTCGGGGTCGGCGACCTCGACGGACAGCGGGCCGCTCTCGCCGGCGGCGGTGGCCGTCACGGCGAACGTCCCGAGCTGCCGGGGCTCGGCGGCGGGCAGCGCGGCGGGAGCGGTGCCGCCCGTGACCGAGGGAGCGGCGGCGGCCGTCCCCGGTCCCTCGCCGGCGGCGTCCTCGGCGGAACCGCCGACACGGACGACGTACGCGGCGCTGCCGCCGTTGTTGAAGAACCCGTAGACGGAGTGCGCGAGGTAGTACCCGTCGGTGAAGTCACCGAACGCCGCGACGTACTGGGTCCAGTTGGTGACCAGCGTGGGCTCGTTCAGCGGGCCGGTCGGCGCGAGTCCGACGAAGGCCGCCACCGAGGTGCCCACCCCCTCGATCGGGCGCGAGCCGCTGGCCACCTCCTCGACGTAGACGCCGGGCGACAGGTAGGACGGCATGCTCTGCTCTCCTCGGGGTACGAGACAGGACGCCCCTCAGCCTCGCGCGCGCGTTGCCCCCGTCGAAACGGCCCGGGGGGCCGGAGCGGGGGCACCGACACTGCCCCCGGCTGTGCCCATAGGGGCAGGCCGGACGGCTCCGCCGCTGGTCGGAAGCCCCGGCATCCGGCCGGAGCGCTCCCACGGGGGCTTCGTTTCCCCGTACGTCACCCTGTGGCCGTACTCCGTTCATGGGTTAGCCTCCCCGCCTGGCCGGGCTCCGCACCACGCCGAGCCGGCGACGAGGACGGGGACGGGGCCGGCGCCTCGTCGGGCGGGGGCGTGCGATGCGGGGACGGCGGGACGAGTCCGGCACGAACGGCGCCGCGGCGGACCGGACGGGCCCGGCGGCGGTGCCCCCGCGGACCGTGCCCGGCGACGCCGGCGGCGCGCACCTCCCGGCCGGCCTCCCGTCCGCCGCCGCGTCCGCACTCGGCCCGAGGGAGCTGTGGGCCGTTCAGGGTGCCGCCGGCAACCGCGCGGCCGCCCGCCTCCTCGGCAACCGCACCGCACCGCCCCCGGCGAGCACGCCCGGACCGCCCGTGGTGGCGCGGGCGCCCCTGGCCCCGATCGCCGAGGAGGAGGCGCCGCCGGGACGGCAGGGCGACACCGGCCTCCCGCGGCCCCGCCGCCCCGCCCGGCAGGGCCGGCGCACTCCGCCGGCGGCCGGCCCGGGCGGGGGACCGTCCGGGGCGGGCCGGAGCGACGGCGCGCCGCCGCCCCTCCTGGTGCTGCCGCCGTATCTGCGGGACATGACGTCGGCGGGGCTCTCCACCGCCACCGGGCTGACCGGCCACGAGTTCGTCGGGCACGTCCTCACCCGGGTCACCGGCCGGACGGACGGCGACGTCGCCGCCGTGCGGCGGGAGCTGGCCGGCCGCCCGGAGTCGTTCTACGGCCGGGGCCGCGCGTTCTCCGTGCGGGGCGCCGACGCCGACTACGACGTCACGGTCTCCCTCGGCCCCGGTTCCGGCGCCGACCCGGGGCCGTCCGTGTTCCCGAACCCGGCGGCCACCACGCCCCGGCTGTCGGCCACGCGGGCGGCGGACGCGACGGCCGCCGAGGACCCGGCCACCAAGGTGGACCAGCAGCACAACTCGGCGGCCACCGTGGCGACCGACGCCGTCCGCTCGCGGCAGTTCGGCCTCAGCGCCTCCGGCACGGTGCTGGCCCCCACGCCCGCCCCCGGCGTGTGGGCCGGTGCCGAACTGGCGGCGGGCGCCGCGCTGCGCACCGACCGCGACGTGCACACCACGAGGACGGTGTCCGAGCCCCGTACGGTGCGCAGCGCGGGCGGCACGGTGCGCAGCACGCGACGGGTGACCTACACCGTCCGGATCGACCGGCAGGGCCCCGGCACGGCACCCCAGGAGTTCCACGGCGACGGCACCCTGACGATGCGGGTGCCGAGCGAGCACCTGGTGCCGATGGGCACCGTTCCGCCCGCCCACGGCCCCGAGCTCGGCGCGCGGCAGCGGAAGGCGGTACGGCAGGCCACCTCCATGGCGGCGATCTCCGTGGAGGACGGCGCCGCCCCGCACGCGGGCGGCGGCGGGCTGTTCGACACGGTCGCCTCCGTGCTGCATCCCGCGGCGGTCGCCCCCGGCTCGGCCGGACGGGCCCGGCTCTACGAGGCCACCGGCACCACGACCGTCCTCCAGGACCTGCCCCGCATGCTCGCGGGCTGGGTGGCGAGCGAGGACCTGGACGCCGGAGCCGCCGGGGCGGCGAGCGCCTACCGGATGCGGGCCGACATCGTCTCGCTGGTCCCCGGCTGGGGAGCCGGGCAGACCCAGTTGCGCACCCACCAGCAGGTGTCCCACGGAGCGGGCGCCACCGTGGGCAAGGGCTCGAACGGCACCGCCGGCGCCGGCCCCGCCGTGGGGCTCGGCGCACCGGGCGCGGGGCCCGCCGTGCGCTTCTCGGGCATGGGCGTCGCCGGGTACCGGCGCATGCGGTTCACCGCCGCCGACCAGACCGCCGCCACCCGGCAGGGCGCCGAGGTCCGCGGCGGCAAGGTGCTCTACCGCGCCCGGGTCCGCCTCACCGTGCAGGGCACCGGGCCCGCCGCCCCGCGGCACACCGCACGGCCCGCGCGCCGCGGCGCGGAGCACGTCCTCGACGCCTGGGTCACCCTGCGCGCCGAGGAGGCCCACCACCTCGGACTGCCGCTGCCGGCCGGCACGGAGCCGGGTGAGCTGTACACGAAGCCGGACCGGACCGGGCCCGACGGAAAGCCCGTGACCGGGCCGGACGGCCTGCCCGAGAAGACCGAACGACGGCTGCCGTTCGACGCGGCGGGTTCCAGCGTGGCCCTCACGCACCTGGACACCCGGCCCCTGATCGCGGCGGTGACCCGGCTGTTCGCCACCGAGCCGCGGCTGGCCGGCTATCTGCCCCCGTTCGGCGCGCAGGCGACGGGCCGGGACGCGGGCCGCGCCGACGCCGAGGCCCAGCGGCGCAACTACCGGGAACTGGTCACCGTCCTGTCGGAGACCAACCTGCGCGCCAACAAGGACCAGTTGCTGTCCACCGGCGTCCCGGTGCGGCTGCGCCGCAAGACGGCCCTGGCCTCCCACGACGTACAGGTCCGGGTGCGCGGGCAGATCGGCGCCCTCACCTACCTCGGCGACACCGCCGACTGGCTGGTGCGCAGCAGCGCGGGCGTCGGGTCGGGCGGTCAGAGCGGTGCCGCCACCTCCCGCCGGGCCGGCGCGCAGGGAGGCGTCCGGGCCTCCCTGGTGCCGGGCGCGCTGAGCGTCGGCGCCGTGGCCGACGCGGCGGTGGAGTCCAGCCGCCGCGCCCAGGGCGGCCCCGTCACCCGCACCGACTCGCTCAACAGCGGCGACGTCTCGACCAGCACCTTCGGCACCAAGCTGTGGCTCGGCGTCGACGTCACCATGACCAGCCGGGAACGCACCGCCAAGCGAGCCGTCACGCCGGGCCGCCCCGGACGGCACCGGCCCGAGGCCGAACGCATCGCCTCGTCCGACGACCGCGGCCTGCGGGACAACCCCCTGCGCTTCGACGAGGAGGGCCAGGACGTGCGCCTGAGCACGCCCACCGCCTTCACCGTCGACGAGGAGACGCACGCCCGGCTGGACCGGCACCGCACGGCGGGCCGCACGCGGACCGGGCCCCTGGACGCCTCCGGCATCGGCGACCTGACCACCCGGGCACCCGGCCGCGGCCTGCGCGACTGGGACTTCGTGGAGACCGTCGGCGACGCCGAGCCGGTGCGTGACCTGGCGTTCCAGCTCCTGGCCCAGGCCGCCCGCCGGGGACGTACCGATGCACCCGGGGACACCGCCTTCGAGACGGAGGGGCTGGCCCCGCGGCTCGCGGTCGAGGACCGCTTCGCCCCGCAGGCGGTCACCGCCGCCCTGCGGCAGGGCGTCACCTCCGGCTGGGTCGTCGCCGACCTGCGCCACCCCCGGCGGCTCACCGCGCTGGACGGCGCGGTCGGCACCCGCTTCGCCCTCACCCGCCCCCGGGTACGGCACCGCTCCACCGGCGCCGGCATGGAGAACATGGCGCTGGGCGGGCACCAGGGCTCGGGACAGCGCGCCCGGACGAAGGGCACCGGCCTCACGGTCTCGGGCCGGGGCGCCGAAGGCGGCGCCGCCGACGGCTGGGGCCTGGCCGAGTCGGCCTCCTACCGC
>NZ_JBHXFL010000087.1:0-9559 GCF_042724095.1 Streptomyces sp. NPDC127100
AGGACATAGGTGCGCACATTCGCGATCGGCCGGCCGATCGGCGGCACCACCACACCCGACAACGCATCACTCAACGTCGCACAGACCGTCGTCTCCGTCGGCCCATAGGCGTTGACCATCCGCCGGCCAACCGACCAACGCCCGACCGTGTCAGGGTCACAGGCCTCGCCACCCACCACAACCGTCACCGACTCCGGGACCCGTGCCACATCCAGCACACCCAGCGCCGAAGGCGGCACCATGCAATACGTCACATCCGCCTCGGACAGCACACGCGCAAGAGCGGCACCCGGGGCCAGCTCCTGCACATCCGCCACCACCAGCGCCGCCCCCGACAGCAACGCCAGACTCCAGTCCCACGTGGCCGCATCGAAACTCGGAGAGGCGAACTGCAACACACGACTACCCGGACCCACACCAAGACGAGGCCCCGAAGCCTGCACCAGACTCACCAGACCGGCATGCGTCACCACCACACCCTTGGGCACACCCGTCGACCCCGAGGTATAGATGACATAGGCAGGATGCGCCGGCTCAGGCCCGTCCGCAGCCAGAACCGTTGGATCTACGCCAGCCAACTCGGCCTGAACAGCCGGGTTGTCGAGCCGCACCACAGGTGTGCCGTGCTCCCACAGATGCGTCGTCGACGCGTCCGTCACCACCAGCGCCGGGCGCGCGTCCCGGACCATGAAACGGATCCGGTCCACCGGATAACCAGTATCGACGGGCAGATACGCCGCCCCCGCCTTCCACACCGCGAGAACCGCCACCACCAGCTCCGGCGACCGCGGCAACGCAAGCGCCACCAACTGCTCCGGCCCCACACCCCGGTCCACCAACAACCGCGCCAGCCGGTTCGCCCGCGCATCCAACTCACCGTACGAAAACACGGTGCTGCCGTCCCCCGACACCACCGCCACCGCATCCGGCGCCTCAGCCACCCTGCCCGCAAACACGGCCGGCGCCGTACCCGCCCGCGCCTCCCCCACCGGACCGGCACCCCACACACCGATCACACGCTCCCGCTCACCAGCGGAAAGCAACTCCACCGACCCGACCCGCTCCCCCGCATCCCCAGCCACCGCCGTCAGGATCCGCACAAGGCGATCGAGGAGCGCGTCCGCGTCCGGGCGGGTGATGCTGTCGTCGCGGTAGTCGAGGCGCAGCCGCAGTTCGGGGCCGGGGACGACGACGAGGTTCAGCGGGTAGTGGGCGCCGTCGTAACCCGTGGCTCCGGTGACGCGCAGACCGCCGGCGTCGTCGGCGGCCTGCCCGGTGCGGTCGGCCAGGTAGTTCTCGAAGGCGACGACAGTGTCGAACAGATTGCCCGTACCGGAGGCCCGCTGGATCTCCGTCAGGGACAGGTGCTGGTGCGGCAGCAAGGCCCCCTGTTCGGACTGGACACGCACAGCCAGATCGGCCCACGTGTCCTCCGCCCCCAATCGGACCCGGACCGGCACCGTGTTGATGAACAGGCCGATCATGCTCTCGACACCCGGAATCTCGGGCGACCGCCCCGACACCACGGCACCGAACACCACATCGTCCTGACCGGTCATCCGGCCGAGGAGCACACCCCACGCGCACTGCACCAGCGTGTTGAGGGTCACGCCGGCCCGGCGGGCCTGGGCATCGAGGGCCGCCGTGGTCTCCGCGTCCAAGTGGGACACCAGCCGCTCGGGCAGAGGCGCGGGCCCCGGGTCCGCCGGGGATGCGGCCGCCGCCGCATACGTCGGTTCGGCTCCCGCCATCGCCCGGGTCCAGGCGTCGAGTGCCGCCGTGCGGTCGCGCTCCACGAGCCAGGTCAGGTAGTCGCGGTAGGGCGTCGGCCTGGGCAGGGAGGAGTCGTCGCCACCGGCTGCGTACAGCCGGTACAGAGCGAGGAGTTCCTTGATGTGGAGGGTCGACGACCAGCCGTCCGTGAGGATGTGGTGCTGGGTGATGGCCAGGCAATGGCGGTCTTCGCCCAGGCGCACCAGTGCGAACCGCATGAGCGGCGGCTGTGCGAGGTCGAATCGCCGCGCCCGCTCCTTGCGGAGGAAGTCGTCCAGCGCGGCGTCGGCGTCGGCGCTTGCACGCAGGTCGACTTCCTGCCACGGAAGTCGCGTTCCGTTCTCGATGATCTGCACCGGTCGGTCCAGGCCCTCGTGATGGAATGCCGCTCTCAGGTTGGGGTGGCGCTCCAGCATGCGCTGTGCTGCCGCCTCCAGGGCCTTGCCGTCCACGAATCCGTCGAGACGCAGCGCCATCTGGACCGTGTAGACATCGAGGGCGTCGGGTTCCGCACTGTCGGCGAGGGCGTGGAAGAGCATCCCTTCCTGGAGCGGGGAAAGAGGCCAGACGTCAACGAGTCCCGGGTGTCGCTGCTCGAGTTGGACGATCTGGTGGTGGGTGAGGTCGACGAGGTCGAGATCGCTGGGGGTCCTGCCCGCGGGCTCGGGGCCTTCGGCGTGCGTGCGGAGTGCGGCGAGAGCCACCAGCCAGGCGTCGGCGAGGTCCTGGACACGGTCACGGGCGAAGCGGTCCTCGGGCCACTTGAAGGTGGCGCTCAGCTCGGAGCCGTCCGCGGAGTCCACGGTGACGGCATTGATCATCAACGGGTTCGGGGCCTGCATACGCGGGTCCAGACCGCCGAGCGACGGGTTGCCGGGGACCTGCTGCCAGTCCGCGGCCGTGGTGTCGGCGCCGGGGGCGGGCACGGTGAACCGGCCGAGGTAGTTGAAGGCGACCTGGGGGCTGGAAAGCCCGGCGAGGAGGGGGGCCGTCTCCGGGTTGAGGTGGCGCAGCAGTCCGTAGGCGAATCCGTTGTCGGGGACGGCGCGCAACTGCTCCTTGACCTGTTGCAGCGCACGTCCGACCGCGGGCCCGCCGGTGCGCAGGTCGGCGGCCGGTACCGCGCCGGGGTCGAGGCGGACCGGTGCCATGCTGGTGAACCAGCCGACGGTACGGGCGGTGTCGGTCCCGGCGAGGTCGTCCTGGCGGCCGTGTCCCTCCAGGTCGATGAGGGTGGCGGTGTGGCGGGGATCGTCGCGCCAGGCAGCGAGGGCGACGGCGAGCCCGGTCAGGAGCACTTCGTTGGAGGTGGAGTGCAGCGCGGCGGGCACGCGGGTCAGCAGCGCCTCGGTGAGTTCGGCCGGGACGGTGACGCGCAGCGAGTCCAGCGTGTCGGCGGTGTCGGGTGCGGAACGGTCGTCCGCGTCCTGCCCGAGACATGGTTCGGGTGGGGAGAGCATCTCGGTCCACTGCGGCAGCGACGCGGTGAACCGGGGCTCACCGGCCAGCTCCGTGAGCCTGCGGGCCCACTGCCGGAACGACGTGCCGACCGGAGCCGGCTCGGGGGCCCGCCCCGCGAGTACGGCCTTCCCCGCGACGGCGAGGTCCGGCAGCAGGATCCGCCATGAGACGCCGTCCACGACCAGGTGGTGGATCGTCAGAAGCAGCCGGCCCGGTTCCTCCGGCCCGTTGTCGAACCAGACGGCCTGCAGCATGACCCCGTTGTCCGGGGCGAGCCGTCCTCGTGCCTGTTCCGCGTGGTGTGCGAGGAGTTCACGCCGTCGCTCGTCGTCGAGACCGGCAGTCACCACCTGGGTGAGGTGCGGCTCGACCGGCACCGCACCGGCCGGCGGGACGTGGAGCACCCGGTCGGCGTCGGTGCCGTCCCGCCGGACGAGGCGGGCCCTCAGCATGTCGTGGTGATCGACGAGCGCCTGCAGTACGTCGCCGAGCTCCGCGCGGCCGATGCCGGCGGGCACCTGTACGAGGACCGACTGGTGGAAGGCGTCGATGGGGTGGCCGGGTTCGAGGAGCCAGTGCATGACGGGCGTCAGCGGCACCTCGCCCACTCCGGCGCGATCGGCGTCGGTGTCCTCTCCGCCGTCCCCGCCGTTGGCGCTGGCACCACCGATCGGCCGGGCCCTGCGGGCCAGTGCCTCGGGTGTCTGGTGCTGGAAGACGTCGCGGGGTGTGAGGTCGAGGCCGTGTTCGCGGGCGCGGCTGACGAGGACGATGGAGCTGATGCTGTCGCCGCCCAGGGCGAAGAAGCCGTCGTCGACGCCGACGCGGTCGGGGTCGAGGCCGAGGACGTCGGCGAAGAGGGCGGTGAGGGTCTTCTCCGTCGCGGTGCCCGGGGCGCGGGTGGGAGCGGCGCGGGTGAGGTCGGGTGCGGGCAGCGCCCTGTGGTCCAGCTTCCCGTGGGCGCTCAGGGGCAGCGTCTCCAGGAGCACCACGGCCGTGGGCACCATGTACTCCGGCAGCCGTGCGCCGACGGCCTTCCTCACCTGAGCGACGTCGACGGGCCCGTCGGCCACGATGTAGCCGACCAGGCGCCGGTCGCCGGGCCGGTCCTCACGGATGACGGCGGCGGCGGTCGCGACACCGGGGCAGGCCGTCAACGCGGCGTCGACCTCGCCGAGTTCGATGCGGAATCCGCGCAGTTTCACCTGGTGGTCCGCGCGGCCCAGGAACTGCAGCGTGCCGTCCCGGTTCCACCGCACCAAGTCCCCGGTGCGGTACATGCGGGACCCGGCGGGGCCGTAGGGATCGGCGACGAACCGCTCCGCGGTCAGCCCCGGCCGGTTCAGATAGCCACGCGCGACACCGGCCCCGGCCACGTACAACTCACCGGGCACCCCGGGCGGCACGGGAGACAGACCCTCGTCCAGGACATAGGTCCGCACGTTCGCGATCGGCCGGCCGATCGGCGGCACCACCGCACCCGACAGCGCCTCGCTCAGCGTCGCGCACACCGTGATCTCCGTCGGCCCGTACGCGTTGAACATCTTCCGCCCTGCGGACCAGCGTTCCACGATCTCCGGACCGCAGGCCTCACCGCCGACGATCAGCGTCAGGGTGCCCGGCAGACTCGCCTCGGACAGCACCCGCAGCACCGACGGCACCAGTGTGCAGTGCGTGATCTCCTCGTCACGGAGCAGATCGAGGAGATCGGGCCCGGGCGTGAGCCGGTCCGCGTCGGCGAGCACCAGCGTGCCGCCCGTCAGCAGGGCAGTGAAGAACTCCGAGGCGGCGGCGTCGAAGCTGGGCGACAGGAACTGCAGCACCCGGGAGCCGACACCGATCCCCCACTGCTCGCTCTGCGCGAGCGCGAAGTTGGCGAGGCCTCGGTGGGGGACGGTGACGCCCTTGGGGGTGCCGGTCGAGCCCGAGGTGTAGATGACGTACGCCGGGTGCGCGGGGTCCAGGGCTCCGACCCGGTCGGCGTCGGTGAGGTCGGACGCCTCCAGGCCCGCGAGGTGCTTCCGGACCGCGGGGTCGTCGAGGACGATGACTGCTGCGCCGTCCTGATCCGGCAGGAGTTCACCGGCGCTGGAGTGGGCGAGGACGAGGCTTGGCCGGGCGTCCTCCAGCATGAAGCGGATGCGGTCGCCCGGATAGGTGGTATCGAGTGGCAGATAGGCGGCGCCCGCTTTGAGCACGGCGATCAGGGCGGTGATCAGGTCCGGGGACCGGTGGAGGGCGAGGGCGACGATGTGTTCGGGGCCTACGCCCTGTTCGACCAGGAGCCGGGCCAGGCGGTTGGCGCGGGCGTTGAGGTCCGCGTACAGGACATCGACGCCGCCGGCGCTGAGCGCGCTCGCGTCGGGTACCGCGACCGCGCGCTCCTGGAACAGCTCCACGGCGGTACCGGCCAGATCAGTCGTGGCCGTGTCGTTCCACTCTTCCAGTACTTGGCGTCGCTCGTCGTCCGACAGCAGGTCGTACGAGCCCACGCGTCGCTCCGGGTCGGCGACGGCGCTCCTGAGCACGCGGAGGAACCGCTCGGCCATGGCTGTGACCGTGCCGTGGTCGAACAGGTCGGTGCGGTAGGAGATCACGCCACTGATCCCGGCGCCGCCGTCGTCGTCGTGATGTTCGGCGAGACTGACGGACAGGTCCATCCGGGCGGACTGGGAGCGGACGGCCTGAGGGGTGGCTTTCAGCTCCCCGCCGAACTCCGGTGTCGTGCGGGGGGTGTTGTTGAGGGCGAGCATGACCTGGAAGAGGGGGTGGTGGGCCAGGGACCGCGCGGGGTTGAGTGCTTCGACCAGGCTTTCGAAGGGCACGTCCTGGTGGGCGTAGGCGTTGAGGTCCGTCTCGCGGACCCGGTCCAGGAGTTCGGCGAAGGTGGGGTCGCCGGACAGGTCGGTGCGCAGGACGAGGGTGTTGACGAAGAAGCCGACCAGGTCGTCCAGTTCCTCCTCGCCACGGCCGGCGACCGGCGTGCCGATGGGGATGTCGGACCCGGCGCCGAGGCGGTGCAGTAGCACGCTCACAGCGGCCTGCAGCACCATGAACACCGTCGTCTGCCGCGACCGCGCCAGGCCGCTCAGGGCCTGGTGCAGCTCGGTGTCGATCCGCACCGGCACTGAACCGCCGTCGGCCCCGGCCTGTTCCGGGTACGGACGGTCGGTCGGCAGCTCGATGCGCTCAGGCAACCCGGCCAGAGCCTGCTTCCAGTAGGCAAGCTGGGTGGACAGCAGGCTGTCGGGGTCGGTCTCGTCGCCGAGGAGTTCGTGTTGCCACAGGGCGTAGTCGGCGTACTGCACGGGCAAGGGTTCCCATGCCGGGGGGCCGCCTGCGCAACGGGCGGTGTAGGCGGTGCTGAGGTCGCGGGCCAGGGGGCCCATCGACCAGCCGTCTCCGGCGATGTGGTGGATCACCAGGACCAGTACGTGCTCGTCCGCGGCATCGTCGACGTCGAACAGGGTCGCGCGGAGCGGCAGCTCGGTCGCGAGGTCGAAGGGATGGCGCACGGCGCGGTCCACCGCATCGGCCAGTTCCGCCTCGGTGACCGTTTCGACACTCACTTCGGGCTCTGCCTCGGCAGCCGGACGGATGTCCTGGTACGGCTGGCCGTCGTTGTCCGGGAAGACCGTGCGCAGGGCTTCGTGGCGGGTGACCACGTCGTTCAGCGCGGCAAGTAACGCCTTCGTGTCCAGGGCGCCGGACAGACGCAGCACCACAGGCACGTTGTACGTCGCGCTGGGTCCCTCGAGCCGATACAGGAACCACAACCGACGCTGCGCGAACGACAACGGCACCATAGTCTCTTCGCGTTCCCCTCATGTCATGGCAGTGGTTCTGGCGCTGGTCTGTCCCGCGCGATGTGCATCCGGATCCGGAAACGTTTTCAGGTCACCCGGACATGGCCACCAGGACACGGCGCGGTCCGGTGTACGGGCGGCGGCCGTGCGCCACGGCCACGTTGTCGATCAGCAGCAGATCGCCGTCGTGCCAGTCCACGTCCACGGCCGCGGCCAGACCGTTGTCACGTACGTGCGCCACGTACTCGTCGGGAATGGGCGTGCCGTCGGCGAACGTCACCGACTGCGGCAGCTCGTCCTCCGGCAGCAGTTCGGAGAGCATCGTCGCGGTGTCGGCATCGAGACCGGCGAGGTGCCACTGGTCGAACTGGTTGAACCAGACCTCGCTGCCGGTGACCGGATGCCGCACGGTGGCCGGGCGCAGCTGAGTGATGCGGATGCCGCCGTCCGCCTTCCACTCCCAGGTGACATCGGCGTCCGCGAGGTGCGCCTCGACCTCGTCCCTGTCGGAGGTCTCGAACGTGTCCATCCAGCTCCTGCCGAAGCCGGCCCCGCTGTGCAGGTTCTGCGAGTAGCGGATGCCCTTGCTGAACGCCGCCCTGACGTCCTCGTCGAGGGAGTTCAGCCACACCGTGCAGTCGACCACCGGCGTCGCGCCCCCGGTGACCGGCTGGCGCTCGCAGTAGAAGGCGAGCCGGGACGGCCACCGGCTGGCATAGGACAGCTCGTTGTGCATCGAGATGGTGAACTCGGCCGGGTACTCGGTCGAGGTGTACACGTTGCTGCCGACCTTGGTGCGGGGCGAGTTGCCGTGCACATAGGCGAGGCGGTTCGGCAGGAGCAGATCGAGCGCCGAGCCGACCTGCTCCTGGGACGTGCCGAAGCCGCGGAAGACGAGGGCCTTCTTCGCGAGGAGAAGTTCGGCCGTCTTCGCCGTGTCGTTGATCGCCGTCAGCAGACCCTCATGGTTCGGCGCCACCCCCGCGGTGTCCGGCGTCACCACATGGGGCGTCCAGTCACTCGACTCACTCACGCCACTTCTCCTCTGTTCCTTGTGACTTCCGGCGCCATGGATGTCCCGCTGTCCGGGCGTCCGACTGCCCGCCGCCGGTCGGACCCCGCTCATGTGGTCCCGCGCGACCGCGGCCGCAGCTTGGGCCTGGCCCTGCCCGGGCTCCTGAGGCTCTCGGCCAGCTCCGCCACCGTCGGCTTGGTGAAGACCGTCCGCAGGTCGACCTCTGCGCCGACGACGGTTCGGATGCGGCCGATGAGGCGTGTGGCGAGCAGGGAGTGCCCGCCGAGGGCGAAGAAGTTGTCGTCGACGCCGACCGACTCCAGGCCGAGGACCTCGGCGAAGAGGCCGGCGAGCGCCTCCTCGCGGCTGTTGCGCGGAGCCCTGGTGGGGGTGGTGGTGCGGGTGTAGTCGGGTGCGGGGAGTGCCTTGCGGTCCAGTTTCCCGTTGGGTGTCAGTGGCAGTGCGTCCAGGGTGACGACGGCCGAGGGCACCATGTGTTCGGGCAGTGTGAGCCTCAGCTGGTCCCACACGTTTCTCTGGTCGAGGTCCGTGCCGTCCTCGGGCACCACGTATCCCACGAGCCGGTGGTCGGTGGGCCGGTCCTCGCGGATCACGACGGCGGCGCCGGCGACGGCGGGGCAGGCGGTCAGCGCGGCTTCGACCTCGCCGAGTTCGATGCGGAATCCGCGCAGCTTCACTTGGTCGTCGGTGCGGCCCAGGTAGCGCAGGGTGCCGTCGTTGTTCCAGGAGGCGAGGTCGCCGGTGCGGTACATGCGGGATCCGGCGGGGCCGTAGGGGTCGGCGACGAACCGTTCCGCGGTCAGTGCCGGCCGGTTCAGGTAGCCGCGGGCGAGTCCTGCCCCCGCGAGGTACAGCTCACCGGCCACGCCCGGCACGACCGGACGCAGCTCGGCATCCAGCACGTACACCCGTGTGTTCGAGATCGGACGGCCGATCGACGGAGCGACCTGGGGGTCGCTGTCCGCGGTGCACGGGTGGTACGTGACGTCGACTGTCGCCTCCGTCGGCCCGTACAGGTTGTGGAGTTCCGCCGCGGGCAGCACGGAGTGGCAACGCGTCACCAGATGAGCGTGCAGCGCCTCGCCACTGCAGAACACCCGCCGCAGGGACACGCAGCGACCGGCCGACGGTTCGCTCAGGAACGCGTCGAGCATCGACGGCACGAAGTGCGCCGTGGTGACGCTCTCGCTCTCCACGAGTCCGGCCAGGTACCGGGCGTCCTTGTGCCCGTCGGGCTTCGCCAGGACCAGGGACGCGCCCTGCAGCAGCGGCCAGAAGAACTCCCAGACGGAGACGTCGAATCCAGCCGGTGTCTTCTGGAGCACCCGGTCGTCGGCCCCGAGCCCGTACTCGGCCTGCATCCAGCGCAACCGGTTCACCACTCCGGAGTGGGGGACGGTGACGCCCTTGGGTGTGCCGGTGGAGCCGGATGTGTAGATGACGTAGGCGGGGTGGGCGGGGTCGGGTGTGGTGTGCGGGTTGG
>NZ_JBHXFL010000088.1:0-9346 GCF_042724095.1 Streptomyces sp. NPDC127100
CCCCGGTTCCGGTCGCGGCCCCGCTGCCGCGGGTGTCGAGGCCGGTCACGAGCCGCAGCAACCGCCCGCCGAAGCGCCCTCGGCGGTGACGCCCACGGCCGCGGGCGCGGCGAGCTGGACGAGCCGGGGTTCCGGTGCGGCGCAGCAGCCGCCGCCGTCGGCCTGTTGGGCATCGGGGGTGTCGAACAGGCCCGCGCCGCCGCAGACGCCGGTCTCCGGAAGCGTGAGTTCGACGCGGTCGGCGGAGTCGAGGTCGCCGGCGATGGCCGCGGCGACGGAGCGGACCTGCTCGTACCCGGTCATGGCCAGGAAGGTGGGGGCGCGGCCGTAGGACTTCATGCCGACCAGGTAGATCCCCTGCTCGGGGTGGGAGAGCTCGCGGTGCCCGTGGGGGTAGACGGTGCCGCAGGAATGCTGGTTGGGGTCGATCAGCGGGGCGAGTGCCACCGGTGCCTGGAGGCGCTCGTCCAGGCCGAGGCGCAGTTCGCCCAGGAAAGTCAGATCGGGGCGGAACCCGGTCAGCACGATCACCTCGTCCACCGCGTCCAGACGGCGTCCGTCCTCGCCGAGGAGGACGAGGCGTCCGTCGTTGTCGCGTTCGAACGCCTCGGTGCGGAAGCCGGTCACCGCGTCCGCGTGCCCCTTGTCGACAGCGGCCTTCGCGGCGAGCCCGAGGGCCCCGCGGGCGGGGAGCTGGTCGGCGGTGCCGCCGCCGAAGGTGGAGCCGGAGATGCCTCGGCGCAGGACCCACACCACGTGCGTCCCCGTACCGTCCTCGGACTCGGCCAGTTCGTCGAGGTATGCGAGCGCGGTGAACGCGGAGGCGCCCGAACCGATGACGGCCGTGCGCTTGCCCGCGTACCGGGCACGGACGGCCGGGTTCCTAAGGTCCGGCACGCGGTAGGTGATTCGGTCTGCCGCCGCCTTCTCCCCGAGCGCGGGCAGGCCGCTGCCGCCGGCCGGGCCGGCCGTGGCCCAGGTGCCGGAGGCGTCGATCACCGCGCGGGCGAGGATGCGCTCCTCGCGGCCGTCGGTGTGCTCGACGTGCACGACGAAGGGCTGCTGTTCCCGGTCGGCGTCGACGATCCGGTCACGGCCCTCCCGGGAGACACCCGTGACGGTGGCGCCGGTGCGAACCTTGGCCCCGAGGACATCGGCGAGCGGCTGCAGGTACTGCTCGGCCCAGGCGCCGCCGGACGGATACGTCGCCGGGTCGGGCCGGGTCCAGCCGGTGGGGGCCAGCAACTTCTCGGCGGCCGGGTCGACGACCTCACCCCAGGTGGAGAACAGACGCACGTGGCTCCACTCACGCACGGCCGCGCCGGCCTTGTCGCCCGCTTCGAGAACGAGGGGATCGATGCCGCGCTCGATGAGGTGGGCGGCTGCGGCCAGTCCCGCGGGGCCGGCCCCGATGACGACGACGGGGAGCTGCTGGATGCTCATGATGCTCGGTCTCCTCTGGGGTGAAGGGGTCGGCGCGCGCGGGTGAGGGCGGTCGTCCGAGCCTGCCGCCCCCGGGTGGCGCGGCGGGCCCGGGCCGCGGTGGGCGCGGTACGGAGGGTCACGGCCTTCTTGATTCGATGCCTGTCGATGTCCCTCCTCGCCTCGGAGCTTGCCACCCGTATCGACGAGTGTCAACATAGACACATGTCGAATTCAGACGTCGCGGAACTGCCCGTCCTGCGGGACGGAGACGCGGTGCCGTGCTGCCCGCCGATCACCGCCGGCGAGCTGTCACAGGCTGACGCGGAGAAGATGGCCGCCATGTTCAAGGCGCTCTCGGACCCGGTGCGCCTGCGGCTGTTCTCCAAGATCGCCTCACACCCGGGCGGAGAGGCGTGCGTGTGCGACATCGCGGACGTCGGCGTCTCCCAGCCGACCGTCTCCCACCACCTCAAGAAGCTGCGCGAGGCCGGCCTGCTGACCTCCGAACGGCGCGGCACCTGGGTCTACTACCAGGTCGCCCCGTCCGTGGTGGCGGCCATGGCCGCCATGCTCGACCTGCGCGCCTGACGGGCGCCCGAGCCGGGTCCGGTCAGGCGCGCAGCCGGACGGGCAGCAGCATTCCCCCCGTGTGCTGCGTCACGGCGCCGTCGTCACCGTGCCGGCGGCGAACTTCCTTCGCCAGGCGAGCGCGACGTGGACCAGACCGATCAGCACCGGAACTTCGATGAGCGGGCCCACGACTCCGGACAGTGCCTGGCCGGAGGTGACACCGAAGGTGGCGATGGCGACCGCGATGGCCAGCTCGAAGTTGTTGCCCGCCGCGGTGAACGCCAGCGTGGTGGTGCGGTCGTAGGCGAGCCCCAGGCCCTTGCCGAGCAGGAAGGTGCCGAAGAACATGACCGCGAAGTAGACGAGCAGCGGCAGGGCGATCCGGGCGACGTCCAGGGGCCGGGAGGTGATGGTCCTGCCCTGCAGGGCGAAGAGGACGACGATCGTGAACAGCAGCCCGTACAGCGCCCACGGCCCGATCTTCGGCAGGAAACGCTGTTCGTATGCCTCACGGCCCATCTTCCGCTCACCGACCCGGCGGGTCAGGAAGCCGGCCAGCAGCGGGACGCCGAGGAAGATGACCACGTTCAGGGCGATCTCCCACATCGAGATGCCCAGGTGCTCGCCGTCGCCAAGGCCGAGCCAGCCGGGCAGCAGGTCGAGGTAGAACCAGCCCAGCAGACCGAACGCCAGGACCTGGAAGACCGAGTTCAGCGCTACGAGCACGGCCGCGGCCTCGCGGTCGCCGCAGGCGAGGTCGTTCCAGATGATCACCATGGCGATGCAGCGGGCCAGGCCCACGACGATCAGGCCGGTGCGGTACTCGGGCAGGTCCGGTAGGAAGATCCATGCCAGGGCGAACATCACCGCGGGTCCGAGGAGCCAGTTGACGACCAGGGAGGAGATCATCAGCTTCCGGTCGCCGGTGACGGCGTCCAGCCGGTCGTAGCGGACCTTGGCAAGGACCGGGTACATCATGATCAGCAGGCCGAGCGCGATCGGCAGGGAGACACCGCCGACCGCCACCTTCGCCAGCGCGTCGTTCAGCCCGGGGACGGCCCGTCCGAGCCCGAGGCCGACGGCCATGGCGATGAGGATCCAGACCGCCAGGTAGCGGTCGAGGGTGGAGAGCTTCCTGACGATCGAGTCGTCGCCGCCCTCGGTCCGCACGGAGGTGGTGGGCTCGGCGGAGGTCACGGGCAGGCCCTCTTGTTCTCGGCGGCGGTACGGGCGGAGGCGGCGAGTTCGGCGAACTGCTCCGACAGGCCGGCCAGGACCTCGGGCCTGAGCTTGTAGTAGGTGTAGCGGCCGCAGGGCTCGGTCTCCACGATCCCGGCCTCGCGCAGCACCTTCATGTGGTTGGAGAGGTTGGTCTGCTTGGCTCCGGTCTCCTCGACCAGGTGCGTCGTGCAGAGGGTCTCGCGCGCCAGCAGAGTCACGATCCGGAGACGGAGCGGATCACCCAGCGCCCGGATCACATCAGGATCGACTGAAGTCAGCATGCACTGATAGTCTCACATCATCACTTGCTGACATCAGCAGGGGCTGAAGTCATGGGCGGCTGGATCCCGCCGTGCGACGAGAGAGAACGACCACCATGGCCGACAAGCCGTCCGTCCTGTTCGTCTGCGTCCACAACGCCGGTCGCTCCCAGATGGCCGCCGCCTGGCTGACCCACCTGGCCGGCGAACGCGTCGAGGTCCGCTCCGCCGGCTCCGCCCCCGGCGATCAGGTCAACCCGGCCGCCGTCGAGGCCATGGCCGAGGTCGGCATCGACATCTCCGAGGAGACGCCGAAGATCCTCACCGTCGACGCGGTCCGCGCGTCGGACGTCTGCATCACCATGGGCTGCGGCGACACCTGCCCCGTCTTCCCCGGCAAGCGCTACCTCGACTGGAAGCTCGCCGACCCGGCCGGCCAGTGCGTCGAGGCCGTACGCCCGATCCGCGACGAGATCAGGACCCTGGTCGAGGGCCTGATCGCCGAGATCGCCCCGGCGAAGCCGGAGGCGACGGCGTGAGCGGGATACGCGACGTCGTCGACACCGGCTCCGGCCCCGCCGGACGTACCACCGCCCCTGCCTTCAGAGCCACCGGCGGCACGAGGCGGGGGTGGTCTTGCGCGGCCCAGTAGCCGCGGGTCTCCCAGCACGGGTAGTCGTGCAGGAGGCGCGGCAGGACCCGCGTCCCGATCGCCTCACGGCTGGTGGGGCGGCCTCCGTTGATGAAGCGCACGACCTCGGGATCGTTGTCCAGGGCGAGCAGGTGGTCGGTGTCGGCCGTCGTGAACGCGCGCAGGACGAGCCGGTCGGTCTCCAGGAAGTGGGACATGCCGCGATCCTCGCCACGGGCCGGCCGGGTCCGCCACCGGTTTCCGGCCGGCCGATGAGTTCCGGGCCGTGCGGCGGTCACAGCCTGCACGACAGCCGTACGGCCGGCGCGCCCGTACTCGGAGGAGACGCATGGCACAGCTCATCTACTCGATGATCACCTCGCTCGACGGCTACGCCGCGGCGGCGGAGGGCGATCTCGGCACCGGGGCCGAGGACCCGGAGGTGCACACCTTCATCAACGACCGCTTCCGGTCCGCCGGTACACACCTCTACGGCCGCCGGATGTACGAGACGATGGTCTACTGGGAGACCGCGCCCGTCGACGGGCAGCCCCCGCACATCCAGCAGTACGCCCGCGACTGGCGGGCGGCGCAGAAGATCGTGTACTCCACGACGCTCGAGTCGGTGTCCAGCGCGAGGACCAGGATCGAGCGGACCTTCGACCCGGAGGCGGTGCGCAGGCTCAAGGCGGAGGCCGAGCACGACCTCGTCGTCGCCGGCCCGGACCTCGCGGCCCAGGCGATCGCGGCCGGCCTGGTGGACGAGTACCACCTGTTCGTCACCACGAGCGTGGTCGGCGGCGGCAAGCGGTTCTTCCCCGACGGGGTGCGCCTCGATCTCGAACTGGTCGACAAGCGCTCCTTCGGCACCGGACTGGTCTACGCGCACTACCGGACCCGCTGAGCACACCCAGGACGTCGGACGTGACGAGCCGTCACGTCCGGTCGCCCTTGTGGCCTCCGGTGTCCAGGACGTCGCGCTGACCGGTGTTCTCCGCCTGGTCGAGGCTCGCGAGCGCGGGGTGGTGCAGGTCGAAGGCGGGGGATTCGGACCGGATCCTCGGCAGGGTGACGAAGTTGTGGCGGGGCGGCGGGCACGAGGTGGCCCACTCCAGCGAACGCCCGTACCCCCAGGGGTCGTCGACCTCGATCCGCGTGCCGTACTGGGCCGTCCTCCAGACGTTGTAGAGGAAGGGCAGCGTGGACAGCCCGAGGAGGAAGGCGCCGATGGAAGAGACGGTGTTGAGGGCGGTGAAGCCGTCGGCGGCGAGGTAGTCGGCGTACCGGCGGGGCATGCCCTCGGCGCCGAGCCAGTGCTGGATCAGGAACGTGGTGTGGAAGCCGACGAACAGCGTCCAGAAGTGGATCTTCTCCAGCCGGTGGTTCAGCATGGTGCCGGTCATCTTGGGCCACCAGAAGCTGAAGCCGCCGAACATCGCGAACACGATCGTGCCGAAGAGCACGTAGTGGAAGTGCGCCACGACGAAGTAGCTGTCGTGGACCTCCCAGTCCATGGGCGGAGAGGCCAGCAGGACACCGGTCAGCCCGCCGAAGAGGAACGTGACCAGGAAGCCGACCGCCCACAGCATCGGCGGTTCGAAGGACAGGGACCCCCGCCACATCGTGCCGGTCCAGTTGAAGAACTTCACTCCGGTCGGCACGGCGATCAGGAAGCTCATGAAGGAGAAGAACGGCAGCAGCACGGCACCGGTGGCGAACATGTGGTGCGCCCAGACGGTCACGGACAGGCCGGTGATGGCGATCGTGGCGCCGATCAGGCTCGTGTAGCCGAAGATCGGCTTGCGCGAGAAGACCGGGAGGATCTCCGTCACCACCCCGAAGAACGGCAGGGCGAGGATGTAGACCTCGGGATGGCCGAAGAACCAGAACAGGTGCTGCCACAGGATCGGCCCGCCGTTCGCCGCGTCGAACACCTGCGCCCCGAACAGCCGGTCCGCCGCCAGCACCAGCAGGGCGGCCGCCAGCACGGGGAAGGCCAGCAGCACGAGCACCGAGGTGAGCAGGATGTTCCACGTGAAGATCGGCATCCGGAACATGGTCATGCCGGGGGCCCGCATCCCGATGATGGTGGTGATGAAGTTGACCGCCCCGAGGATGGTGCCGAAACCGGCCAGCGCCAGCCCCAGGATCCACAGGTTGGCGCCGAGGTAGGGCGCGTGCTCCGCCCCGCTGAGCGGCGGATAGGCGGTCCAGCCGAAGTCGGCGGCACCCTGGGGGGTGAGGAAGCCGCTCAGCACGATGAGCCCGCCGAAGAGGAAGAGCCAGTACGAGAACATGTTCAGCCGCGGGAACGCGACGTCGGGAGAGCCGATCTGCAACGGCATGATCGCGTTGGCGAACCCGGCGAAGGTCGGGGTGGCGAAGAGCAGCAGCATGATCGTGCCGTGCATCGTGAAGGACTGGTTGTACTGCTCCGGCGACACGATCTGCAGGCCCGGCCGCGCCAGTTCCGCCCGCATCACCATCGCCAGTGCCCCGCCGATCAGGAAGAAGCCGAACGACGTGATCAGGTAGAGGTGGCCGATCCTTTTGTGGTCGGTCGTGGTCAGCCACGCGACCACTGCGCGGCCCCGCCTCAGAGGCTCGGGCACGGGAACGGGAGCCACCGGCTCGGTGTGGGTCGCCATCACATTCCTCATTCGGCAGCGGCACGGACAACTACAGGAACGGCGATTCACGTCCATGCGGTGATGAATCAGGCGATATCGCAGCCCTCGTGGAAAATAGCCGTCCTCCGCGAACGTCCGCGCCCGCAGGCGGCGGGGCCCGGGCCGAACGGCCCCGTATTCCAGCCGCACGGGTGAGGACACCGCCGCGCGCCCGGGTCCGCCGTTTGTCCTTCGCGTCCGGGGGGACCCTGCGCCCATGAGGAAAAGGTCAGACCACCCCATCACCGGACAGAACCGCATGTTGTCGCTGCTGGAAGCCCTGGAGCGCGATTCCCGGGCGGACGCGGTGATCGACGTGCTGACCAGACGTGTGCGGGCCCTGCCGCTCGGCCGGGCGCGGGACGCGCTGCACGGCAAGCCGCTCGGCCATCCCGCGCACCCACTGATGGTGCAGGTGCCGATCGGCAGCTGGATGTCGGCCGCGGTCATGGACCTGTGGCCCGGCCGTTCCCGGGAGGCCGGGGCCCTGGTGGGCGTCGGGCTGGCGGCGGCCGCTCCGGCCGCGCTGGCGGGCGCGGTCGACTGGGCCGAACTCCGCCGGGAGCAGACCCGGGTGGGGCTGGTGCACGCCGTGGCCAACGTGACGGCCGTGGGCCTGTACGGCGCCTCGCTCTTCTGCCGCCTCACCGGACGGGCCGGTGCGGGCCGGACGTACGGCTTCCTCGGGCTGACGG
This sequence comes from Streptomyces sp. NPDC127100, assembly GCF_042724095.1. NCBI lineage: Bacteria > Bacillati > Actinomycetota > Actinomycetes > Kitasatosporales > Streptomycetaceae > Streptomyces > Streptomyces sp. NPDC127100. The sequence goes on from NZ_JBHXFL010000088.1 coordinate 7,472, forward strand.
CGGTCGGCGTGGGAGGCATGCTCGGCGGCCACCTGGCCTACCACCAGGCCGCCGGCGCCAACCACGCCGAAGAGGTCCCGCACGTCGTCAGGGAGGGCTGGCACCGGATCGGCGGCGTGGACGAGTTCCCGGCCGGCCGAGCCGTGCGGCGGACCGTGGACGATGTGCCCGTCCTGGTGGTGCGCGAGGCCGGCGGCACCATCCACGCGCTGGCCGAGCGGTGCAGCCATCTGGCCGGGCCGCTGTCCGAGGGCGAGGTCGCCGACGGATGTGTCGAGTGCCCCTGGCACGGCAGCGTCTTCCGGCTCTCGGACGGCTGGAACGTACGCGGCCCCGCCACCGCCCCCCAGCCCGCCTTCGACACGCGCGTCGTCGACGGACACGTGGAGATCAGCCTCCGCGATCCGGACCGGACACCGGCCGGCACCGAGGCGGACGGGGCGCCGGCGCGTGCGGAGGAGAAGCGACTGCACGGGCACGGCGCCTGACGGCCGCTTCCGGTCCCCCGCCCTGTGACGGCCGCTTCGGTTCCCCCGCCCCGGTTCCTGTCTTCGAACCACCGCCGCACGGGTCGGCGCGCCGCCGCGGTGAGGCGCCCCTACGATGGGCGCGTGACCAGCAGCGCCCGAACGCGCAGCCGCCCGGCCGGGCGGCTGTTCGTGCTGCTGGTGATGGCGGTGCTGGCCGGTGTGCTCGGCATGCACGGCCTGGCCCCCGGAGCGACCCCCGCCGCGCACGCGGACGCCGCCCACGCGACGATGCCGGCCGCGGCGGAGGGCATGCCCCACGCGGGCGGGGCCTGCGCACACACGGACGGTGGATCGGGTCACCTCGACCACGCCGACGGGACGTGCGCGGCCGCCGGCATCGGATCGGCCTACGCGCCGCCCGCGCTGACCGGCGCCCCGCTGGACGGGGCCCCGGCCGCCGCGCCGGCGACGGTCCCCAAGGGATCGTCCGGGGACGGACGCGCACCGCCCGACCTCTCCGAGCTCCAGCTCCTGCGGATATAGAGCTGCCCGCCCGGCACCACGCTCCCGGTGATCCCCCGCGATCCCGGCGAGGGGTGCCGCGCCTTCGCACGCCCACATCCGTTCCACCGCGTGCCGCTGAGCGGCGCGCGGGAAGGAGTCGCACCACCATGATCCGCACACGTTCCCTCGTCCGCCGCTGTGCCGCCGTCGCCGCCGCCGGTGCGGCGACGCTCGTCCTGGCCGCCTGTGGCGGTGCCGGTGACGACGGCACCCCGGCCGGACACGGCGGCCACAACGCCGCCTCGCCCTCCGCGCCGTCCTCCGCCTCCGCCTCCGCGCCGCAGGGGCGGCACAACGCCGCGGACGTGGCGTTCGCGAAGGGCATGATCCCCCACCACCGCCAGGCCGTCGAGATGGCCGGCCTCGCGCCGGACCGGGCCCGGTCCGCCGAGGTGAAGCAGCTCGCCGAGGACATCAGGAAGGCCCAGGACCCGGAGATCAGGACCCTGTCCGGCTGGCTCGTCTCCTGGGGCGAGGAGGTGCCCGCCGAGGGCGCCATGGACCACTCCATGCACGGCATGGACGGCACGGGCGGCATGATGACCGCCCAGGACATGACCGAGCTGGAGAACGCCTCGGGGAAGGCGTTCGACACCGCCTTCCTGGAGATGATGGTCGAGCACCACGAAGGCGCGGTCGAGATGGCCAGGACCGAGCAGGCGGACGGCGCCCACGGACCCGCCAGGGCGATGGCCGGAGAGATCATCACCTCGCAGAGCGCGGAGATCGAGCGGATGAACAGCCTGCTCGGCAAGGACTGACCGCCCTTCCTCACCGCGGGGGGGGGGGGGGCGGGCCCCCCCCCCGCCCCCACCCCCACACAGAAATAAATAAAAAATAC
>NZ_JBHXFL010000089.1:0-9100 GCF_042724095.1 Streptomyces sp. NPDC127100
TCGCAGACCGCTACCGCGCGGGGGTTGTCCTGGCCTCCCTGATCCTCTGGCTCCGTGAAGCGGCCAGGTGATCATTTGTCAGACAGGCTCTAGGGGGTGTCTGACACATGCCCGCGGCGTCGCGCATTTGTTCAGACAGCCCCTGGCCCGCCCCGGCGGGCCGCGCGCTCCCCTCTCCCGGCTCGTCCGCCGTCTCTCGACGGGTGCCCCCATAGCGGAAGGCCCCCGCGCCCGGCGGTCACCGGCCGACCATGGCCGTATGACGTCACCCAGGGTCGACCCGCCGGCCGGCCACGCCGCCCGCGCCCACTCCTTCAACGCCGCCGCGGCCCAGTACGCCGCCGCCCGTCCCTCCTACCCGCCCGCCCTCTTCGAGGCGATCGAGGAGCTGTCCGGCCGCCGCCTGTCCGGCTCCCTCGTCGCGGACGTCGGCGCCGGTACGGGCATCGCCACCGCCCGCCTGCGCGAACACGGCGCCGACGTGCTCGCCGTCGAGCCCGGCGGGGGCATGGCGGCCGAGTTCCGCCGCGGCCTCCCCGAGGTGCCGGTGGTCCGTGGCAACGGCAACGCCCTCCCCCTCGCCGACCACCGCTTCGACCTGCTCACCTACGCCCAGGCCTGGCACTGGACCGACCCCGCCCTGTCCGTCCCGGAGGCACTGCGCGTGCTGCGTCCCGGCGGGGCGCTGGCGCTGTGGTGGAACACCGACGCCCCCGACGTGCCGTGGATCGCCGCGGCGAACGAGCGCACGCGGCGGCGGTTCGGCCTGGACGTCTCCGCCGAGAAACGGAACGTCGACGCCCGCGTCGCCGACCCCTCCGGCCGGCTGGCCTTCACCCGCCGCGAGGTCCGCTGGAGCCGCAGCGTCCCGCTGGACACGCACCTGGCCAACATCGCCAGCCACTCGGTCTTCCTGACCCACGGCGAGGACCGCAGCGCGGCGTTCCTGGCCGAGGAGCGGGAGCACCTCCTGGCCGTCTTCCCGGACGGGATCGTCGAGGAGACGTACGTCGTCGTGCTGCTGCTCGCCAGAACGCCCGAGGCCGCTTGACGCGACGGGAGGGCGGGAGCACTATTCATCACATGATGAATTACTCGTCCCGCCCTCCCGACGACCGGACGGCCACCCACGACGCCGGTGCCACCCCGGACGCCGGTGCCGCTCGGGACTCCGGTGCCGCCCCCGGCCACGGGACCACCCCCGCCGCCCCCGCCGTCCACGCCGAGGACCTCACCGTCGTCCGTGGCTCCCGCACCGTCCTGCGCGGCCTCGGCTTCACCGTCCCGCGCGGCCGGATCACCGGCCTCCTCGGCCCCTCCGGCTGCGGCAAGTCCACCCTCATGCGGGCGATCGCCGGCACCCAGGCCAAGGTCACCGGCACCCTCGACGTCCTCGGCCGCCCCGCCGGTCACCCCGGCCTGCGCACCCGCATCGGCTACGTCACCCAGGCCCCGTCCGTCTTCGACGACCTCACCGTCCGCCAGAACCTCGACTACTTCGCCGCGATACTCGACCCCGGCCGCGCCTCCTCCGGCCGCCGCCGCGAGAACGTCACCCGGGCCGTCGCCGACGTCGACCTCACCACCCACGCCGACGCCCTGGCCGGCAACCTCTCCGGCGGCCAGCGCAGCCGCGTCTCCCTGGCCGTCGCCCTCCTCGGCGCCCCCGAGCTCCTGGTCCTCGACGAACCGACCGTCGGCCTCGACCCCGTACTCCGCCGCGACCTGTGGACCCTCTTCCACTCCCTCGCCGCCGAGCGCGGCACCACCCTCCTCGTCTCCTCCCACGTCATGGACGAGGCCGAGCGCTGCCACCGCCTCCTGCTGATGCGCGACGGCACGCTCCTCGCCGACGACACCCCCGACGCCCTGCGCGCCCGCACGGACGCGGAGACCGTCGAGGAGGCCTTCCTGCACCTGGTGGACGAGGCGACGGCGGCAGCCCGCACGAAGGAGACCACGCGATGACCACCACCACGCCCACCGCGCGGACCACGCCGCCCCCGGCCCCCACCCGCCCCCTGAACCTCTCCCGCACCACCGCCACCGCGGCCCGCGTCCTGCGCCAGCTGGCCCACGACCCCCGCACGATCGCGCTGCTCCTGGTGATCCCCTGCCTGATGCTGTTCCTGCTGCGCTACGTCTTCGACGGCAGCCCGCGCACCTTCGACAACATCGGCGCCTCCCTGCTGGGGATCTTCCCGCTGATCACGATGTTCCTGGTCACGTCCATCGCGACCCTGCGCGAGCGCACCTCCGGCACCCTCGAACGCCTCCTCGCCATGCCCCTGGGCAAGGGCGACCTCATCGCCGGCTACGCCCTCGCCTTCGGTGCCCTCGCGATCGTCCAGTCGGCCCTGGCGACGGGCCTGGCGGTCTGGTTCCTCGGCCTCGACGTGACCGGCAGCCCCTGGCTCCTGCTCCTGGTCGCCCTCCTCGACGCCCTCCTGGGCACCGCACTCGGCCTCTTCGTCTCGGCCTTCGCGGCCTCCGAATTCCAGGCGGTCCAGTTCATGCCGGCGGTGATCTTCCCCCAGCTCCTCCTCTGCGGCCTGTTCACCCCGCGCGACCGCATGCACCCGGCCCTGGAGGCCGTCTCCGACGTCCTGCCGATGTCCTACGCCGTCGACGGCATGAACGAGGTCCTGCGCCACACCGACATGACGGCCACCTTCGTCCGGGACGTCCTGATCATGGCCGGCTGCGCCCTCCTGGTCCTGGCCCTGGGCGCGGCGACCCTGAAGCGCCGCACGGCATAGCGCGGCCCGTCCGGCGTCCGAGGACGAGGCCGTCCGGGCCCAGCGGGGACGGGAAGGGGCGGCCGAGGCGAAACAACCCCCGCCCACGTCCCGCGGACTGGACGCGCCCCCTCCCCGGCCACCCGAAATGCGAGGATGACCGAGGCCAACGCGCACCCTCCGGAGGGCACCACCGCCATGACCCAGAAAGTCGCAGTCCTCGGCACCGGCAAGATCGGCGAAGCCCTGCTCAGCGGGATGATCGGCTCCGGCTGGTCCCCGGCCGACCTCCTGGTCACCGCCCGCCGCCCGGAACGGGCCGACGAACTCCGCGCCCGCTACGGAGTCACCCCGGTCACCAACGCCGAGGCCGCCAAGAACGCCGACACCCTGATCCTCACGGTCAAGCCGCAGGACATGGGCACCCTCCTCGACGAACTGGCCCCGCACATCCCCACCGACCGCCTGGTCATCAGCGGCGCCGCGGGCATCCCGACCTCCTTCTTCGAGGAGCGCCTCACCGCCGGCACCCCGGTCGTCCGCGTCATGACGAACACCCCCGCCCTCGTGGACGAGGCCATGTCCGTCATCTCCGCCGGCACCCACGCCACCGCGGCCCACCTGGCCCACGCCGAGGAGATCTTCGGCGCCGTCGGCAAGACCCTCCGTGTCCCCGAGAACCAGCAGGACGCCTGCACCGCCCTCTCCGGATCCGGCCCGGCCTACTTCTTCTACCTGGTCGAGGCCATGACCGACGCCGGCATCCTCCTGGGCCTGCCCCGCGACAAGGCCCACGACCTGATCGTCCAGTCCGCGATCGGCGCCGCGAAGATGCTCCGCGACAGCGGCGAACACCCGGTCAAGCTGCGGGAGAACGTCACGTCCCCCGCCGGCACCACCATCAACGCCATCCGCGAACTCGAGAACCACGGCGTCCGAGCGGCCCTCATCGCCGCCCTGGAAGCCGCCCGCGACCGCAGCCGAGAACTCGCCTCCGGCACCAAGGACTGACCCTCCACCGACCGGACGCCCGGACCGGCAACGCTCCCCCGGCCCCTGAATTCGCCTTGACGCTGCGTGAACACGGAGATTGAATCCGTGCACATGTCAAGATCGTGAAGGACGAGGGGGCATTCCGTGACGCAGGGGTGGGGACGAACCGACGGTGACGGACGCGACCGGAGACGAAGGCGGAGAGCCGGCACCGCGGCCGCCACGCTCGCCATGGCGGCAGCCGCGCTGTCGCTGCCGGCGACGACGGCCCACGCGCTGTCCGCAGCTCCGGACGGCCCGCCGTCGTCCCACGCGAACGAACGGGCCGAGGCGGCGCGGGACCGGACGTCCCAGCGCGACGAGGGCTCCGAAGCCGACACCACGGCGCCACTGCCACCCCGGATCACGCTGGCCGCTCCGTACACCTCGTGCGTGACCGTGTGCCAGGCGGCCGGCGGGCCGGGCGTGCGGGCGACTTTCACGTTCGCGCCGAACACGGCCGACAAGGACATCGTCGGCTACCGGTACCACGTCATCGGGGAAGCCACCTGGTCGTCGGTGACCGGTGAGACCGCCACGGTCACCCATGTCCCTCAGCAGGGCGGGCTCTACCGTCTCGAGGTGCAGGCCTTCGACCAGGTCGGCCGGGCCGGCGCCGCCGCCGAGGTGGAATTCCTGGTCGCGACGGGTGAGACCCCCCTAGGCCGCTGGCGCTTCGACGAGGCGAGCGGTCCGGCGCGCGACTCCGCGACCGCCGAGGGCACGACGCGCAACGACGCGACGCTCTCGGGCGGCGCGACCCGCGACGACCGCGGCCGGCGTGGCGTGCAGACCCACGACGAGTACGAAGCGCTGCCGGAACCGGTCACGGACCGAGGTCTGACCCTCGACGGCAGCGGCGGGTACGCGGCGACGAGCGCCCCGGTCCTGGACACCCGCAGCTCCTTCACCCTCTCGGCCTGGGTGCGTCCCGACACGCTGGGCGCCACCGACCGGACGGTGCTGGCTCAGGACGGCGGCTTCCGTCTGTCCTACGACGCGACCCGGGGCACCTGGACGTTCCGGCCGTCCCTGCCCGCCGGTGCCGACCACCTGACTCTGGCGGCCGACCGCCAGGCGACCCCAGGGGTGTGGACCCATCTCGCCGCCGTGTACGACGCGTCCGCCGACCGGACCCGGCTGTACGTCAACGGCCGACTGCGGGCCACGGGCACCGCGCCCGGCGTGGGTGCGGCCGACGGACAGCTGCAGTTCGGCCGGGCACTGCTGGACGGCTCGCCCGGGGAGTACGGGGACTTTTTCGACGGCTCCCTCGACGAGGTCGCGGTCTGGCGCCGACCCCTCACCGACAGCGAAATCGCCGACGAGGCGCAGATCCCCAACGGCGGACGCAATGCCGTGGAACTGGTGGCCGACTGGTCCGCCGACGGGGCGAGCGGCACCGCACTCACCGACACGGTCTCGGGTTACGGCCCCCGGTTGACGCTGTCCGGCGGCGCGGCCCTGGACGGCAGCACGCTCACGCTGGACGGCGCGAACGGCGCGGCGGCGGCGGACGGGCCACTGGTGGACGGCACCGGCTCGTTCACGGTGAGCACGGACGTCACGCTGGACGGCTCCGCGGTCGCGTCCTGGCCCAAGGGCCGCGTCGGTCACGTCCTCGGCTGGCGCGCGGCCGACGGCTCCACCTTCGGGCTGTGGTACGAGGCCGGAGGCATGACGCCGGCCTGGGACCCGGACGCCCTTGAGGAGAAGCTGGTTCCCGTAGGGTCCTGGCGATTCGGCCGCCTGGACGCCGACGGCACGTACGTCGCGAGTAGCTCCGCGGATCCTGTCCGCACGGACGAACCCGTACGGCTGACCGGTGTCCGTGACGCGCAGGCGGGGACCATCGAGCTCTACGTGGGAGGAAACCCGAACGGCACCCGGCGCCCCGTCCCCGACCCCGTCGGCTCGGGGGTGTTCACCGTCGGTGCCGCCACGGACGGCACCGCCTGGACGAACCACGTGCCGGCCCGCATCAAGGACGTCCGGGTCTGGTCCGGCGCCGTGGCCTCGTCCCAGCAACTGTCCGAAGTGCTCGGGGCCTGACCGACTGCCCGGCCGGCGCCTCGGCGCGCCGGCCGGGCAGCCACCGGCCCGGCCGTCTCACTCCGCCGCGGTCACCACGTCCCCCGTCGTCACCACCCGCGCGAACCCGCCCCCGTGCAGCGAAACCGCCGACGCCCGCGCCAGCTCGTCCGCGCTCTGCCGCCAGCCGAAGGGCCCCTCCAGGCCGAAGGTGTACGTCGCGTCGAACGCGACCAGCACGTCGTAGCCGAGGTTCCCGCCCATCCGTGCCGTCGTCTCGACGCACATGTTCGTCTGGATCCCGGCCAGCACGACCTGGTCGATCCCTTGTCCCCGGAGCCACGCCCCCAGGTCGGGCGTCCCGAGGAAGGCCGAGTTCACGGTCTTCGTGACCAGCAGCTCGGCTCCGCTCCCCTTGCCGCGCCGCTGCTCCACGTACTCCTTGAAGCCGTTGCCCTCGTACCCGGTCCGCAACGGCGACCCCTGCTTGACCGAGTCGTGCCGCACGAAGACGACCGGCCGCCCGGTCGCCTGCCACACGTCGAGGAGGGCGGCGATGTTGTCGTCCGCCGCAGGGTGATTGCGCGTCCCCCAGAAGGCGAGCTCCTCGAAGCCCTTCTGCACGTCCACAACCACCAGCGCCGCGTTCTCTGCGATGTCCATGCCCACGATCGTGCCGCCGGACGGCCACGCTCCCCAGAGGTACAGAAGTCGGCGATCGATGGTTTACTGCCACTTATGGCAGTCCAGGCCACCGTCCAGGCCCCCTACCGCGTCGCCCTCGTCGCCTTCCCCGGCATCCGGGCCTTCGACGTCTCCGTCATCACCGAGGTCTGGGGCACCGACCGCACCGACCGCGGCGCCCCCGCCTTCGACCTGCGCCGGGTCGCCGCCGACGGCACCGCAGCCGTCCCGATGCGCGGCGGCCTCGCCCTCCACCCCGACCGTCCCCTCGACTGGCTGGACGACGCCGACCTCGTCGTGGTCCCCGGCCTCGACGACCACCTCACCCCGGCCCCCGCCCCGGTCCTCGCCGCCCTCCGCCGCGCGCACACCCGCGGCACCACCGTCGCGGCCCTGTGCGGCGGCGCGTTCACCCTCGCCCAGGCGGGCCTCCTCGACGGCCGTCGCGCCATCACCCACTGGCGGCTGGTCGACCTCCTGCGCACCCACCACCCCCGCGTCACCGTCGTCCCCGACGCCCTCTTCATCGAGGACGACAACCTCTGGACCGCGGCCGGCACCGCGGCCGGCATCGACCTCTGCCTCCACCTGGTCCGCCTGGCCCACGGCGCCGAGGCCGCCGCCACCATCGCCCGCTCGATGGTCACCGCCCCCTTCCGGACCGGCACCCAGGCCCAGTTCATCGAGCACCCCACCCCGCGCACCGACCGTGACGCCGACGCCCTGGCCGCCGTCCGCGAGCACGCCCTGCGCCATCTCCACGAGCCCCTGACCGTCGCGGGGCTGGCCGCCCGCGCCGGCATGTCCCCGCGCTCCTTCGCCCGCCACTTCACGGCGGCCACGGGTACCACCCCGCTGCGCTGGCTCCTCGACCAGCGCATCGCCGCAGCCCAGAAACTCCTGGAGCGCACCGACCTGCCCATGCCCGAGATCGCCCGCAGGGCAGGCTTCGGCAGCGAGGTCACGATGCGCCAGCACTTCGCATCGCGCCTCGCCACCAGCCCCCGCGCCTACCGCGCCGCGTTCACCACGGTGTCCGACACCGGCGGCAGCAGGCCGATCGCCCGGTAGGCCGCGTCCACGGTCGGCCGGGCCATCGCCCGCGCCTTCTCCGCACCCTCCCGCAGCACCCCCTCCACGTAGCCGGGATCCGCGCACAGCTCCCGGTGCCGCGTTCGCAACGGCCGCAGCACCTCGACCACGGCCTCCGCGACGTCCTTCTTCAGCGCGCCGTACGAGTCGTACCCCCCGGCCAGTACCTCCGGCTCCGCACCCGTGCACGCGGCGAGGATCTCCAGCAGGTTCGCGAGCCCCGGCCGCCCCTCCCGGTCGTACACGACCTCGCGCCCGCTGTCGGTCACGGCCCGCATGACCTTCTTCCGCACCACGTCCGGCTCGTCCAGCAGATAGACGATCCCCGGCCCGACGTCGTCGCTCTTGCCCATCTTCGAGTCCGGCTCCTGAAGGTTCATCACCCGGGCCGCCACCGCCGGATTCGTGGCCCGCGGCACCACGAACGTGTGCCCGTACCGCTGGTTGAACCGCACCGCCAGATCCCGGGCCAGCTCCACGTGCTGCGTCTGGTCGTGCCCCACCGGCACCTCGTCCGTCCCGTACGCCAGGATGTCGGCCGCCATCAGCACGGGATACGTCAGCAACGACAGCCGCACGCTCCCGCCCCGCTCTCTCTCCCGCGCGGCCTTCTCCTTGTACTGGATCATCCGGCGCATCTCCCCGTCCGTGGCCACGCACTCCAGCAGGTACGACAGCCGCGCGTGTTCGTCCACGTGACTCTGGACGAACACGGTGCACAACTCCGGATCCAGCCCCGCCGCCAGCAGCAGCGACGCCGCCTGCCGGCTGAGCCGGCGCACCCGTGCCGGATCGTGGTCCACGGTCAGCGCGTGCAGGTCGACGACGCAGAACAGCGCGTCCGACCGGTGCTGGTCCTCCGCGGCCCACCGCCGCAGGGCGCCCAGGTAGTTCCCCAGCGTCAGGTTCCCGGTCGGCTTGACCCCACTGAACACTCGTGTCATCTCTCCACCTCCTGGTCGGGGCCGCCGCCACCCGTCGGCCGCCCCTCCTGGAGGGAGATACGAGAACGGCCGCCGAAGCGGCGGCCGTCACATGCATACGTGAGTACGGGCCGCCGTCAGGCGGCCCACCAGAACTGGTTGCACGTACGCGTCATCACGCCCTAAAGCTACGCCTCCGGCAGGCACTTCGCCCCCGAGTTGACACGACCTGACCGCATCCGTAGTGTTCTCCGAGTTGTCCGACGTGAGTGCCGACTCCGGTCGGTCCCCGGACAGCGATTCCGCAAGTACCAACCACTCCTCGACGAACAGTCGCGCTGTCGGCGTCGTCGTGTATTGGCGCGTGTAATTGCGGAATGAGGAATCCACGTTCGAAAGGACGCGGCCCCCGATTAGCTCGGGAGTCGGGAATCCGCTAGAGTCTCACCTCGTCGGAACGGCCCAACAGCCGGGAAGACAACCCCCTCTGACTGGGAATCAGGGCCCGAAAGGATCTGATAGAGTCGGAACCGCCGGAAAGGGAAACGCGAAAGCGGGAACCTGGAAAGCACCGAGGAAATCGGATCGGAAAAGGATCTG
>NZ_JBHXFL010000090.1:0-8864 GCF_042724095.1 Streptomyces sp. NPDC127100
AACGCGTATTTGGATGCGTTGGCGGAGGCGCGGCGGGCTGAGGGTCTGCCGGCGACGTCGATCGCGTGGGGCCCCTGGGCCGACGACGGCATGGCCGTCAGCAGTGCCGAAGTCAGCCGTACCCTGCGGCGCACCGGTATGCGCCCGATGGATCCCGAGCAGGCACTGAAGGCTCTGGAGAGGGCCCTGGTCCTCGACGACGCCGCAGTCGCTCTGGTCGACGCGGACTGGCAGCGCTTCGCGGACACCTTCGAGGCCCGGCAGCTGTCCCGCACGCTCAGCGGCATCCCGGAGATCGCCCAGCTTGCGGAAGCGGCCGGAACCCGAGCGGCGGACACGGAACACGCCGAAGGGGCCTCCGCTCTCGTCCGCAAGCTGGCAGGGCTGCCCGAAGGCGAACAGCACCGGATCGTGCTGGAACTCGTACGTGCGCACGTCGCCGCCGTCCTCGGACACGCCGGGGCCGACGCCATCGCGCCCGGCCGCGCGTTCACGGAGATCGGCTTCGATTCCCTGACCGCGGTGAACCTGCGCAACAGGCTCAACGAAGCCACGGACATGCGCCTGTCGGCCACACTGGTCTTCGACTACCCCACACCGGCCGCGCTCGCCTCCCATCTGCTCACCGAACTGGTCGACGCGCGCGACGACGAGATCGTCCCGTCGCTCCCGGCCCCTGCGGCCGCCGCCGACGAGCCCATGGCGATCGTCGCCATGAGCTGCCGCTTCCCCGGAGGCGTGGCGACCGCGGAAGAACTGTGGAGCCTGCTCGCCGCAGGCGAGGACGCCCTCACCGGATTCCCGACGGACCGCGGCTGGGACCTCGACGGGCTGTACGACGCGGACCCGGAGGCGCTCGGCAAGAGCTACGTCCGCGAGGGCGCGTTCCTCTCCGACGTCAGTGGCTTCGACGCGGACTTCTTCGGTATCTCGCCACGTGAGGCGCTGGCCATGGACCCGCAGCAGCGGCTGCTGCTCGAGACGGCCTGGGAACTGTGGGAACAGGCCGGCGTCGACCCCGAGTCGGTGCGCGGCAGCCGAACGGGCGTGTTCATCGGCACGAACGGCGCTGAGTACGTGTCCCTCGTGGACCAGGGCTCGGACGTCACCGAGGGCTACGTCGCCACGGGCAACGCGGCCAGTGTCGTCTCGGGGCGCATCTCCTACACGTTCGGTCTCGAGGGCCCTGCGGTCACGGTGGACACGGCGTGTTCGTCGTCGCTGGTGGCCCTGCACCTGGCGGCGCAGTCGCTGCGCCAGGGCGAATGCTCCCGGGCGATCGTCGGCGGTGTCTCGCTGATGGTCTCACCCCGGGGGTTCGTGGAGTTCAGCCGTCAGCGGGGGCTTGCTCCCGACGGCCGGTGCAAGGCGTTCGCGGCCGGCGCGGACGGCACCGGCTGGGGTGAGGGCGTCGGCCTGCTCCTGCTGGAGCGGCTGTCCGACGCCCAACGCAACGGACACCAGGTGCTGGCCGTGGTGCGGGGCTCGGCCGTGAACCAGGACGGTGCGAGCAATGGTCTGACGGCGCCGAACGGCCCGTCGCAGCAGCGGGTGATCAGGGCCGCTTTGGCCAACGCGGGGCTGTCTGCCGGTCAGGTGGACGCGGTGGAGGCGCACGGCACGGGTACCAAGCTGGGTGACCCGATCGAGGCGCAGGCGCTGCTGGCGACCTATGGTCGGGACCGGTCGGAGGACCGGCCGCTGTGGCTGGGCTCGATCAAGTCGAACATCGGGCACACCCAGGCCGCGGCGGGTGTCGCGGGGATCATGAAGATGGTGCTGGCGATGCGGCACGGGCTGCTGCCGCAGACGCTGCACGTCGACGAACCCTCCCCGCACGTCGACTGGTCCTCCGGCACCGTGCGGCTGCTGACCGAGACCGCCACTCCCTGGACGGAGGGGGAGGAGCCCCGCCGAGCCGGTGTGTCGGCGTTCGGCGTCAGCGGTACGAACGCGCACGTAATCCTGGAACAGGCTCCCGCTGCCCTGGAGAAGCCGGTTGCGGAGTCCTCGCCCGGCGAGTCGCCGAGTGTCGCACCTGTGGTGGTGCCGTGGGTGGTGTCGGCGAAGTCCGAGGCGGCGCTGCGGGCCCAGGCCGAACGACTGAGGTCGTTCGTCGCGGACGGAGCCGAACTCGCCCCGGTGGATGTCGGGTTGTCGCTGGTGACGACGCGTTCGGTGTTCGAGCATCGCGCTGTGGTCCTGGACGGTGCCAACGGGCTCGAAGCGCTGGCTGAAGGCCGTGAGGCCGCAGGCGTGGTGCGGGGGAGTGCGGCCGGTGTCGATGGCCGTGCGGTGTTCGTGTTCCCGGGCCAGGGCTCGCAGTGGGCCGGAATGGCGGCCGAACTGCTGGACTCCTCACCCGTCTTCGCGGAGCGGATGGCCGAGTGCGCGATGGCCCTCGACCCGTACGTGGACTGGTCGCTGACCCATGTCCTTCGGGACACGGACGCTGACGCCTGGCTGAGTCAGGTCGATGTGGTGCAGCCGGTGTTGTGGGCTGTGATGGTGTCGCTGGCCGAGGTCTGGCGGTCGGTGGGCGTGGAGCCCGCTGCGGTGATCGGTCATTCGCAGGGCGAGATCGCCGCCGCGTGTGTGGCGGGTGCCCTGTCGCTCGAGGACGCGGCGCGGGTGGTGGCGCTGCGCAGCAAGGCGATCGGGGCGCTGTCGGGGCGGGGCGGCATGGTGTCCGTGTCGCTGAGTGCCGACGAGGTCGGCGAGCGGCTGTCGGCCTGGGGTGGTCGTCTGTCGGTGGCGGCGGTCAACGGCCCGGCCGTGGTGGTCGTGTCCGGAGATGCGGACGCCCTGGACGAGTTGCTGGCGTCGTGTGAGGCGGACGGTGTGCGGGCCCGTCGCGTGGCGGTGGACTACGCCTCGCACTGTGCGCACGTCGAGGAGATCGAGGACGTCCTCCTGCGGGACCTGGCGGGCATCAGTCCTCGGGCCGCGACCGTGCCCTTCTACTCGACCGTGACGGGTGGAGTGCTGGACACGTCGTCCCTGGACGCGGGTTACTGGTATCGCAACCTGCGTCAGACCGTCCGCTTCGCCGAAACCCTGCGTGCACTGCTGGACGACGGCTTCTGTCTGTTCGTGGAGTCCAGTGCGCACCCGGTGCTGACGATGGGCGTCGAGCAGACGGCCGAGGAACACATCAACACCTCTGTCACGGCAGTGGGTTCGCTGCGTCGTGGCGAAGGTGGTCTGGGGCGTTTCCTGACCTCTGCCGCGGAGGCGTTCGTCGGCGGCGCTGCCGTCGACTGGGCCGGAGTGTTCACGGGCACGGGTGCCCGTCGCGTCAAGCTGCCCACCTACGCCTTCCAGCACCAGCGCTACTGGGTCGAACCGTCCATCGCCCGCCAGGGCGACGTGACGTCGGCCGGTCTCTCGTCCGCCGATCACCCGATGCTGGGCGCGGCCGTGACGTTGCCGGAGACGGGCGGGCATCTCTTCACGGGCCGGCTGTCGACACAGTCCCACCCTTGGCTCGCGGACCACGTCCTCTACGGCTCGGCACTCCTCCCGACCTCCGCCTTCGTGGAGTTGGCGTTGCGTGCCGGGGACGCCGTCGGCTGCGGTCGGCTGGAGGAGCTGACGCCCGAGACGCCCCTGATCCTGCCGGACAGCGGAGCGATTCAGCTCCAGCTCGCGGTGAGCGGACCGGACGACTCCGGCCGCCGTACGCTGAGCGTCTACTCGCACCCCGGGGACGGGGCCTCGGAACTCCCCTGGACCTGCCACGCGCGTGGTGTGCTGACGGCAGACGTCCCGGTGAACCCGGAGGCGATCGCTCGGGGGCTCGGCGAGTGGCCTCCGGCGGACGCCGACCCCGTCGATGCCGAGACGTTGTACGAAGGCGATGAGGAAGGTGCCGGCCTCGTCCGCGGCCCGGCTTTCCGTACGGTGCGTCAGGCGTGGCGCCGAGGCCAGGAAGTCTTCGCCGAGGTGACGTTGCCGGAGGAGCAGCGAGCGGACACCGGGCGCTACGGGATGCATCCGGTGCTGCTGGACGCCGCCTTCCATGCCCTGGACGGCATGGGGCTCAGCTCGGACGGCGACACGGCCGTGCTCCCGCACGCCTGGAACGGCGTCTCGCTCCACGCCACCGGTGCGACCACGCTGCGCGTGCGGCTCACGCCGACAGCGCGGGACGGTGTCGCGATGCTGCTGGCCGACGAGTCCGGCCAGGTGGTGGCCACGGCGGACGTGGTGACGGCCCGGACGGTCACGCCGGACGACGTGGCCGTCGGGGGACAGGTGCCACACCAGTCGCTGTTCCGCGTGGAATGGGCGGCTCTGCCGACGGCGTCCGCCGCAATGGCGGCGGACGGTGCCCGACGGGCCTTCGTAGGCACCGGCGAGGCTGAGCTCCGCACTCTTCTCGGAGGCACCGGAACGGCCACTGACCAGTACGGCGCGGTGTACGCCGGTCTCTCCGACGTGCTGACGAACGACGAGACAGTGCCCGACTACGTTCTGTTGCCGTTCCTCTCCGCGTCCGACTCCGGTGCCGGTGTGGGTGATCCGGCGGTGGTGCGGTCGGTGACGCGTCGTGCGCTGGAGGTGTTGCGGGAGTGGCTGGGTGAGGAGCGGTTCGCCGGGTCGCGTCTGGTGGTGGTGACCCGGGGTGCGGTGTCCGCTGTGCCGGGTGAGGATGTGACCGATCTGGCGGCTGCTGCCGTGTGGGGGTTGGTGCGGTCCGCGCAGGCGGAGCATCCGGAGCGGTTCGTGCTGTGTGACGTGGACGGGCGCGAGGTGCCGGGCGGGGTGCTCGACGCGGTGCTCGCCACCGGTGAACCGCAGATCGCCGTACGCGAGGGGCGGGCGTCCATCCCGCGGCTGGCCAGGGCGACGGGCGCCGCCATTCCGGCGACGCCGGACTCCGGGGCGACGTCCGACTCCGTGTGGGACACCGACGGCTCTGTGCTGATCACCGGTGCGAGTGGTGTCCTGGGGCGCCTGGTGGCGCGACACCTGATCGCCGAACACGGCATCCGGTGCGTGGTGCTGGCCTCGCGCCGGGGACGCGACATGCCCGGCGCCGCCGAACTGGAGCAGGAACTCAACGCTTTGGGGGCCGACGTGGTCTTCGAGGCGTGCGACGTGACGGACCGCGACGCGCTGGCCGGGCTGCTGGCGCGGATCCCCGCAGAACGCCCGCTGCGCGGAGTCGTCCACGCGGCCGGAGTCCTGGACGACGGCGTCATCGAGTCGTTGACGCCGGAACGGCTGGACCGGGTACTGCGTCCCAAGGTCGATGCCGCCGTGCACCTGCACGAGCTCACCAAGGACATGGGCCTGACGGCGTTCGTCCTGTTCTCCTCGGCCGCCGCGACCTTCGGCGCGGCCGGCCAGGGCAACTACGCGGCGGCCAACATGTTCCTGGACGCCCTGGCGGCGCACCGGCGCGCGCACGGCCTGCCCGCCGTCTCGCTGGCCTGGGGCTTCTGGGCCGAGCGCAGCGGGATGACCGGCCACCTGGGCGAGGTCGACATGGCCCGCATGGCGCGCTTCGGCATGACTCCGCTCCCCGCGGACGAGGGGCTGGCACTGTTCGACGCGGCCCAGACGACGGACGAGTTCCTGCTGGTGCCGACCCGTATGGACGTTGCCGTACTGCGCGCCCACGCACGGCCCGGAACCGTACCCGCGATCCTTCGGTACCTCATCGGAGCCCCGGCCCGCCGGGTCGTCGAGTCGGCCGACGACGGCGGAACCCCCGCCCTCGCACGGCGCCTGGCCGGCCTCGCACCGCGCGAGCGGGAGGGCGTCCTGCAAGAGCTGGTGGCCGACAGCGTGGCAGCCGTCCTGGGGCACGCGGACGGCGTCGCGGTGGAGCGTGCCTTCAAGGACCTCGGTTTCGACTCGCTCACCGCGGTCGAACTCCGCAACCGCCTCAACGCCGCCACCGGCCTCAAGCTCTCCGCCACACTCGTGTTCGACTACCCGACCCCGGTCGCTGCCGCCCGCCACATCCTTGGCGAGCTGCTGGGAGCGGATCACTCGGACGACGACCGGCAGGCAGCCGCCCCGCACCCGGCGACGACGCCGCGGACCGTGCCCGAGGACGAGCCGATCGCCGTCGTCGGGATGGGCTGCCGCTTCCCCGGCGGCGTACAGACCCCCGAGGACCTGTGGCACCTGCTCGTCAACGACGGTGACGCGGTGGCCGGCCTGCCCACCAACCGCGGCTGGGATCTGGAGGCGCTCTACCACCCGGACCCCGACCACAAGGGCACGGCGTACGCGCGTGAGGGTGGGTTCCTTTACGACGCCGGTGATTTCGATCCTGGGTTCTTCGGTATTTCGCCGCGTGAGGCGTTGGCGATGGATCCGCAGCAGCGGTTGTTGTTGGAGACGTCGTGGGAGGCGCTGGAGCGTGCGGGTATCGACCCGGCGTCGGTGCGCGGCAGCCAGACCGGCGTGTTCTGCGGTCTGACCTACCACGACTACGGCGACCTGGTGCAGCAGGCCGGGGAGGCCTCTGAGGGCTACCTGATGACCGGCAACGCCGGCAGCGTCGCTTCGGGGCGGATCTCGTACACGTTCGGGTTCGAGGGTCCCGCGGTGACGGTGGACACGGCGTGTTCGTCGTCGCTGGTGGCCCTGCACTGGGCGGCCCAGGCACTGCGCCAGGGCGAGTGCACGCTGGCGCTGGCCGGTGGCGCGACGGTGATGGCCAGCCCCGGTGCCTTCGTGGAGTTCAGCCGCCAGCGGGGGCTCGCTCCCGACGGCCGGTGCAAGGCGTTCGCGGCCGGCGCGGACGGCACCGGCTGGGCGGAGGGCGTAGGCATGCTGCTCCTGGAACGGCTGTCGGACGCCCGGCGCAACGGGCACCAGGTGCTGGCCGTGGTGCGGGGTTCCGCGCTCAACCAGGACGGTGCGAGCAACGGTCTGTCCGCGCCGAACGGTCCGTCGCAGCAGCGCGTGATCCGGGCCGCGCTGGCGAATGCGGGGTTGTCGGCCGCTGAGGTCGACGCGGTGGAGGCGCATGGCACGGGGACGAAGCTGGGTGACCCGATCGAGGCGCAGGCGCTGCTGGCGACGTACGGCCAGGATCGCCCGGAGGACCGCCCCCTGTGGCTTGGCTCGATCAAGTCGAACATCGGGCACACCCAGGCCGCGGCGGGTGTCGCGGGACTCATGAAGATGGTGCTGGCACTGAGGCACGGCGTTCTTCCCCAGACGCTGCACGTCGACGAGCCGTCACCGCACGTGGACTGGTCGGCCGGTTCCGTTGAGCTGCTGACGGAGTCGGTGGCGTGGCCGGAGACCGGCCGTCCTCGCCGGGCGGGCGTGTCGTCGTTCGGTATTAGCGGCACCAACGCGCACGTGATCCTGGAGCAGGCTCCGGCTGTCGAGGTGGAGCCGGTTGCGGAGTCCGCTTTGGGTGTCGCGCCGGTGGTGGTGCCGTGGGCGGTGTCGGCGAAGTCCGAGGCCGCGTTGCGGGCGCAGGCCGGGCGGCTGGCCGAGGCTGTGAGTCAGGCCGAGCTTGCGTCGGTGGATGTGGGTTGGTCGTTGGTGTCGGCGCGGTCGGTGTTCGAGCACCGTGCCGTCGTGCTGGACGGGCTGGCTGGTCTGGGGGTGCTGGCCGAGGGCGGTGAGTCCGCGGGCGTGGTGTGCGGGCAGGTGGTGCCGGGTCGGCTGGCGGTGCTGTTCTCGGGTCAGGGCAGTCAGCGGGTCGGTATGGGCCGGGAGTTGTATGAGGCCTTCCCGGTGTTCGCCGAGGCGTTCGATGAGGTGTGCGCGGGCTTCGACGGTCTGTTGGAGCGGCCGTTGCGTGAGGTGGTCTTCGCCGATGACGACGGGGTGCTGGACGCGACGGAGTTCACGCAGTGTGCTCTGTTCGCGGTCGAGGTGGCGTTGTTCCGGTTGGTGGCGTCGTGGGGTGTGGGTCCTGATGTGGTGGGCGGGCATTCGATCGGCGAGCTGGCTGCTGCCCATGTGGCCGGCGTGTGGTCCCTCGAAGATGCGTGTGTGCTGGTGGCGGCGCGTGGCCGGTTGATGCAGGCGTTGCCCGCTGGTGGGGCGATGCTGGCGGTGGAGGCCGAGGAGTCGGTGGTCCGGGCTGCGCTGGCAGACCGGGAGAGTGTGGATGTCGCGGCGGTCAACGGCCCCACTGCTGTGGTCGTCTCCGGTTCTGAGGAAGTGATCGCGGGGCTGGAGGAGTTGTGGCGGGGTGAGGGCCGTCGGGTGCGTCGGCTGCGGGTCTCGCATGCGTTCCATTCGCCGTTGATGGAGCCGATGCTGGCCGAGTTCCGCGAGGTCGCCCGGTCCGTTGCCTACGAGGCGCCGAAGCTGGCCGTCCTGTCGAACGTGACCGGTGAACTCGCCGATACGACTGTGGTGTGTGACCCGGAGTACTGGGTGCGGCACGTGCGGGAAGCGGTGCGCTTCGCCGACGGAGTGACGCACCTGGCCGAGCATGGTGTGACGGCCTGCCTGGAGCTGGGTCCGGACGGGGTGCTGTCCGGGATGGGCGCCGAGTGCGTCCCGCAGATGCTGTTCGCCCCGGTGCTGCGCAAGGACCGTGACGAGGCCGACGCGCTGGTGCGGGCTCTGGCGGAGGTGTATGTCCGCGGCCATGCAGTGGACTGGGCTGGTTTCCTTGCCCCGTCCCGTCCCCGGCTGGTGGACCTGCCCACCTACGCCTTCCAGCGAGAGCGGTACTGGGTCCAGCCTGTCCAGCCCGAGGCAGACACCGCACTCGACAGTCGTGACTCGGTCGAGGCTGGTTTCTGGGATGCGGTGGAGCGGGGGGATGCGTCTGAGGTGGCGGATCTGCTGGCGTTGCCGGCTGAGGGTTCGTCGCTGACGGCGGTGTTGCCTGCGTTGTCGGCGTGGCGTCGACGGGACCGTGAGTT
>NZ_JBHXFL010000091.1:0-8838 GCF_042724095.1 Streptomyces sp. NPDC127100
CGCGCGGTACCGCGCGACCGCCGCCGGACGGTGCCGTGGGGCGTCAGGAGCCGTGCGGGCAGTTGCCCCGGTACTCCTCGATGGTCAGGCCGGCCCGCGGCAGCGGGCACAGGAACTGCTCGTAGCGGGTGTCGTTGTCGATGAACCGCTTGAGCCAGGAGACGCTGTACTTCGCGATCGTCGTGTTGGAGGTGTTCGGCGAGAAGTGGGTCGCGCCGTTCAGCTCCAGGTAGGCGCGGTCCGTGCTGGACGGCAGGCTGGAGTAGAAGGGCTCGGCGTGGGAGGCGACCGGGGCGATCGTGTCGCCGTCGGCCCCGAAGATCAGGGTCGGGGTGCTGACCTCGGGCCAGGTCTTGTCGAGATTCCAGGGGGTGAGGGGGATCGCCGCCTGGAGCGACGGCCGGGACTTGGCGGCCTCGAGCGTGCCGCCGCCGCCCATGGAGTGGCCCATGACGCCGAGCCGGCTGCTGTCGATCCGTCCGCGTACGGAGCTGCGTTCGGTGAGGTAGTCCAGGGCGGCGAGCAACTGCCGTCCCCTGGAGTCGGGCTGGTCCACGGTGGTGAGGGTGTCGATGGTGAACACGACGAAGCCCTGCGAGGCCAGGCGCGGGCCCAGCCAGGCGATGGACGACTGGTACGCGGTGAAGCCGGGCGCGACGACGACGGCGCCGAACGTGCCGTCGGCGGTGCTGGTCGGGTAGTAGATCGTGCCGCCGCCGAAACCGGTGACCGCGAGCGAGGAGACGCTCGTGTCCGACACGGCGTAGGGGCCGCGCAGTGCCTCGATGCTGGAGGTGGTGGGCGCCGGGCCGCGCTCGTAGGGGTTGTCCGCGGCGTGGGCGCCCGGGCCGGTGAGGGTGCTGAGGGCGACGGCGGCGGCGAGTGCCGCCGTGACGCCGGCCAGCCGCCGGCGCGTACCGCGGGGAGCGGCCTGGGTGTGGGGGTTCTGCTGCACGACGAGTCGTCCTCTCTGTCGTGGCGAGTCGCCCGGCCGGTGGTCGCACACGGCCCGGGACGCGTGGGGTCGCGTCCCGGGACATCCGCCGGGCGGGCCTCGCCTATGGGCTGGCCGTGCCACTGTCGACGGGCGGGGCGGGCGGGGGGATCGGCAGAATCACCGGCGCCGTGGAAAGCGGGCGGGTGCGGTGCCGGCACCGGTGTCGTCGCCGGGCGGGCCGGTGAGCCGTCGGGGGCGGGTGCGTCGTGTTTCCCCGGCCGGGGGCTTGCCGGGGCACCCGGCCGGTGTGACACGCTCGGCGTCGGCCGGGTGGCGGTGGTGCTCCGGCCGGCGACGGGTTCGGCACGTGGAGAGGCGGCGGCATGCGCATCGGACTGCTCGGTACCGGCCCCTGGGCGGACATGACGCACGCGCCCGCCCTGGACCGGCACGAGGACGTGGAGTTCGCCGGCGTGTGGGGGCGCCGGCCGGAGGCCGCCAAGGAGCTGGCGGAACGGCACGGCACGCGCGCCTACGAGGACGTCGACGCCCTGCTCGGCGACGTGGAGGCCGTCGCGGTGGCGCTGCCGCCGGCCGTGCAGGCCGAGCTCGCGGTGCGCGCGGCGCGTGCCGGGTGCCATCTGCTGCTGGACAAGCCGCTGGCGACGACGGTGGCGCAGGGGCGGGCGGTGGTCGAGGCGGTGCGTCAGGCCCGCGTGGCGTCCGTCGTGTTCTTCACGGTCCGGTTCCAGCCCGGGACCGAGGCGTGGATCGCGGAGCAGGCCGAGGCCGGTGACTGGTTCACGGCGCGTGCGCAGTGGCTCGGCGCGGTGTTCGGCGGCGACAGCCCGTTCGCGCGCTCGCCGTGGCGCCGCGAGAAGGGCGCGCTGTGGGACGTCGGCCCGCACGCCCTGTCCGTCCTGCTGCCGGCGCTGGGGGACGTGCGGCAGGTCGCGGCGGCCGCGCCCGGTCCCGGCGACACCGTCCACCTGGTCCTCGAACACGCCGGCGGGACGTCCAGCACGCTCACGCTCAGCCTGACGGCACCGTCCGCCGCGGCGGGGGCCGCGGTGGAGCTGCGGGGCGGCACCGGGGTGACGCTGATGCCGGAGAGCTCGCAGGGCGCGGTGCCGGCCTACGGGCGGGCCGTGGACGCCCTGCTGACCGCCGCGCGGACGGGGCGCCCGCATCCGTGCGACGCCGTGTTCGGGCTGCGGGTGACGGAGATCCTCGCCGCGGCCGAGGCGCTGCTCGGCGACGGACGGTGACACCTGACGGCCGCCGGGGCGCTTCGCCTTGTTGCCGGACCGGCGCCGGGCCGTCCCGCCGGACGTCCGGTCAGGCCACCGGACGCATACGGCTGCCCGTCTGCTCCCGCAGCGCGGCTTCCAGCCGGTCGCGGACCGCGGTCTGGGCGGCGATGCGTTCGTCGAGCACCGCCAGCCGCTCCCGCGCCACCCGCAGGCCCTTGTCCGAGGGCGGTGCCGTGGCCACGTCGCCGTCCAGGCACGGCAGGAAGACGCGTACGTCGTCCAGGGTGAGCCCGACGGACAGGAGGTGGCGGATGTTGCGCACCCGCACCAGGGTCCGCTCGTCGTAGACGCGGTAGCCGTTGCCGGCCCGCTCCGAGGAGATCAGCCCGGCCTCCTCGTAGTGCCGCAGCGCCCGAGCCGTCGTCCCGGCTGCCCTGGCCAGTTCACCTATGCGCACCCGTGCCACCTCCGGGGGCATCCTTATCACGCCACCACCGCCCCGCCGTCGACCGGAAGCACGACGCCGGTGACGAACGACGCCTGTGGTGCGGCGAGTTGGGTGATCGCCCAGGCCACCTCCCCTGGCCTGCCGATCCGGCCCAGCGGGGTGTGCGCCAGCTGCCACCGCCGCACCTCGGCCCTGCGTTCCGGCGTCAGGCCCTGGTGCTCGCCGATGGGGGTGTCGACGGCGCCGGGGGCGACCGCCACCACCCGGATGCCGCGAGGGGCCAGCTCGACCGCCCAGCTTCGGGTCAGCAGTTCGAGGGCGGTCTTGGTGGCGGCGTAGACCGAGCCGCCCGGCCAGGCCCGCTGCCCCACCGACGTGCTGACGTTGACGATCACTCCGCCGGACGCCTCCAGGGACGGCAGCGCCGCCTGGGCCAGCAGCACGGGGGCGACGAGGTTCGTGTCGAGCTGAACGGTGATCAGCTCCTGGCGCAGGGTGCCGAGCGCGCCGCTGTGGACGACTGCGGCGTTGTTGACCAGCACGTCCAGTCGGCCGTACTCCTCCGTGACGGCCCGCACGATGCGCTCGGGCTCCCCGTCGGCGGTGATGTCGGCGGTCAGCGGTGCGATGCGCTCGTGCCCGGCCGCCGTCTCCTCGAGCGGTCCGCGGCGCCGTCCGACGGCGACCACGTGGGCCCCCTCGGCGGCGAAGGCACGGGCGGTGGCGCGGCCGATGCCCGTACCGGCACCGGTGACGACGACGATCCTGCTGCTGGGTGAGGCGCTGATGTCCATGCCGGTCATCGTGCAACCCTGCCGCCAGCGGCAAGGTCAACGCGCCGGGTCTCCGGCCGGCCGGGGGCCCACCATTAAGTGGGCCCTAAGCGCCGGTTAAGCGCTCCGGATAGGCGCCCCCGTCCGTCAACTTCCTCCCCCGACGCGGCAATTGAGCAGCCTCCGGGACGGTTGGCCGGGGCATCCGTTCTGCGTACCATCGGGCCACCGCCTGAGAGCGCTCTCAGTCGATCCCCCCACACCGGCAGGCCCCTATCACCCAGGAGACCCCCCACATGACTCCCCGTCACCAGCGCCCCCTCGGCCGCCGCAAGCTGCTCGTCGCCCTCGGGGGCGCGGTCGTGGCCGCACCCGCCGTCGCCGCCGTCGCCCCGCACGCCCTCGCCGGCACCGGTGCGGACGGTGGCACGGCCGCCCCCGAGGCCGCCGGCGCCCTGCCGCTGACGATCGTCAACAGCACCGGGTCCTTCGGGAACGCCGACGTCCACGTCTATATCGTCGGCAACCAGGACGGCCGCCAGGTGCGCGTCACCCCCGACGGCACCGTCGTGCCCGTGGCCCTCTCGGACAACGGGGCCGACGGCTACACCGACTACGCGATCGACCTCGCCGGCAGCGGCGCGACAACGCTGTCACTGCCGTACCTCTCCGGCCGGATCTACGTGTCGCTCGGCGAGAAGCTGAAGTTCAAGGTGGTCACGGACGGCGCCGGCACTCCCGCGCTGCAGTACCCGGCGGGCTGGGTCGCCTCCGACCCCAACTACGGGGTGCTGCACGACTGCGCCGAGTTCACGTACAACGCGGCCGGGATGTTCTGCAACACCACCATGGTCGACATGTTCAGCGTGCCGCTCGGCATCCGGCTGACCGGGGCGAAGGACCAGACGACGGGCACCGTGCGCCCCGGCGGGCGGGCGGCGGTCTTCTCGGCCCTCCGGCAGGTCGAGGAGTTCGCCCCGCTGGTCGTGGACGACCGTCGCGTGATCGCCCCCGGGCACGGGCTTGACGCCGGCCTGTTCCCCGCGGACTATCTCGCCCCGTACATCGACGAGGTGTGGAGCACCTACACCGGCAGGGACCTCACGGTCACGACCAACGCCGGCGTCTTCACCGGCCGGGTGCGCGGCGACCGGCTGACCTTCGACGGGCCCGCCCAGGTCTCCTTCGCCAGGCCGTCCACCCGGGACGTGCTGTTCTGCGACGGCGCGCTCGCCGCGCCCAACGACGGCACGACCGGTCCCGTCGCCGCGGTCCTCGGCGCCGGCTTCAACCGCTCCACCCTGCTCTCCTCGGCCGCCCAGCCGACGGCCGACGCCGCGTCGTTCTACCGCGCCGCGCTCACCAACCACTACGCCCGGGCGGTGCACGCGGCCACGGAGGACGGCAAGGCGTACGGCTTCGCCTTCGACGACGTGGCCGACTTCGCCTCCTACGTGCAGGACACCGCGCCCACCGGGATCCGGCTGACGCTCACCGCGTTCTGAGGCCCGCGCGGCGTGCCTTCCCACGTGCGCCGGGCGGCACGCCGTAGGAGCGTGGTGGTGTGCGAAACGTGCCCGCCGTGCCGCCGCGCCGGAGCGAGGACCGGCGCGGCTGGCTGTCGGGGGCACCGCCGCCCCGCTGGGTGCGGGCGCTGCCGCTCGCCCTGGTCGTGGCGGTCTGCGCTGCGACGCTCGTCAGCCACGACCCGCTCGACATCGGCTTCCTGCTGGGCGCCATCCCGCCGCTGGCCGTGCTGTCGTACAGCCCGCTGGCGACCGCTCTGCTGGGCGGCGCGGTGGTCGCGCTGCTGAACATCCCGGCCTTCCAGCTCGACCGGCCGGGCAACACCGACCTGCTGACCGTCGTCTTCGTCTCCGTGCTCAGCGTGTTCGTGTCCTTCGTCCGCAGCCGCCGCGACGCCCAGCTGACGCTGGAGCGCACGGTCGCCGAGGCCGCTCAGCATGCCGTCGTGCCCCCGCTGCCCGAGCTGGTGGGGGCGGTGCGCTGCACGGGGCTGTACCGGGCGGCGCAGCGCGGGACGCTGGTCGGGGGCGACTTCTTCGACGTGCGGGACGGTCCCTTCGGCATCCGGGCCGTGATGGGCGACGTGCAGGGACACGGCCTGGCCGCGGTCTCGACGGTCGCCTCGCTGCTGGGGGCGTTCCGGGAGGCGGTGCTGGACCAGCCCGACCTGGTGTCGGTCGCCGCCCGGCTCGACCGCAGGCTGCTGGTGGACTCGGCCGGCTCGCGGCACGCCGAGCTGTTCGCGACGGCCGCGCTGCTGGAGTTCTCCGCCGACGCCCGCGAGGTGCGCGTCGTCGTCTGCGGCAACCCGCCGCCCCTTCTGCTGCGCGGCACGAGGGCCTCGGAGGTGGAGGTCGCACCGTGGACGCCGCTCGGGCTGGGCTGGCGGACGCCGGCACGATCGAGGCGGCCACGGTCGCGCTGCGCCCGGGCGACCGGCTCTTCCTCGCGTCCGACGGTGTGGTCGAGGCCAGGAACGCCGGCGGCGCGTTCTATCCGCTGGCCGAGCGGCTGGCCGCGTTCGCCGCGGGGGAATCCGCCGGGCTCGTCGAACGTGTCTGGGAGGACCTGGTGGGCTTCTGCCCGGACGTGGACGACGACGTGACGATGCTCGTCCTCACTCCCCCGGTCCCGCCGGGGCGCTGAGGCCCTGCTCGTGCTCCCCCTCGGCGTCGATGTGCGGCAGGATCCGGTCGAGCCACCGGGGTGTCCACCAGGCGTGCCGCCCCAGCAGCGTCATCACGGCCGGTACCAGGAGCAGGCGGACCACGGTGGCGTCGATGAGCACGCTGACGGCCAGGCCGAGGCCGAGCATCTTGACGACGATGTTGTCGCTGATGATGAACGCGGCGAAGACGCTGACCATGATCAGGGCCGCGCAGGTGATGACCCGTGCGGTGATCTCCAGGGCGTGGGCCACCGCCCCCTTGGCGTCCCCGGTGCGCAGCCAGGCCTCGTGCACGCGGGAGAGCAGGAAGATCTCGTAGTCCATGCTCAGCCCGAAGATGATCGCGAACATCATCATCGGCACGTAGCTCTCGATGGGCACGGTGCCGTTGACCCCGAGCGCGGGTCCGCCCCAGCCCCACTGGAAGACGGCGACGACGACGCCGTAGGAGGCGGCGATCGACAGCACGTTGAGGACGGCCGCCTTGAGGGCGACCAGCAGGCCGCGGAAGACGGCCAGGATGATCAGGAAGGCCAGCGCGACCACGACGCCGATGATGAGCGGCAGCCGCTCCGCGACGATGTCGCGGAAGTCGACCTGGGCCGCGGTGGTGCCGGTGACGTAGCCCTTGGCGTCCGTGCCGGCGACCGCGTCCGGCAGGGTGGTGTCGACCAGGCGGTTGGTGAGGCCGGTGGTGGCGGCGTCCTGCGGGGACTGCTTCGAGTAGACCGTGGCGAGCAGGACGTCGCCGTCCTGGGTCGGCGTCACGGGCGTGACCGCGGCCGTGCCCGGCACCTCGCCAAGGTTCTTGGTGACCTGGGAGGCGAGGGCCGAGCGCTGGTCCTGCGGTACGCCGCTCTGGTCGACGACGACGGTCAGCGGGCCGTTGGAGCCGGGCCCGAAGGCGTCGGTCATCAGGTCGTACGCCCGCCGGTCGGTGAAGGAGGTGGGGTCGGCGCCGTCCCCGATGTGGCCGAGCTGGATCGAGAAGACCGGGATGGCCAGGACGACGACGACCGTGACCCCGGCGGCCAGGAAGTGCCAGGGCCGGCGCTCCACGCGCTGCGCGTAGCGGTGCCAGGTGCCGTGCGGTGCGGCGCCCTGCTCCGCGTCGGTCTCGGCGACGGGGCGGCGCACCCGCAGCCGGTCGACGTGCCGGCCGAGGAGGCCGAGCAGGGCGGGCACCAGGGTCAGCGCGCCGAGGACGGCCGAGACGACCGTCACCGCGGCGGCGATGCCCAGCTTGCCGATGAAGGACACCCCGGAGGCGTACAGGCCGAGCAGCGCGACGATCACCGTGCAGCCGGAGACGAGGACGGCGCGGCCGCTGGTGGCGGTGGCGTGTCCGGCCGCCCGCACCGGATCGGCGCCGTCCATGAGGGTCTGCCGGTGCCGGGTGATCAGGAACAGGGCGTAGTCGATGCCGACGCCGAGTCCGATCATGGTGGCCAGCGTCGGTGACACGGTGGCGAAGGTGAACGCGGCGGCGAGCAGGCCGAGGCAGGCCAGGCCGCCGACCACCGCGACCAGGGCCGTCACCAGGGGGGTGACGGCGGCGAGGACGCTGCCGAAGCCGATCAGCAGGACGACGACGGCGACACCGAAGCCGATCAGCTCGCTGACCCGGTCGTCGGCGTCGGGCCGTGCCAGCTCCCCGAGCGGTCCCCCGTACTCGACCTCGGCGCCGGCCGCGCGCAGCGGCTGCACGGCGTCGTCCACCCCGTGCAGGTAGGCGTCACCCAGTTGGGAGGGCTGGATGTCGAAGCGCACCGTGATGTAGCCGGTCCGGCCGTCCGAGGACAGGGGCCCCACGTCGGGTCCGGACGACGAGCCGGAGGCGGGCTGGGCGGTGAGCGGGTTCTGCACGGACAGGACGTGCGGAAGTTTCTGCAGGTCGGCCACCGTGGTGGACATCTGCTGGCCGAGCGAGTCCAGGGGCTTCCCGGCGTCGTGCACGACGATCTGGGCGCTGTAGCCGCCGGCCGCGGGGTCGTGTTTCTCCAGGACGTCCAGGCCCCGCTGCGACTGGGAGGAGGACAGGGTGAAGTTGTCCGAGTAGTCGCCGCCGAAGGAGCGGTCCGCGAACTGGAGGGCCACCAGGGCGACGAGCCACGCGACGACGACGATGACGCCGTGCCGGGCGCACCACTCGCCGCACCGGCGCAGCCCGCCCGCTCTGCCCGCGGCCCCTCGCCCTCCGGCACCGGTTCCGCTTCCTGACATGCGCCTGCCCTTTTCTGCCGGGCCCCTCGCTCGGTACGCCCCATTAGACGACGCATGGCCGGGTGCGGCACGTCAAGGTCGCGCTGCCCTCGGGATGCGGTGGCCGCTCCGGCATTGAATGGTGTTATCGGGAAAGTCGGGACCGATAGCAGAGCAACGGCACCGAAGCAGTGATCCGGACCGAGGAGCAGCCCTATGTCCACGTCAGAGTCCGATGCCTCCCGGTCGTCCGAGGTCCGCGCGAACGAGGACCGCGCCACTCCGGACGACCGGCTCCACATCCGCACCGGCACGGAGGTGTCACCCGAGGACGTCGTCCTCGCGGCCGGCCGGGACCTCACGCCGAAGAATCTCGAATGGGCCAGGAACAAGCTGGCCGAGGAGGGTCCCGCCGCCCTCGACAAGCTGCTGCCCTGACCGAGACGCGGGGGGGGGGGCGCCCCGGCGGGGCGGGCCCGCCAGGCGGTGCGTGGCCCCGCTAAAAACACCCCCGGCGGGAGGGCCCGGGC
>NZ_JBHXFL010000092.1:0-8336 GCF_042724095.1 Streptomyces sp. NPDC127100
ATGGTACTGCAGGGGGGACCCTGTGGGAGAGTAGGACGCCGCCGAACAAATATTGGGAAAACCCCGCACCTCACGGTGCGGGGTTTTCTGCGTTTAGGGTCGTCGTATGCGCTACGAACTGATCCTCTTCGACAACGACGGTGTCCTCGTCGACAGCGAACCGATCTCCAACCGCCTGCTGGCCGCCCACCTGACCGAGCTGGGTCACCCGACGTCGTACGAGGACTCGCTGCGCGACTACATGGGGTCCGCGATGCACCGGGTCCACGACCTGGTCCTGGAGCGGTCCGGCCGGCCGCTTCCGGAGGACTTCGACGATGTCTTCCACAGGCGGGTGTTCGCGGCCTTCGAGCGGGACCTGGAGCCCGTCCCCGGCGTCGTCGGTGTGCTGGAGAAGCTGGCGGCCGACGAGGTGCCGTACTGCGTGGCCTCTTCCGGGAGCCATGAGCGGATCCGCGTGGGGCATCGGAAGACCGGACTGGACCGGTGGTTCGACGACGCGCGGATCTTCAGCGCCGAGGACGTGGGCCGGGGCAAGCCGGCGCCCGATCTGTTCCTGCACGCGGCCGAGCGGATGGGCGTCGCACCGGAGCGGTGCCTGGTGATCGAGGACAGTGCGCTGGGAGTACGGGCGGCCGTGGCGGCCGGGATGGACGTGTACGGGTTCACCGGGATGACGCCGGCCGAGAGGCTCACCGGTGCCACTCGACTCTTCGGCGACATGGGGGAGTTGGCTGACCTGCTCGTATGACGGCGGGCAGCCGGCCCGTGCTGACATTTGTCATGCGGACCTCCGGACGGATGTTTCTACTGCGGGACCGGGCCCGGCCGCGAAGCTGTGTGCATGACGACGAACACGGGCACGGGCATCCAGCGGCAGCGCAAGAGTCGTACCTTCGTCTCCCTGCTCCTGGAGGTGGGGGTACCGGTCGGCTCGTACTACCTCCTGAAGGGCGCCTTCGGGATGAGCTCCGTCGCGGCGCTCGGCTGGAGCACCGTCGTGCCGGTGCTGCGGACCGGTTGGGGGCTGTCCAGGCACCGCGAGGTGAACGGCCTGCCCGTCCTCATCCTTCTGGTGAACCTCGTCGGGCTGCTGCTCAGCTTCGGGACGGGGGACGCCCGGCTGCTGCTCATGAAGGACAGCGCGATCGGCAGCGTGGTGGGGATCGTGCTGCTGGTGTCCGTGCTGACGGGGCGGCCGATGATGACCGCCACCCTCAAGCCGTGGCTGATCAAGGGGGACGCCCGGCGGGAAGCCGCGTGGGAGCGGCTGCGCCGGGAGTCGCCGGCGTTCCGGCGGGCGGAGCTGCGGTTCACCGGTGTGTGGGGCACGGCGTTCCTCGTCGAGTGCGTGGCCCGGGCCGCCGGCGCCTGGACGGTCCCCGTCGACACGATGGTCTGGCTGGGGACGGTCCTCATGGTCGCCGCGATGGTGCTGGCCTTCGTGATCAGTGGTGCCCTGGGCGCCGGCCCGATGGTGCACATGCTCGGCGCGTCCGTGGCCGCGGCCTCCGGTCCCGATGCCGTACCGGCCCAGGTCCCCGTCCTCGCCGAGCCCGGCGAAGTTGAGGTGGATTCACCTTTGGCGGGATCTACCCACCGGTAAGCCGGGGCCCTACGCTCGCCGCCATGACAGATGTGCTGCGGCGCGGCAGGGCCTCGTTGGCGTTCGGCTTCTTCGCGCAGGGGGTCGCCTTCGCCCTGCTCGTGACGCGCATCCCGGCCATCCAGGACCGGTACGGCGTCTCCGACGCGCTGCTGCCGGTCTTCCTGGCCGCCGTCCCCGTCCTCGCCGGTGCGGGGAGCGTGGCGACGGAGCGGCTGGTGCGGCGGATACGGCCCAGTCGGGTGCTGCGCTGGTCCCAGCCCGTGGTGCTGCTGGCGCTGCTGGGCGTCGGCGCGGGGGACCGGATGGCGGCCCTGGCCGTGGCGCTGGGGGCGTTCGGGCTGGCGGTGGGGGCGCTGGACGCCTCGATGAACATGCTCGGGGTGAGTCTGCAGCGGGCGTACGGGCGCAGCATCATGCTCGGGTTCCACGCGGTCTACAGTCTGGGCGGGATCCTGGGGGCCTCGCTGGCGTGGGCGGGGGCGCACTGGGATTGGGCCCTGTGGGTGTCGTATCTCCCGGCCGTGGCGGTGCTGTTGCCGGCCGCGCTGGTGGGGAGCCGGTGGTACGTCGACGGGGAGCGGACGGGCGCCGTGGCGGAGACGCCGGCGGGCGGGGGCGCCGGGGCGGGGGTCGGCTTCAAGGTGCTGCTGCCGCTGTGCCTGGTCATGACGTTCGCGTACATCGGGGACTCGACGGTCTCCAACTGGAGCGCGAAGTACCTCCAGGACGTGCTGGGGAGTTCGGAGCAGCTGGCGACCGTCCCGTACAACGTGTACATGGTGACGACGCTGGTGGGGCGGGCGGTCGGGGACTTCGGCGTGCGGCGGCTGGGGGCCGTCGCGGTGGTGCGGGGCGGGGCGGTCGTCGCGGCGGGCGGGTTCGCGGTGGTGGCCGCGGCGCCGGGGGCGTGGGCCGGGATGCTCGGGTTCACCCTGCTGGGGCTCGGGTTGTGCGTGCTGGTGCCGCAGACCTTCGCGGCGGCGGGGCGCCTGTTCCCCGGCGCGTCCGACGCCGCGGTGGCGCGGCTCAACGTCTTCAACTACGTCGGTTTCCTCGTCGGTTCGCCGTTGGTGGGCGCGCTCGGGGACGCCTGGAGCTACCGCGGTGCCATGCTCGTGCCGATGGTCCTGGTGCTGGTGACACTGGTGTACGCCAGGTCGTTCGAGGCTCAACCGGACCGATACGGTGGCGGGCATGAGCGGCCGCGCACAGCTGATGTGGGACGAGGCAGTAACGGGCTATGACTTCGGTCCGGACCATCCGATGGATCCGGTCCGGCTCGCCCTGACGCGAGGACTGGTCGGCGCCCTCGGGCTGGACCGCGAGGTGGACGTCGTCGCGGCGAAGGCCGCGGGGGAGTCGACGCTGCGGCTCGTCCACCGGGAGGACTACATCGAGGCCGTGAAGGCGGCCTCCGCGGATCCGGGCGCGGCGGACCCGGCGTACGGGCTGGGGACGGTCGACGATCCGGCGTTCCCGGGGATGCACGAGGTGTCCGCGCTGATCGCCGGGCAGTCGGTGGGTGCGGCGGAGGCGGTGTGGCGCGGGGACGCGCTGCACGCGGTGAACTTCGCGGGCGGGCTGCACCACGCGATGCCGGGGGCGGCGTCGGGGTTCTGCGTCTACAACGACGCGGCGCTGGCCATCGCGAGGCTGCTGGAGCTGGGGGCCGAGCGGGTCGCGTACGTGGACGTCGACGTGCACCACGGGGACGGGGTGCAGGCGGCGTTCTGGGAGGACCCGCGGGTTCTGACGATCTCGCTGCACGAGCATCCGCGGTCGCTGTTCCCGCAGACGGGGTGGCCGGAGGAGACCGGGGCAGACAACGCCGAGGGCTCGGCCGTGAACGTCGCGCTGCCGGCCGGGACCGGGGACGCGGGGTGGGTGCGGGCGTTCCACTCGGTGGTGCCGGAGCTGATCGCGGACTTCCGGCCGCAGGTGCTGGTGACGCAGCACGGGGCCGACACGCACTTCGAGGATCCGCTGGCGCATCTGGCGGTGTCCCTGGACGCGCAGCGGGCCGTGCAGGTGGCGTGTCACGACCTGGCGCACGAATACGCCGACGGGCGGTGGGTGGCGCTGGGCGGGGGCGGCTACGCGGTGGTGGAGGTGGTGCCGCGGTCGTGGACGCATCTGGTGGGGATCGCGGCGGGGCGGCCGGTGGAGCCGGAGACGGTGATTCCCGAGGGATGGCGGCAGGAGGTGTTCGCGCGGACGCGGCAGCTCGGGCCGATGCGGATGACCGATGGGCGGTGGCCGGTGGGGTGGGCCTCGTGGGAGGCGGGGTACGACCCTGCGGATCGGTTGGATCAGGCGGTGGTGGCTACTCGCCGGGCGGTGTTTCCCCTGCGGGGGTTGTTGGCGTGACCGTGGGGTGGGGCGGGGGCCTGGGGCGCCTGTGAGGTGCCCGGCGTGGGCGGCGGCTGGGGTTGGGCCGATTGTGGGGTGTTCGGGGGGATCGGGGGGCGGGGGCGGGTGGGGGCGGGAGGATGGGGGTGTGCTGAGCCGTGGAGCTCTTCGGGCTCATCTTCTGGACGCTCGTCTTGCCGGAGTCGTGGCCACCTCTCGCGAGGTGAGTCTGCGGAGCTACCGGCTGTTCGCCGCGCGGGACCCGCGGGTGCTGATCGGGATCGACCCGGAGGGCGACTGGGGGCAGCGGGAGCTGCTCGGGTTGATGGCGCGCAGGTGTGGTGTTTCAGCCGACCCGCGGCATACTTCGGGCCAGGATGTGATCGACCCCGAGCGGACGCTGACCGCTCTGGACGCCTTCGCCGGGCGCCTCGCCGCGGTCGCCGAGCGTCGCGCTCCGGTCCTCCTGGGCACCGGGCACCCGCATCGGCTGCTCGGTTTCTACGTCGCCCTGGCCGACGCCCTGTCGGCGGCGGGATGTGCTGTCCTCACCCCTGCGCAGGGTCGCCGTGTCGACATAACGACCCGGTTCGGTCTACGCACCTGCAACCTCGAGTACGTCCGCGGAGTCGGGTTGGTGCGGGAGGAGGACGCGGAACGCTCCGGGCGTGAGCCCGGCGCACACACGCACTCGCCGCTCCCGGTTCGGACCGCGCTGGCGGTGGCGGCCGAGGCCGACGGGCCGCTTCCCGAGTTGGTGATCGGGGACCACGGCTGGGTCTGCGGAGCAGGTCAACTGGGGTTCGAGGCCATCGGGCCGGGCGATACGAACGATCCCGCGCTCTTCGTGGGGGAGGCCGAGGGGCTGGTGTCCGTCGCCGTTCCACTTGATGACGGCGTGCGGCCCGAGTACTACCTGCCGCTCACCCGCTACGTACTCAATCGGGCGTGTCTGTCCCAGTAGCATGCCGATGGATGCACCTCTTCCCCATTCGCATCACCCGCACCTACATTGGGGAGTGAGCACGCAGCGACGAAGAGTCACCGGAAGGGGAAGCCGGTGGCCGTCGAGTGCGGAAGGTTCAGGTGTGTCATGGCTGCAGCTGGCGAAAGGCCTCTGAACGAGGTTCAGTTCCTTACCGTGGCGGAGGTCGCCTCGGTGATGCGCGTGTCCAAGATGACCGTGTACCGGTTGGTGCACAGCGGTCATCTGCCCGCGATCCGGGTGGGACGGTCGTTCCGTGTCCCGGAGCAAGCGGTTCACGAGTACCTCCGCGAGAGCTATGTGGGGGTGGAAACGGCCTGACGACCTCGATTACGACCTCAGCGCTCGGGCGGGTAGGCTGGCCCCTCGTAGGTCGTGTGGGCCCATGGCGCCCAAACAACCGAGTGATGAGAAGTGAGCGAGGGTAGTCGTGGGCTCTGTTATCAAGAAGCGGCGCAAGCGGATGGCCAAGAAGAAGCACCGCAAGCTGCTCAAGCGCACGCGCGTTCAGCGTCGCAACAAGAAGTAAGCGACGCTGCGCCGTCAGCGTGGTCTGTGGCCCCCCACCGCATCCGGTGGGGGGCCACAGTCGTCTTCCGGGGTCCGTGGCGTCCGGGTGGGCGTGAATTCCCGTCACGTGCTGCATCCGGCGGTCATCACAGCGCAACACCGACCGGCTAAGTTGGCCCGCAGGCGGGAACGCGGCAGGGTACGCAGTAGGGCGAGAGGAAGGCGCTGATCTTGGGCAAGGTCGTGCTCGTGACCGGGGTGGCCCGTCCGCTGGGAGGCCGGTTCGTCCGGCGGATCCAGCGCGACCCCGACGTGGACCGGGTCGTGGCCGTGGACGCCGTCGCGCCCGAGCACCATCTGGGCGGTGCCGACTTCGTGCAGGCGGACATCCGGCAGTCGGCCATCGGGCGGGTGCTGGCGGAGACGGGCGCCGACACGGTCGTCCACATGGACGTCACGGGCACCCCGCTGGGCAGCGGCAGCCGTACGTCGGTCAAGGAGACCAACGTCATCGGCACGATGCAGCTGCTCGGCGCCTGCCAGAAGTCCCCGACCGTGAAGCGGCTCGTGGTCAAGTCCAGTACGAACGTCTACGGTTCCGCGCCCCGCGACCCGGCCGTCTGCACCGAGACCACCCCGCCCAAGTCGCTGCCCAGCGGCGGTTTCGCCAAGGACGCCGTGGAGGTCGAGGGGTACGTGCGGGGCTTCGCGCGCCGCCGGCCGGACGTCGCGGTGTGCGTGCTGCGGTTCGCCAACATCCTGGGCCGGAGCGCCGACACGCCCCTCGCGTCGTACTTCGGGCTGCCGGTGCTGCCGACGGTGTTCGGCTACGACCCGCGGCTGCAGTTCGTGCACGAGGACGACGTGATCGAGGTGCTGCGCGTCTCCTCGCACGAGCCGCGGCGCGGCACGCTGAACAGCGGCACGTTCAACATCGCCGGTTCAGGTGTCCTGCTGCTCTCCCAGTGCTCGCGGCGGCTGGGCCGCCCCACGGTGCCGCTGCTGCTTCCGGCGGTCACCTGGGCGGGCTCCCTCGTGCGTACGCTGGGGATGACGGACTTCTCCCCGGAGCAGATCCGGCTGCTCACCCACGGGCGGGTCGTGGACACCACGCAGATGCGCGAGACCCTCGGATTCCGGCCGAAGTACACGACGGCCGAGACGTTCGCGGACTTCGTGCGCGGCCGCGGCCCGGGGCTGCTGCCGCCGGAGGCCCTCGCGGGGGCCGTCGACCGGATCGCGGAGCTGTCCCTGCGGGGCGGCGGCCCCCTCCCGACCCAGAGCGCCAACTGAGGAGCGCGACAACGATGGCGGACGCCAAGGTCATTCCGTTCGACGACGACCGGTCCCGGGGGAGCGGCGGGAGCGCGGGACAGCGCCCGGCGCGGCGCCGTGGTGGGGGGAGCCGGCTCAAGGGCGGCGCGGCGGAGTCCGTGCCGGTGCGCGAGGTGGAACCGCTGCCCGTCCGCGGGGCCGCGGGGGACGACGCGCGCGTGTCCGGCGGGTCGTCGCCGGGGTCCCGCGGTGACGGCGGTGCGGTGCGGTCACAGGACCCGGACGGCGGCCTCGAGCGGCGGGTCGCGGCCGGCCTGTCCTTCCTGCGGCGCCGTCTCACCGGTGACTACGAGGTCGACGACTTCGGCTACGACGCCGAACTCACCGACCAGGTCCTGATGTCGCTGCTCCGCCCGATGTACGAGAAGTACTTCCGGGTCGAGGTGAAGGGCGTGGAGAACATCCCGGCGGAGGGGGGCGCGCTGATCGTCGCCAACCACTCCGGGACGCTGCCGCTGGACGGCCTGATGATGCAGGTCGCGGTGCACGACCATCATCCGGCCGACCGGCACCTGCGGCTGCTGGCGGCGGACCTGGTGTTCGTGCTGCCGGTGGTCAACGAGCTGGCCCGCAAGCTCGGCCACACGCTGGCGTGCGCGGAGGACGCGGAACGGCTGCTGGCCCAGGGTGAGCTGGTCGGGGTGATGCCGGAGGGGTTCAAGGGCATCGGCAAGCCGTTCAGCGAGCGCTACAAGCTGCAGCGCTTCGGGCGCGGCGGTTTCGTGTCGACGGCGCTGCGGCAGGGCGCGCCGATCATTCCGTGCTCGATCGTCGGGGCGGAGGAGATCTATCCGATGATCGGCAACTCGAAGACCCTGGCGCGGCTGCTGGGCTTCCCGTACTTCCCGCTGACGCCGACCTTCCCGTGGCTGGGTCCGCTGGGTGCGGTGCCGCTGCCGACGAAGTGGACGATCCAGTTCGGTGAGCCGATTCCGACGGACGGATATCCGCCGGAGGCGGCCGAGGACCCGATGCTGATGTTCAACCTGACGGACCAGGTCAGGGAGCAGATCCAGCACACGCTCTACAAGTTGCTGGTGCAGCGGCGGTCGGTGTTCTTCTGAGGCGAGGCGAGGCGTGAGGGCGGGATGCGGTGAGTCGGCGGACGGAGTCCGGCGCAGCCGGGCGAAGCCCGCGCAGCGGTGCGAGGCCGGCGGTGTGGGTGGGCTCCAGCACACGCTCTACAAGTTGCTGGTGCAGCGGCGGTCGGTGTTCTTCTGAGAGCGGGTGGGGTGCCCCTGGTGTCGGGGCACCCCACGGTGTCAGTCCGCGTCCTCGCCGTGGATCCCCAGCCCGGGAAGCAGGCCGGGGAGGAGAGGCGGGAGGGTGACGTCCGGCTTGGGGAACGGCGCGCTGTCCCGGGGTGACGGGGTGGCGCTGCCGCTCGCCTCGGGCGGGTCGAGCAGGCCGCCGGTGTTGCCGCCGAGCAGGCCGTCGTCGGTGCTGCCGGAGGCGGCCGATTCGCTGGGGCCGCCGCTGACGGTGCCCGGACCTTCGGACGGCCCGCTGCTGCCGGTGCCGGGGGACGCGGAGCGTCCGGTGCCGGGT
>NZ_JBHXFL010000093.1:0-3893 GCF_042724095.1 Streptomyces sp. NPDC127100
CGAAGGACATCGGTCAGCGACCAGTCCACGAACGGGTCGAGGGCCATCGCGCACTCGGCCATCCGCTCC
The DNA here is from genome assembly GCF_042724095.1 of Streptomyces sp. NPDC127100. Classification (NCBI taxonomy): domain Bacteria; kingdom Bacillati; phylum Actinomycetota; class Actinomycetes; order Kitasatosporales; family Streptomycetaceae; genus Streptomyces; species Streptomyces sp. NPDC127100. The sequence goes on from NZ_JBHXFL010000093.1 coordinate 70, forward strand.
GCGAAGACGGGCGAGGACTCCAGCAGTTCGGCCGCCATACCGGCCCACTGCGACCCCTGCCCCGGGAACACGAACACCGCACGGCCGTCCGAGCCGCCGGCCCGCCCGCGGACCACGCCGGCAGTCTCACGGCCCTCGGCCAGCGCCCCGAGGCCCTTCGCACCGTCCAGGACCACGGCCCGATGCTCGAACACCGACCGCGTCGTCACCAACGACAACCCGACATCCACCGGCGACAGGTCCGCGCGCTCACCCACATACTCGGCCAGACGTCCGGCCTGCGCCCGCAGGGCGGCCTCGGACTTCGCCGACACCACCCACGGCAGCACCACCGGCGGCTCGACGACCGCCGTCGGCTTCTCGTCCGCGGTGGGAGCCGGAGCCTGTTCGAGGATGATGTGGGCGTTGGTGCCGCTGAGTCCGAAGGACGACACTGCCGCCCGGCGCGGTCGGCCGGTCTCGGGCCACGGTGTGGCGTCGGTGAGCAGTTCGACCGCTCCGGCCGTCCAGTCGACGTGCGGGGTGGGCTCGTCGACGTGCAGCGTCTGTGGCAGCAGCCCGTGCCGCATCGCCAGCACCATCTTCATGATGCCCGCGACACCGGCCGCGGCCTGGGTGTGCCCGATGTTCGACTTGATCGAGCCGAGCCACAACGGCCGGCCCTCGGGACGGTCCTGGCCGTACGTCGCCAGCAGGGCCTGCGCCTCGATCGGGTCGCCCAGCTTCGTGCCCGTACCGTGCGCCTCCACCACGTCGACCTCAGCCGCCGGAACCCGGGCGTTCGCCAGCGCGGCCCTGATCACCCGCTGCTGCGACGGACCGTTCGGCGCCGTCAGACCATTGCTCGCACCGTCCTGGTTCACGGCAGAACCCCGGACGACGGCCAGCACCTGGTGTCCGTTGCGTTGGGCGTCGGACAACCGCTCCAGCAGGAGCATGCCCACGCCCTCACCCCAGCCGGTACCGTCCGCGCCCGCCGCGAACGGCTTGCACCGACCGTTCGTGGCCAGACCGCGCTGGCGGCTGAACTCCACGAAGGTGGCGGGGGTCGCCATCACGGTGACACCGCCCGCCAGCGCCAGGGTGCACTCACCCTGGCGCAGCGACTGGGCCGCGAGATGCAGGGCCACGAGCGACGACGAGCACGCCGTGTCGATCGTCACGGCGGGGCCTTCGAAGCCGAAGGTGTAGGAGATGCGGCCGGAAGCGATGCTGCCGGATCCGCCCGTAGCGAGGTAGCCCTCGGCGCCCTCGGGGATGCTCTGCAACTGGGAGCCGTAGTCGTGGTACATGAGGCCCGCGAAGACGCCGGTGGCACTGCCCCGCAGGAGAGCGGGGTCGATGCCGGCCCGTTCGAGGGTCTCCCAGCTGGTCTCCAGCAGCAGTCGCTGCTGCGGGTCCATGGCCAGCGCTTCACGCGGCGAGATGCCGAAGAACGCGGGGTCGAAGTCGCCGGCCGCGTGCAGGAAGCCGCCCTCGCGGACGTAGCTCTTGCCGTCCGTGTCCGCGTCGGCGTCGTACAGTCCTTCCGCGTCCCAGCCACGGCCCTCGGGGAAGCCGGAGATGGCGTCCTCGCCCTCGGCGAGCAGGCGCCACAGTTCCTCGGGGGTGCCGACGCCGCCCGGGAAGCGGCAGCCCATGGAGATGATGACCACCGGATCGTCGTCCTCGCCGCTTCCGCCGGAGGAACCGTGCACGCCGGCGGCGCCGACGGGGAGGTCGTGGCCGGTGGAGCGGGCCGGGTCCGCCAGGCCGGTGAGCTCCTCGTGGAGGTGCCGGGCCAGGGCGGCGGGGGTCGGGTAGTCGAAGACCAGGGAAGCGGGCAGGCGCAGGCCCGTGGCCGTGGTGAGCCGGTTGCGCAGTTCCACGGCCGTCAGGGAGTCGAAGCCGAAGTCCTGGAAGGCACGTGCCGGCTCAACGGCCTCCGCCTCCGCGTGTCCCAGGACCGCTGCCACGTTCCGGCGTACGAGGCCCAGCACGAGCCGTTCGCCGTCGGCGGCCGAGGAGCCGGTGAGCTGTTCGCGCAGTTGCGACGAGCTGCCGTCCCGGGCTGTGCCGGCGGAGCGGTGGTTCGTGAACCGCACCAGGTCGCGCAGTACGTGCGGCACCTCCCCACCGCGGGAGGCCTGCACCGGGTCCAGGCGCAGGGGGACCAGCACGGGCGTGTCCGCCGCGCAGGCGGTGTCGAACAGCGCCAGACCCTCTTCGGGGGACAGCCCCCGCACACCGGAGTGGGCGATGCGGCGCAGGTCGGCACCGGCCAGGTCACCGGCCATCCCGCCGTCCGTGTCCCACAGGCCCCAGGCGAGGGAGAGGGCGGGCAGGCCGTCGGCGCGCCGACGCCTTGCCAGAGCGTCGAGGAACGCGTTGGCGGCGGCGTAGTTGGCCTGGCCCGCCGTGCCGAAGGTGCCCGCTGCCGAGGAGAACATCACGAACGCCGACAGGTCGAGCTCCGCGGTCAGCTCATGGAGGTTGACCGCCGCGGTCACCTTCGGCCGCAGCACCGCGTCCACGCGTTGCGGGGTGAGCGAGTCGAGGACGCCGTCGTCGAGCACGCCGGCGGCATGCACCACCGCCCGCAGCGGACGGTCGGCCGGAATCGCCGCCAGGACCGCCGCGAGTTCCTCCCGCTCCGCCACGTCACAGGCCGCCCAGGTCACGGAGGCGCCGGCGGCCGACAGCTCCGCGGTCAGTGCGTGAGCACCGTCGGCTTCCGCGCCCCGGCGGCTCACCAGCACCAGGTGCCGGACGCCGGACGCCGTGACGAGATGGCGCGTGACCAGTCTGCCCAGGCTGCCGGCGGCGCCCGTCACCAGGACCGTGCCCTGCGGGTCCCAGGTCGCCGACGGCTCCGGCTCCGTCGCGGTGGTCCGTACCCGGTCCAGGCGTGCGGCCAGCAGGCTCCCGTCGCGGGCCTTCACCTGTGGCTCGCCGCAGGACGCGGCGGCGGACAGGAGCGACAGGTCATCGGCGGTCAGCTCCGGCGGCGGCGCCGACCCGGCGGCGGCCGTACCGGATTCCAGGTCGACGAGGACGAAGCGGCCGGGGTGCTCGGTCTGCGCGGTCCGCACCAGACCCCATACGGCGGCCGCAGCGAGGTCCGCGACGGCGTCGGCGTCCTCGTCCGTCACCGCGCCACGGGTGGCGATCAGCAGCCTCGAGTCGGCCAGTCGCTCCTCCTCCAGCCAGCCCTGGATCAGGTGCAGGACCCGGTGCACGGCGTGCCGCACCTCGTCGGCGTTCACACCGGGCGCGGGCGCCAGCAGGCAGGCGACCAGCGGGGGCACCGCCGCGCCCTCGTCGAGCGTCGCGCGCAGCGCGTCGAGGTCCTCATGGAACGAGGTCCGGTCGAGCGCTTCCTCCGTCCAGGCGTCCCGGGACGCGAGTCCGGCGCCGTTCAACAGGGCCGGCGCGGCCCCGGCATGCCCCGTGAGCGCGTCGGCACCGGGCACACGGCTCCAGCCCAGCCGGAACATCGACTGGTGCAGCAGGCCGCCCGCGGCGCTGATCTGCTCGGCGGAGACGGGACGCGTCACCAGTGAACGCACCGCGGCCACCGGTGCACCGGTCCGGTCCGTCACCTCCATGGTCAGGTCCGAGCCGTCGGCTCCGCCAGGGGTGAGGCGTACGCGCAACTCGGCGGCGCCGGTCGCGTACACCGACACACCGCTCCAGGAGAAGGGCAGCCGGACAACGGCCGTTGCGGCGGGCGGCGGAGGGCGGACGGGCGCCCCGCCCCTCGCGGGGCGGGGGGGGTCCCGCACCCCCGCGGGGGCCCCCCAAACGCGGGCAGGGGGGGACCTGGGCAACCGCCGCCGCATCAC
>NZ_JBHXFL010000093.1:3903-7249 GCF_042724095.1 Streptomyces sp. NPDC127100
GCGGGGTGGGGGGTGGCCTTCCCGCCCGGGGCGGGCCGGGTGCCGAACCCCCCAACCCCCTCACTGGGCTGCGGGCGCTCCCCCTCGGGGGGTCGGGGCTGCCCAGCCCGCACCCCCGCCCCGCCGCTCCCATGGCGTGCAGGGCGGCGTCCAGCAGCGCCGGGTGCACGCCGAAACGGCTCGCTGCGGGTTCCGTGTCCTCCGGCAGCCGGATCTCCGCGAACACCTCGGTTCCCCGCCGCCATACGGACCGCAGGCCCTGGAAGACGGGGCCGTACTGCAGTCCCGTCCCGGCCAGCCGCTCGTAGTACCCGTCCAGGGCGACGGCCTCGGCGTCGTGCGGCGGCCAGGACCGGTCCCCGGGTTCCGGATGCGGTTCGCCGGGTGCGACCCGGCCCGTCGCATGCCGGACCCACGGACCGTCCTCACCGTCCGGGCGCGAATGCACGGCCACGGCCCGGATGCCGGAGGCGTCGGCGTCGGCGTCGGCCACAGACACCCGCACCTGTACGCCGCCGTGTTCCGGCAGCACGAGGGGGGCCTCCAGGACGAGGTCGTCCAGCCGCGTGCAGCCGAATCGGGTGCCGGCGTGGAGGGCCAGGTCGACGAAGGCCGTACCCGGCAGCAGCACGGCACCCAGCACGGTGTGGTCGGCCAGCCAGCCATGGGTCGCCAGCGACAGACGGCCGGTGAAGAGACAGCCGTCGGAATCGGGCAGAGCAACCGCCGCACCAAGGAGAGGGTGATCTGCCGCCCCCAGACCGGCCGAGGTCACGTCACCCGCCGACGGAGCCACCGGAAGCCAGTACCGCTCTCGCTGGAAGGCGTAGGTGGGCAGATCCACCAGCCGGGGGCGGGACGGAGCGAGGAAACCAGCCCAGTCCACCGCATGGCCGCGGACATACACCTCCGCCAGGGCCCGCACCAACGACTGCGATTCGTCACGGTCCTTGCGCAGCACCGGGGTGAACAGCATCTGCGGCACGCACTCGGCGCCCATCCCGGACAGGACACCGTCCGGACCCAGCTCCAGGCAGGCCGTCACACCATGCTCGGCCAGGTGCGTCACCCCGTCGGCGAAGCGCACCGCCTCCCGCACGTGCCGCACCCAGTACTCCGGGTCACACACCACAGCCGCATCCGCCAGCCCACCCGTCACGTTCGACAGAACCGCCAGCTTCGGCGCCTCATAGGCAACCGACCGGGCGACCTCGCGGAACTCGGCCAGCATCGGCTCCATCAACGGCGAATGGAACGCATGCGAGACCCGCAGCCGACGCACCCGCCGACCCTCACCCCGCCACAACTCCTCCAGCCCCGCGATCACTTCCTCAGAACCGGAGACGACCACAGCAGTGGGACCGTTGACCGCCGCGACATCCACACCGTCACGGTCTGCCAGCGCAGCCCGGACCACCGACTCCTCGGCCTCCACCGCCAGCATCGCCCCACCCTCGGGCAACGCCTGCATCAACCGGCCACGCGCCGCCACCAGCACACACGCATCCTCGAGGGACCACACACCGGCCACATGGGCAGCAGCCAGCTCGCCGATGGAATGCCCGCCCACCACATCAGGACGCACACCCCACGACGACACCAACCGGAACAACGCCACCTCGACCGCGAACAGAGCACACTGCGTGAACTCCGTCGCGTCCAGCACCCCGTCGTCATCGGTGAAGACCACCTCACGCAACGGCCGCTTCAACAGACCGTCGAACGCCGCGCACACCTCGTCGAAGGCTTCGGCGAAGACCGGGAAGGCCTCATACAACTCCCGGCCCATCCCAACCCGCTGACTGCCCTGACCCGAGAACAGCACCGCCAACCGACCCGGCACCACCTGCCCCCGCACCACACCCGCGGACTCACCACCCTCGGCCAGCACCCCCAAACCGTTCAAACCGTCCAGCACGACGGCACGGTGCTCGAACACCGACCGCGCCGACACCAACGACCAACCCACATCCACCGGCGCAAGCTCGGCCTCACGCACACACTCGGCCAGTCGCCCGGCCTGCGCCCGCAACACGGCCTCGGACTTCCCCGACACCACCCACGGCACCACCACCGGCGAGTGCTCGCTGGTGGGTTCCTCTTCGACAGCCGGAGCCTGCTCCAGGATCACGTGCGCGTTGGTGCCGCTGATGCCGAACGAGGACACGCCCGCCCTGCGAGGTGCCTCACCCTCCGGCCACGGAGCGACGTCGGTCAGCAGTTCCACGGCACCAGCGGACCAGTCCACCTGCGGGGAAGGCTCGTCGACGTGCAGGGTGCGGGGCAGCGTGCCGTGCCGCATCGCGAGCACCATCTTCATCACACCCGCGACCCCCGCCGCGGCCTGGGTGTGCCCGATGTTCGACTTGATCGAGCCGAGCCGCAGTGGCCGGTCCTCCGGACGGTCCTGGCCGTAGGTGGCCAGCAACGCCTGCGCCTCGATCGGGTCGCCCAGCTTCGTGCCCGTGCCGTGCGCCTCCACCGCATCGACCTCGGCGGCCGACAGCCCGGCATTGGCCAGCGCGGCCCTGATCACCCGCTGCTGCGACGGACCGTTCGGCGCCGTCAGACCATTGCTCGCACCATCCTGATTGACAGCCGAACCCCGCACGACCGCCAGCACCCGGTGCCCGTTGCGCCGCGCGTCCGACAGCCGCTCCAGCAGCAGCATCCCGGCACCCTCGGAGAACCCGGTGCCATCCGCACCCGACGCGAACGCCTTGCACCGGCCGTCGGGAGCAAGACCCCGCTGACGGCTGAACTCCACGAACAACGCCGGCGTCGCCATCACCGTCACACCACCGGCCAACGCCAGCGAACACTCCCCCTGCCGCAGCGACTGCACCGCCAGATGCAACGCCACCAACGACGACGAACACGCCGTGTCCACCGTCACCGCAGGTCCCTCGAGACCGAACGTGTAGGAGATCCGCCCCGAAGCGATACTGCCGGGGCTGGGCGAGCCGGGTGTGCCGTCGGGGCCCTGCAAGAGACCGTAGTCGTGGTGCATGATCCCGGCGAAGACACCGGTCTGGCTGCCGCGCACCGACGCCGGGTCGATACCCGCACGCTCCAGCGCCTCCCACGACGTCTCCAACAGCAACCGCTGCTGCGGGTCCATCGCCAACGCCTCACGCGGCGAAATACCGAAGAACCCAGGATCGAAGTCACCGGCGTCGTAAAGGAATCCACCCTCACGGGCATGGATCTTGCCCGGCGTCTCGGAGCCGGGTTCGTAGAGTGCCTCGATGTCCCAGCCGCGGTCGTCGGGGAATCCTGCCATGGCATCCGTACCTCGGTCGAGGAGCCGCCACAGCTCCTCCGGCGTCCGCACACCACCCGGGAA
>NZ_JBHXFL010000094.1:0-6815 GCF_042724095.1 Streptomyces sp. NPDC127100
GCACGGGCGGTCGCCCCTCGCCGTACCGCCGGGTCACCCGGTCAGCTCCAGACGTTGCCCTGGTTCTGGCCCCGGGCACCCTGCTGTCCCATGCCGTACTGCGCGGCCAGTCCCGATCCGATCTGGGCGTTCTGCGGCGGCAGCAGCTCGCTGGGCTGCACGAGCGCGAAGCCGCTGCCCATGAAGCTGAGCTCCCACCCCTCGCCGGTGGTGCCGCGGCGCCGCCACACCCCGGAGGAGTGCGTCTGCGCCTGCATCTGCACGCGCAGTGCCGTCGACCAGGCGACGATGGCGTCCGCGTCGCAGTTGACGTACTTGTCGGGCGTCACCTGCATCAGCAGCGGGGCGCCCGAGGTCATCAGGGCGACCCTGCCCCGCCCGGTGATGTTGAGCTGGTACTTCCCCGAGCCGGAGATGCCGTACAGGCTGTCGACGGCGATGACCTCGTGGTGCAGGGAGGAGTCCATGGCCAGGACGTAGCTGCTGTCCACGGTGAGACCGTCCTGCTCGACCTCCATCACGTGGATGTACTGGGCGAGGTTGGCGAAGTAGACCGTGCCCTGCCCGTGGCAGCGCATCAGGTCCAGGCCCTCACCGGTGTGCGCACGCGCGCGTGACTGGCTGTTGCTCTGGTACTCGGCGTCGAACTCGACGAGGCCCTGGTAGGCGACCATCGTGCCCTTGCGGGCGAGCACGTCGTCGTGGCCGTCCAGGGCGACGCGGAGCATGTGCTTGTTCTGCAGGCTCCAGCGTTCCTGGGTCTGCTGGTCGTTGTACGCGAAAAGCGGGCTCTGCATGATGTTCTGGCTCCCCCTCAGCCCCGGACCCGGAGACGGTCGGTGCTGTCCTCGCTGGGCTGGACGACGACGATGCCCTGACCGGAGAAGGCCATCTGGTAGGCCTCGCCGCTGCCGCGGCCGATCAGCGACTGCGCCTTGAAGCTGCGCTTGCCCTTCACCTTGAGGTTCGGGGACCAGGCGACGAGCGCGTCGGGGTCGACGTACGTCTCGTCCTCGCCGCCGCCGCAGTCGACGACGATCGGCTTGCCCCGGGACGTCAGCGCGACCCAGCCCTGGCCGGAGATCCTCGTGTTCCACAGGCCCTGCCCGGCGAACTTCGCCAGTCCCTTGACCCGCTCGACGCCCCAGGTGAGGTGGGCGTCGAAGGCGAGCAGGTTCGTGGCGTTGACGCTGATCCCGTCGCCGTTGAGGTTGATCACGACGACGTTCGCGCCGTAGTCGGCGAGGTAGAGCAGTCCGTCGCCGGAGCACTTCATCAGGGGCGCGCCCTCGCCGGTCATCCAGTCCTTGGCGATCTGGCGCACGGCCGGCGGGTTGGGTTCGTACTGGACGAAGCCCTCGTAGGCGACCATCGAGCCCACGCGCGCGAAGAGGTCGTGCCCGGTCTGCATGGCGACCTTCAGCATGTGGTTGCCGTGGTTCTCCATGCGGGCGGTGACCGGTGCGGGGGCGTAGCCCGCGAGCGGCTGGTTCATGTCGGGCTCTCCCTCAGATCTCGTACGGCTGGACGACGACGAAGTTGCCGGGGGCCGCCCGGAACTGCAGGTTGACGCTCTCGCCCGTGTCGCCGGCGTAGGCGTTGCGGCGCATCCGCACCTGGCTGGAGACGACGACCTGGGCGGCGGCCGACCAGGCGACCACGGCGTTGCAGTCGGCGAACGTCGTGGGCGTGACCGGCAGCACCACGGGCACTCCGTGGGTCTTGACGACGATCGTGCCGGTGCCCTGGAACTGCATCGTGAACAGCGCGCCGCCGGGGATGCCGTGTCCCTCGATGCGGCGGACCTCGTACTGGAGGCTCTCGTCGAAGGCGAGCACGTTCTCGGCGGAGACGCACACGGCGTCGCCCTGGAGCTCGATGGGGTGGAGCATCGCGGAGTTGTCGGCGAGGAACACCTGTCCCTTGCCCGAGCAGCGCATCAGCTGCATCTCCTGGCCGGTCGCGTTGCCCACGATGCGGCCGGCGAATCCGGCGCCCTTGTAGCTGAAGTCGACCTTGCCCTGGTAGAGCACCATGCTGCCCTGCCGGGCCAGGACGGGCTGTCCCTCGGCACCGAGGTCCACGCGGACCAGCTTCTTGTTCTGCTGGGTCCAGCGCTGCCCGGTCGCCGTCTCCCGGTACTGCTGGAGCGCGGCGGCCACACCGGGGCCCTGCGGGGCGCCCTGGGGCATGGCCTGCGGCGCGTTCTGGGGGGCGCCGTAGGGTGCCTGCTGCCCGTAGCCGGGGGGCGGCGGGGCCTGCTGCCCGTAGCCGGGCGGCGGGGGCGGGGCCTGGGGGGCCGGGGGCTGCCCGTAACCGGGGGGCGGTGGGGCGGTCTGGCCGGGCACCTGGCCGTACGGCTGCTGGTGGCCGGGCTGGCCGTACGGCGCGGGCGCCGGGGCCGGGGGCGGCACCGGGGAGCCGCCGGACGGGGTGTGCAGGGGCGCGACGATGGTCGGCGCGGCGTGCACGTTGGGCGCGGGCGCCGGGGGCGGCGTGGCTCCGGGCGGCGGGGCGAAGCCCTGCGGCGCGGGGGCGGGCGCCGGGGCCGGAGAGGGAGTGGGGGTGGAGGTGGGGGCGGACGCGGGGGCACCGAAGGCCGGGGGCGCCGAGGCCTGGGCGGGCGGGGCGAAGCCGGGAGCGGCGCCCCCGGCCTGCGGCTGCTGCGGCGCGGGAGCCTCGTCCTCGGCCACCTCGCCGCCGAAGTTCCTCAGCAGCGCCTCGAGACCGCCGTCGAACCCCTGCCCCACGGCGGCGAAGCGCCACACGTCCTTCAGGTAGAAGTCGCCCAGCATCACCGCACGCTCGGTGGAGAACTCCGACCCGCTGAACGGGTACCGGGCGACCTCCTCGCCGCCCGCCACGATCCGGATGTATCCGGGGCCGACCTGCGACATCTGCCCGGCGCCGTCGATCGTCGCCGTGAAGGACAGCTTCTGGATGTGCGACGGGATCCTGTCCAGGGTGACCCGGAAGGACTCGGTGTCGCCCGCCTGCGCACCCAGGAGCTGGACGGCCTCCTCGGGGGTCTTCGGCTGGTTGAAGAACACGAAGTACCGGTCGTCGGAGAGCCGTTCGTCGGCGTCGAGTCCGAAGCAGCTGATGTCGAAGCTCAGTCCGGGGCCGGAGATCTGCACGCCTACGTACAGATCCGTGCCCGCGGTGAGGTCACTGATCCTGGCCTTGTGGCCGCGTTGGAATTCCCTGGCCATGCGTTACGACCGTCCCCCATCCGAATGCGAGTGCGTCGCGTCAGGCTAACGGCAAACCCTGACACCGGACGATGCCGGTACAGACCCGGTACAGAACCCGCGCCGGCCCGTACCGGACCACTTGCAGGGCCTGTCACTCGCTCCTGGCGCCGGGCACGTGCGGCAGCCGGTCGGCGGCGACCACGCCCTCGAGGTAGCCCCGGGCCCGCTCGGTCCGCGGGTACGCCTCCAGCAGCCGCCAGAAGCGTGGGCCGTGCCCGGGGACGAGCAGATGGGCCAGCTCGTGCAGGAGTACGTAGTCGACGACGTACTCGGGCATGCCCTGGAGGCGGTGCGAGAGGCGGATGCTGCCCTCGGCCGGGGTGCAGGAGCCCCAGCGCGTGTTCTGGTTGGTGACCCAGCGCACCGAGTCGGGCCGGGCCCGGCCGTCGAAGTACTGGTCCGACAGCCGCCGGGCGCGCTCGGCCAGCTCGGTGTCGCCGAGGACGCGCTTGCTCTCCTGGGCGGCCAGCTTGTCCAGCATGACGGCCACCCAGCGCCGCTCCTCCGCCTCGGACATCCGGGCGGGGATCAGCACGACGGTGCGGTCGCCCTCGCGGTACGCGGAGACCGTCCGGCGTCGACGGGTGCTCCTGCGCACCTCGATCGCGCCGGCCCCCGTGCCGCTCGGCGGCGGACTCGTCGGCGTGCGCTGGGGCGCTCCGGCGCGGTGCAGTGGGTCGGCGGACACGCCCCGACGTTACCCGCTGCGCACGGGGAAGTCCCGGCTCCGGGACGGTTCCGCGCCGATCCGCTCGACCGCTTGTACGACGAACACCCACCGCCTGTGGACAACTTTCGACGCCCCACGGCGATTTTGTGCATGCTGGCAGTCGCCGGCGGACGTGTGACCGGGCCCACAGCCACCACACGGCCCGTCACCGCCGGCGCACGGGGACGTTCGAGGAGTAACGGGGGTTCGGTCATGCATCCGATGGTGAAGCCCGCGCTCAGGCGCGGCTGGCGCGATCTCAACACCGTGCAGTTCGGGATGACGCCGGCGCACGCGCTGACGCTCCGCCCGGTGGACACGGCGACGGGCAGCTTCCTGGAGCTGCTCAACGGCACCCGCGGACCGGCGCTCCTGCGCGAGGAGGGACGCCGCATGGACCTGCCGGACGGCCATGTCGACCGGCTGGTGGAGCGGCTGGCGGGGGCCGGGCTCCTCGACGACTCCCGGGGCGGCGGGCCGGCCGCCGACGCCCTGCGGGAGAAGAAGGAGGTGCTCGACCGGCTCCGCCCCGACCTCGCGTCCCTGTCCCTGACGACCTCCCGGCCGGGGGACGCGATCCGGCACCTGGCCGCCCGGCGCGCGATGCGGGTACGGGTGCGGGGCGCGGGCCGGGTGGGCGCCGTGCTGGCCTGCCTGCTGTCGGGCTCCGGCGTCGGCGAGGTCGACGTGCGGGACACCGGACGCGTCGAGCCCTGGGACGTCGCCCCGGGCGGGCTGCCCGCCGAGGCCGTCGGCGACCGCCGCGACGAGGCGTCCCGGCGGGCCGTGCGCCGGGCCGCGCCGGACCGGCCGCCGCGCCGCGTCCCGGCGGCACCGCCGGAGGACGGCGGTCCGGGCCTCTCCCTGGTGGTCCTCGCCCCGCGCGACGACGTCGCGTCGCACACGCCCGACCCGGCCCACGCCGAGTCCCTCATGGCATCGGGCACACCCCACCTGTACGCCGGGGTCGTGGAGGGGACCGGCGTCGTCGGCCCCCTCGTCCTGCCCGGCGAGACGGGCTGCGCCGGCTGCCTTCACGCGGACCGCACCGACCGCGACGCCACCTGGCCGCGGCTGGTCGCCCAGTGGCGCTCCGGCCGGCAGCGCCAGGTGCCGCCCTGTGACCTGACGCTGGCCACGACCGTCGCCGGGCTGGCGGCGGCCCACGCCCTCGCCCTTCTCGACGGCCGCACGCCCTCCAGTGCCGGCGCGCGGTGGGAGGTCTCGCTGCCCGCGCTGCGGTGGCGCGCGCGGCCGGTGCGGCCGCACCCCGCGTGCCCGTGCGGGGCCGCCCGGAAAGGTAAGCAGGAACACACCTCCGGGAACGGGGGCCGGCGCGCGACAATGGCTGGGCAATGGCCGTCAGTCGAAGTACGCCGTGAGGCAGAGGCGGCGCGGCCGGCTGGGACTTGGAGGGCGCATGTCTGATCTTCCCCGGAAGGCGGTCACCCGGACCGCCAAGCTCGCCGCGCTCCCGCTCGGCTTCGCCGGGCGGGCGACGTGGGGACTGGGCAAGCGGATCGTGGGTGAGTCCGCGGAGATCGTCGGCCAGCAGCTCCAGCAGCGCACCGCGGAGCAGCTGTTCAAGGTGCTCGGCGAGCTGAAGGGCGGGGCGATGAAGTTCGGGCAGGCCCTGTCCGTCTTCGAGTCGGCGCTGCCGGAGGAGGTCGCCGGCCCCTACCGGGCCGCGCTGACCAAGCTCCAGGAGGCCGCGCCCCCGATGCCGACGCGCACGGTGCACTCCGTGCTCGCGCAGCGGCTCGGCGAGGACTGGCCCGGCCTGTTCCTGGAGTTCGAGGACAAGCCCGCCGCGGCGGCCTCGATCGGCCAGGTGCACCGGGCGGTGTGGCACGACGGCCGTGAGGTGGCCGTCAAGGTGCAGTACCCGGGCGCCGGCGAGGCCCTGCTGTCGGACCTGAACCAGCTCAGCCGCTTCGCCCGTCTCCTGGGCCCGCTCGTGCCGGGCATGGACATCAAGCCACTGATCACGGAGTTGAAGGACCGGGTCTCGGAGGAGCTGGACTACGACCTGGAGGCGCAGGCGCAGCGCGCCCACGCCGAGGAGTTCGCGGACGACCCGGACATCGTGGTGCCGGACGTGGTCCACGAGTGCGAGCAGGTCCTGATCACCGAGTGGATCGACGGCATCCCGCTGTCGGAGGTCATCGCGGACGGCACGCCGGAGCAGCGGAACCGGGCCGGCCAGCTCCTGGCCCACTTCCTGTTCTCGGGTCCGGCCCGCACCGGTCTGCTGCACGCCGACCCGCACCCGGGCAACTTCCGGTTGCTGCCCGGCGGGCCGGAGGGCGAGGACGACTGGCGGCTGGGTGTGCTGGACTTCGGCACGGTCGACCGCCTCCCGGGCGGACTGCCGGAGCCCATCGGCGAGGCGCTGCGGATGACGCTGGACGGCTCGGCGGAGGCCGTCTACGAGATGCTCCGCGCGGAGGGCTTCGTCAAGGAGTCGATAGAGCTGGATCCCGACGCCGTCCTCGACTACCTCCTGCCGATCATCGAGCCGGCCCGGGTCGACGAGTTCACCTTCACCCGCGGCTGGATGCGCAGCCAGGCGGCCCGGATCGCCGATCCCCGCTCCCCCGCCTACCAGCTGGCCAAGCAGCTCAATCTGCCCCCGGCCTATCTGCTGATCCACCGGGTGACGCTGAGCACCATCGGCGTGCTGTGCCAGCTGGGCGCGACGGTGCGTCTGCGTGCGGAGCTGGAGGAGTGGCTGGCGGGCTTCGTCCCCGAGGACGAGGTCGCGGACGACGCCGTGTACGACGACTCCGGGGACGAGATCGAGGAGGCCGCGGCGGAGGCGTGAGCCGCCGGGGGACGCCCGTGGGGGCCGG
>NZ_JBHXFL010000095.1:0-5572 GCF_042724095.1 Streptomyces sp. NPDC127100
GCGCCGCGCACGCCGGCCCGTGCGGTGCCCGCGACCGCGCCGGCCGCGGCGCCCACCGCGGGGGCGGTGCCGCGCGCGACAAGGCGGGGACCGGCCAGGACGATCCCGGCGACGGCGCCCGTGGAACGCGTCAGGAGTCCACCGGCCATCGCTGCCTCTCAGCCCGCGCGCCGACCGCGCGACGCGGAACCACCGCCCGCGCCGCGGGTGCCTGCGGCGCCCTTCGCGGAGGGGGTGTTCTTCGCCGCGTCGGTCTTCGCGGCGGCAGCCTTCCGCGCGGCGGCCCCCGTCGAAGCGGCCTTCGCCGCATCGGCCTTCCCAGCGGCAGCCTTCCGGGCAGCGGTCCCCGTCGAAGCGGCCTTCGCCGCGTCGGCCTTCCCAGCGGCAGCCTTCCGCGCGGCGGCCCCGGTCGAAGCGGCCTTCGCCGCATCAGTCTTCCGCGCGGCGGCCCCGGTCGAAGCGGCCTTCGCCGCGTCGGTCTTCCCAGCGGCCGACTTCCGGGCAGCGGTCCCCGTCGAGGCGGTCTTCGCCGCGTCGGTCTTCGCGGCGGCGGCCTTCCGCGCGGCGGTCCCCGTCGAGGCGGTCGTCGCCGCGTCGGTCTTCCCAGCGGCCGACTTCCGCGCGGCGGGGCCGCTGGTGGTGGCCTTCTGGGCGGCGGCCTTGGTCGCGGTGCTCTTCCGGGCGACGGCCTTCTGCGCCGCGGACCGGGCCGCGGCGCTCTGCTGCGCGGCCGTCCCGGCCGAGACGGCCTTCGCCGCGACGTCCCTCACAGCGGCCGACTTCCGCGCCGCGGTCCCGGTCGCGGAGCCCGTCTTCGCCGCCATCTTGGTCGCGGTGCTCTTCCGCGCGGTGGTGCCGCTCGCCGTGCCCTTCCGCACGGCGGTCCCGCTCGCGGTGCCCTTCTGCGCGGCGACCTTGGTCGCGGTGGTCTTCGCCGTCACGGCCTTCCGAGCGGCGGCCTTGGTCGCGGTGCTCTTCTGCGCCGCCGTCCCCGCACCCGCTCCGGCCCCGGCCGACCCCCTTGCCGTGGACGTGGTGCCGGCCGGCTTCGTCCCGGCCGGCCCGCTCGAAGGCGTCCTCGTGGCGGCCGACTTGACCCCCGCCGGTCCACCCGCCGCCGACTTCGCCGTGCCCGCTCCGGCCAAACCGCTCGCCGCGGCCGGTCCGGTCCCGGCCCGCCTCGCCGCGGCCGCCCTGTTCGCGACCGTCCTGGCCGCGGCCGACTTGCTCGCGACCCTCTTGGCCGCGACGCTCTTCGCCGCCGCGCTCTTCCTCGTGGCGCCGGCCTCCGTGGCCGCGCTCCTCGTCGTGGTCCTCCTCGCGGCGTTCTTCCTCGCCGCCGCGGTCCCCGCCGCCGCATGCCCGCCGGGCGCCACCGCCGCACGCCCGCCTGAGGCGCCCGCGCCCACCGCGGCACGCCCGCCGGACGTCACCGCCGCGCCCCCGTCGGCGGCACCCGCCTCCGGCGGTGGGGTCTCCTGTTGCCGGGGCCGGGTCAGCCATGCCACCGCCGCTCCCGTGATCGCCACCGGCCACTCCACCAAACCGGCGACGCCCGCCACCCCGGCACCGGTGTACACGACCAGTCGCCGCCCGCGCGGCGACACGGCCCCGATCCTGTCCAGCACCCCCTCGGCCGCCCGGCCGACCGTCCCGGCGCCCGGCACCTTCCGCAGCGCCGAGGCGGCCGCGTGCAACGGCCGCGGTAGCGTCTGCGCCGACTTCTGCTCAGCCATGACTGTCCTCGCCCTGTGCGAACCGACGAAACCCTGGGAACATCACCTTCCGCATATCCCCGGGTTCCCGCACCTCGGGCGGTCATCCCGGCGACGTGCCCCCGCGCTCCAGGGCGATCGCGTGCAGCTTCTCCAGTCGCTCCCGCGAGGTCTCGTCGGCCGGTGCGTACGTGACCATGCGGGGCCCCGGCTCCGGTCCGAGCCACAGGTCGGTGTGGTCGAGGCCGATCCGGCCCACGTACCGGTTGACGAACTCCTTGCGCTTGCTGCGGTGGGCGACCACCTCGTACCGCTCCCAGGCCTCCCGGAACTCGGCGGACTCCGACCGCAGCCGCTCCAGCAGCATCTTCCAGGCGGGCTCGGTGAGATGACCGGCCATCGTGGCGCGGAACCGGGCGGCCATCAGCCGCTGCGTCTCCTCCAGGTGGACGATGGACGACCGCCAGTCGTCGTGGGTGAAGGACAGGACCATGCAGTTGCGGTCCTCCGGCGGCACCGCGTCCAGGTCGCACAGCAGCAGCCCGTAGGTGCGGTTGTGGGCGAGGATGTCGTACCGGCTGTTCTGCACGCACGCCGGATACGGCTCGAACTGCTCCAGCAGGGCGCGCAGCGCCGGGGTGACCGACGGGCAGTCGGTCGCGGGCGCCGGGTCGACGGCCCCGGCGAGCTGGAAGAGGTGGGCGCGTTCGGTCGGGTCGAGCAGCAGCGCGCGGGCGAGGGCGTCGAGGACCTGCACGGAGACCTGGATGTCCCGGGCCTGCTCGAGCCACGTGTACCAGGTGACGCCGACGGCCGAGAGCTGGGCGACCTCCTCGCGGCGCAGCCCCGGTGTGCGGCGCCGGCGGCCGCGGGGCAGCCCGACCTGCTCGGGGGCGATGCGTTCGCGGCGGCTGCGCAGGAAGGCGGCGAGTTCGTGCCGCCGGACCCGCGACGCGGCCTGAGGGGGCCCCGGTTCCCGGTCCGTCCTCGGCGCGGCCGCCGCCCGCGTGCCCTCACGGGCCGTCGTCGTCATGCCTCCAGGGTGCCGTGCGCCGGATCCTGTTGCCAGGTGCTCCCGCTACCAGGATCAGGAGACTCTGGTACCGGCCGGGAGGGCGCCGCAGTCTCGACTCCGTGACCGAAACCATCACTTCACGTCCCGTCCGCCCGGCGGCCCCGGCGCCGCCCGCGCTCGGCGGCCCCGGGCTGTTCACGGTGCTGCTGGCCGCGGCGCTCCCCCTCGTCGACTTCTTCATCGTCAACGTCGCCCTGCCCACCATCGGCACCGACCTCTCGGCCGGGGAGGCGGTCCTCGAACTCGTCGTCGCCGGATACGGGGTGGCGTACGCCGTCCTGCTCGTCCTCGGCGGGCGGCTCGGCGACCTGTTCGGCCGGCGGCGGCTGTTCCTGGGCGGCATGGCCGCCTTCGGCCTGACCTCGCTGGCGTGCGGCCTGGCGCCGGACGCCTGGACGCTGGTGGCGGCGCGGGTGGCGCAGGGCGCCTCGGCCGCCGCGATGCTGCCGCAGGTGCTGGCCACCATCCAGGCGACCACCTCCGGTCCCCGCCGGGCCCGGGCCATGAGCCTGTACGGGGCCACGGCCGGCCTGTCGATGGTGGCCGGGCAGATCCTGGGCGGCCTCCTGGTGGCCGCCGACATCGCGGGCACCGGCTGGCGTTCCGTCTTCCTGGTGAACGTCCCGGTCGTGCTGGTGGGCCTGCTGCTGGCCGTCCGCACGGTCCCGGAGACCCGCTCGGCGCGCCCGGAGCCGGTGGACGGCCCCGGCACGGTGCTGCTGGCCGCCTCGCTCCTGACCCTGCTCGTCCCGCTCACCGAGGGCCGGGCGGCGGGCTGGCCGCTGTGGACGTGGCTGTCGCTGACCGCGTTCCCGTTCGCCGCGGCGGCGTTCTACGCGGTGGAGCGCCGGGCGGACCGCGCGGGCCGTACGCCGCTGGTGCCGCCGAGCCTGTTCGCGATCGTCTCGCTGCGGCGGGGGCTGCTGCTGATCGTGCCGTTCTCGGTCGGCTTCAGCGGTTTCATGTTCGTCGTCGCGGTCGCCCTCCAGCAGGGCGCGGGCCTCGGTCCGGTGGCGGCGGGGACGGCACTGGCACCGCTGGCGGTGGTGTTCTTCTTCGTCTCCCTCGCCGGGCCCCGGCTGGTCGCCCGGTACGGCACCCGGGTCGTGCCGGCGGGTGCCGTGCTCCAGGGCGCGGGCCTGGCCCTGATGGCGCTGGCCGCCTGGCGTTCCTGGCCGGACCTCGGCCCGGTCGAGCTGCTGCCGGGCGCGGCGGTCGCCGGGGCCGGGCAGGCGCTCCAGCTCCCCGTGATCTTCCGGATCGTCCTGTCGGAGGTGCCGCCCGCCCGTGCGGGTGTCGGCAGCGGCGTCATGATGACGACGCAGCAGTCGTCCCTGACGCTCGGGGTGGCCGTCCTCGGCACGCTGTTCCTGACTCTGGTGCCGAGCCTGGGCATGCGGGACGCGCTGGTGACGACGCTGCTGGTGCAGTTGGCGGCGGTGGCGCTGACGGGGTTGCTGAGCCTGCGGCTGCCGCGGACGACCGGCTGAGGCGGCGGACGGCTAGCGGCAGGCGGCACGTGGCGCGTGGGCCGGCGCGGGCGTCGCGAGCGGTGAGGTCCCGTCCGGACCGGCCCGGACGGGACCCGGTGGGTGGCGAACGGATCGGGGGCGTTGACGAATGGTCTGGACCAGAGGATTGTCATGCCAGCGCCACCTCACCCCACACAGGAGGCAAGCCGCATGTTCCGTCACCGACTCCGCCTGTTCGCCGCCGCGGCGGCGGCCGCCGCCGTCCTCGTCCCCCTGACGGCCACCACCTCGTCCGCCGCGCCCGCGGCCGACACCTGCGCCGTGAAGTCGAAGCCCGCCGGGAAGGTCCTCCAGGGCTACTGGGAGAACTGGGACGGCGCCGCCAACGGCGTCCACCCGCCCTTCGGCTGGACCCCGATCACCGACTCCCGCATCGCCGCCCACGGTTACAACGTGCTCAACGCGGCCTTCCCGGTCATCCGCTCCGACGGAACGGCCCTGTGGGAGGACGGCATGGACACGGGCGTGAAGGTGGCGACGCCCGCGGAGATGTGCGCGGCGAAGGCGGCCGGGCAGACGATCCTGCTCTCCATCGGCGGCGCGACGGCCGGCATCGACCTCAACTCCACCGCCGTCGCCGACCGCTTCGTCGACACGATCGTGCCGATCCTGAAGAGGTACAACTTCGACGGCATCGACATCGACATCGAGACGGGCCTGACGGGCAGCGGCAACGTCAACCAGCTCTCCACGTCCCAGGCCAACCTGATCCGCGTCATCGACGGCGTCCTCGCCCGGATGCCGTCGAACTTCGGCCTCACCATGGCCCCGGAGACCGCCTACGTCACCGGCGGCAGCATCGTCTACGGCTCGATCTGGGGCGCGTACCTGCCGGTCATCAAGAAGTACGCCGACAACGGCCGCCTGTGGTGGCTGAACATGCAGTACTACAACGGCAGCATGTACGGCTGTTCCGGTGACTCCTACGCGGCCGGCACGGTGCAGGGCTTCACCGCCCAGACCGACTGCCTGAACAAGGGCCTGGTGATCCAGGGCACCACGATCCGGGTGCCGTACGACAAGCAGGTCCCGGGCCTGCCCGCCCAACCCGGCGCGGGCGGCGGCCACATGTCGCCGTCCCTGGTGGCCCAGGCCTGGAACCGCTACAACGGCTCCCTCAAGGGCCTGATGACCTGGTCCCTCAACTGGGACGGCTCGAAGAACTGGACCTTCGGCGACAACGTGAAGGCACTCCAGGGCCGCTGACGAACGAACAGCGCCCCAAAACGCCGAACGCCCACCCCTCACCC
>NZ_JBHXFL010000096.1:0-4954 GCF_042724095.1 Streptomyces sp. NPDC127100
CCTCCGGGTCCCGCCGCCCCTCGCGCGTACTCGTGCCGGTCGGGGTGCTCGTGGATCAGACCGCCGGGGCCGGGTAGGTCGGGTACTCCACCCCGGAGACGTGCTGGACGACGCGGACGACCTGGCAGGAGTAGCCGAACTCGTTGTCGTACCAGAGGTAGAGGATGGCGTTGTCGCCCTCGACCTTGAGCGCGCCTGCGTCGACGATCGAGGCGTGGCGCGAGCCGATGAAGTCGCTGGAGACCGCGTCGGGGGCGCTGATGAAGTCGATCTGCCGCTTGAGCGGCGAGGTCAGCGACACCTCGCGCAGGTGGTCGAGGACGTCCTCGCGGGTGGTCTCGCGGGCCAGCTGGAGGTTGAGGATCGCGATCGAGACGTCCGGCACCGGGACGCGGATCGAGCTGCCGGTGATCTTCGCCTTGAGGTCCGGGAGCGCCTTGGCGACGGCGGAGGCGGCACCGGTCTCGGTGATGACCATGTTCAGCGGCGCCGACCGGCCACGGCGGTCCGACTTGTGGTAATTGTCCAGCAGGTTCTGGTCGTTGGTGAACGAGTGGACGGTCTCCACGTGGCCGCGCAGCACACCGTACTCGTCGGCCATCGCCTTCAGCGGCGGCACGATCGCGTTGGTGGTGCAGGACGCGCAGGACAGGATCTGCTCGTCCGGCTTGATGGTGTCGTGGTTGACGCCGTGCACGATGTTCGGGACGTCGCCCTTGCCCGGCGCGGTCAGCACGACCTTGTCGATGCCGGGGCGCAGGTGCTTCGACAGGCCCTCGCGGTCACGCCACTTGCCGGTGTTGTCGATGAGGATGGCGTTCTTGATGCCGTACGCCGTGTAGTCGACCTGCGTCGGGTCGTCGGCGTGGATCACCTTGATCGCGTTGCCGTTGGCGACGATCGTGCTGGTGTCCTCGTCGACGGTGATCGTGCCCTGGAACTGGCCGTGCACCGAGTCGCGGCGCAGCAGCGAGGCCCGCTTGACGAGATCCTGGTCGCCACCGCCCCGGACGACGATGGCACGCAGCCGTAGACCGTTGCCCGAACCGGCCTTCTCGATGAGCAGGCGGGCGACGAGCCGGCCGATGCGGCCGAAGCCGTACAGCACGACGTCGCGCGGCTCACGGCGGTCGATCTTGTCGGCGCCGGTGGCACCGGCGACGGCCTCGGCGGTGAACTCCGCCACCGACAGGCCGCGGTCGTCGGCCTTGTAGGTCGCGGCCAGCATGCCGATGTCGATCTGGGAGGGACCGAGGTCGAGCGCGGTGAGGGCCTGGACGAAGGGGAGCGTCTCGGTGACCGACAGCTCCGCACCGGCGATCTGCCGGGCGAAGCGGTGCGTCTTGAGGATGCTGACCACCGACTTGTTCACCAGGGAGCGGCTGTGCAGCAGGACGGTGACGTCCCGCTCGCGGTGCAGCTTCCCGATCATCGGGATCATCGATTCCGCGATCTCCTCGCGGTTCTTCCAATTGGTGAACGAGTCGTCGTTGACAGTCACGTCTCTTATCTTTCGAGCTAGGCGGCGCTCATATGCTAACCCGACCGCTTCTCTGATCGATCAAGTGGGCCCCCGGTCGATCAGATGAGTACCGGATCACGCCCGGTCCGGCCCGCCGCCGGCCGCCAGCCAGGCGAGCGCGGCCGTGGTCAGCGCCCGCACGCCCGTGTCCAGCGTGGGCTGGAGGACCGGGGCGAACGCCGGGCTGTGGTTGTGCGGCACGTCCCGTTGCACGGTCCCGCGGCGCTCCGCGTCGGCGTACAGCTCCGGCGCGGTCCCGCCGATGCCCCAGTACGTGTACGGCACGCCGAACGCCGCCGGGATCTCGCTCATGTCCTCGCTGGCCGTCTGGAGTCCCAGCGTCCGCGCGTCGGCGCCGAAGCGGGCGGCGAAGGCGCCGGCCACCGTGGCCGTGGCCGCGGCGTCGTTGACCGTGGGCGGGAACGACGTCAGGTGCTCGACCGTCGGCTCGGCCGGGGCGCCGGACGCCCGGGCCTCCGCGCGGACGATCCGCTCGATCGTGGCCAGCACGCGCTCGCGCACGGCCGGATCGTAGGTGCGGACGTTCAGCTCGAGGACGGCGTGGTCGGGAATGATGTTCGGGCCGGTCCCCGCCCGGATGCTGCCCACCGTCACGACGGCGGGCGTGGTCGCCGCGATCTCCCGCGAGACGACCGTCTGGAGCCGCACCACGCACATCGCCGCCATGACGACCGGGTCGACGGCCGCCTCCGGCATCGACCCGTGGCCGCCGCGGCCGTGGAGGGTGACGCGCAGGTTGTCGGCGGCGGACATGAACGATCCGGCCCGGGTGCCGACCAGACCGGCCGGATACGGCAGTACGTGCTGCGCCAGCACCACGTCGGGCCGGGGCACCTTCCCGGTGAGACCGTCCTCGATCATCGCGCGGGCGCCGTCGCCGTTCTCCTCCGACGGCTGGAAGAGCACGATCAGCGTGCCCCGCCACGCATCGGTCGCCGCCGCCATGAGCCGGGCGAAGCCGACCATGCAGGCCACGTGCGCGTCATGGCCGCAGGCGTGCATCACGGGCCGCTCGACGCCGTCGCCGTCCGTCGCGGTGGCGGTGGACGCGTACGGCAGGCCGGTCGCCTCCGGGACCGGCAGCGCGTCCATGTCCGCGCGCAGCATCACCGTGGGGCCGTCCCCGCGGGCGAGGACTCCGGTCACACCGGTGCCGCCGATGCCCGCCGTCACCTGGTAGCCGTACCCCCGCAGCGCCTCGGCCGCCCTCCCGGCGGTGCGGTGCTCCCGGAAGCCGAGCTCGGGGTGGGCGTGCAGGTCGCGGTAGAGGTCCTCCACGTCGGAGCGGATGCCGTCCAGCCCGGCCAGCACGGCGTCCACACAGGCCTCAACGGTCATGACGATGCCTTCCTCCGGCGGTACGTGCACCGACAGCCACGGCACTCGGCTCTCGCGCCAGCGAAACACCCCGCACCACGCGCCGCAACCTTCCCCGAGGGCCCCGCCCGGGGGCACGCCGCAGTCCGGCCGCGGCTCGTCGAACATGATTGCGCCGTGGGCGATCGGGTACGCGTGGCTGAACCGTGCCCGTGCCGATCACCGCGCGGGCCTCCACCCCACCGCCGCTACCAGGGAATGTGCCATGGAAACACCCGCGAACGACCACCCCGTCACGCCCGCCCAGCGGGCTCTGGACGCGCTCGCCGAGAACACCGAGGACACGGCGGCGCTCGACACCCTCGCAGGCAGCGACGTACTGGTCCCGGTACCGGACGACGCGAACGAGCCGGACGCCGACCCCGGGATGCTGGCCCTGCCGGTACTGGAGCAGCAGGGCGGGCGCCAGGTGGTGCCCGTGTTCACCTCGGAACTGGAGATGGCCGACCTGCTGCCGTACGTCTCGCGCTACCGCATGGTGCCGCTCGGCGCGCTCGCCGCGCAGTGGCCGGCCGACGACCTGTCGCTCTCCATCGACGCCGGCTCGGAGCACCGCCTGACCCTCACGTCGGACGGCGTGCGCACGCTGCTGGCCCGTCACTAGGAAAGCGGGAGCCGGCCCGCCCACGGCCACCGCGGGAGACCGGGCCGGCCCGTTTCCGGCTAGAGGTCGCCCAGCATCCGGGCCAGCACGGACCGCTGCAGCGGCAGCACCTCGGAGTGCAGGTCGCGCCCCTTGCGGGTGAGTGCGACATACACACCCCGCCGGTCCTCGGCGCACATGGAGCGCTCCACCAGCCCGTCCTTCTCCAGCCGGGCGATAAGGCGGGACAACGCGCTCTGACTGAGATGGACCCGGCCGACCAGATTCTGCACCCGGCACTGGGTGCCTTCCTCCGGCGCCTCGGCCACCAGGATGTCGAGCACCTCGAAGTCGCTCGCGCCCAGGCCGTGCGGATGCAGCACGCGGTCGATCTCGCACATCGTGCGGGCGTGCACCGAGAGGATCTCCCGCCAGCGTTCCTCGAGCCGCGCCCCGGCCGTCTTGGCTGCCATACCTGCACCGTAGCACCGGGCCCGGCGGTCGTTGATCGTGCAACTACTGTGGGTGCGAGGAACGCTCTGTTCCGTCCACGGCCGGACCGGCCGGGTCACGGTCCGGACGCGAAACCATCACAGCAGGACGCCACAGCGGTACCGGTGCCCGTGCCGCACCGTTGTCCTGGCATGCCCCTCAAGGAAACCGACCCGGTCGGGGTGGCCCACGCCCGAGCGGCGGGAGCCCACTGGCCGGACGAGACCGCACCGCCGTGCGAGTGGTGTGCCGCCCTGCACCTCTCGCAGAGCCCTCGACCGGCCGGCTCCGCAGGAGGAGGGCGCGGCGTCGAGGAGCGGCTGGCGCGGGTGCGTGACGTGATACTGCCCGTCGCCGCGCTCACCGTCCTGGCCGCACTCGTGTGGGGGCTCGTCGCCTGACGACACCGCCCGCCGCCGGGACGCTCCCGCTTCCCGCGGGATGCGGGCCTAGGCGGCCAGTGTCTCGTCCTCGCGGGAGACGCCCGTACGGCCGCCGTACCGCGCGAGCAGGGTGTCCGCCGCGAGCAGGGCCTCATCGGCGGTGCGGGAGCCGGTCATCACGCACAACGTGTACGTGGCGTCCTCGAGCGCCCGGCTGGTGTAGCCGGTGGGGCGGACATCGTGCTCGATGCGCGCCTGAGCGAACCGGGCCAGCACCGCACGCAGTTCCTTCTCCGCCGGAAGGATCATGATGTTACCTCTCCCCTCGGAATCGCTTCCCGCACGGCGGACCGCCGCCCGCGGCGAAGTGACTGTCTCCATGGCGTCCGACGGCCGCGGTTCATCACCGGGCACCGTCAAGCAGAGACTCGAATGCCCCGCGACGCGGCGTCCACGCCCCGGAGCACACTGCTTTTTCGGCCGCCCGTCCACCCGCCGCCCGTCGCCCTAGGGGGTGTCTGACAAATGCCCGCGGCGTCGCGACGCCCGGTACGCACGCTCGCCGCGTTGCCGGAC
>NZ_JBHXFL010000097.1:0-4599 GCF_042724095.1 Streptomyces sp. NPDC127100
CGACCAGCCCCGGGGCACGCCCCCAGCAACACGGCGGACCGCACGACCAGCCCCCAAGGCACGCCCCCCAGAAACATGGCGGACCGCACGACCAGCCCCCCGGGGCACGCCCCCCCCCCCGGAACGCGGAGCACCACACGACCGACCCCCGGCGCACGCCCCAGGGGCGCGGGGAACCGCGCGACCAGCCCCGGGGCACGCCCCCAGGAACACGGCGGACCGCACGACCAGCCCCCGAGACACGCCCCCCAGGAACACGGGGCACCACACGACCGGACCCCCGGCGCACGCCCCAGGGGCGCGGGGAACTGCGCGACCAGCCCCCACCCACCCGCAGACGACACACCACCCGGCGCCCCCGCCTCGGCCTCCGCCTCCCCCGCCCTCACACCGAGGCGGCCGGCCTCACCGCCGGCAACCGCTCCGCCACCTTCGGCCAGTGCCGCGCCACGGCCTCCTCCACCACCGGCAACGCCCGCTGCCCCGCCAGCGCCAGCGCGATCGCCGCGGCCACGCCCGTCCACGCGACCGGCCCCAGCGGCGTGCACCCGAACAGCTGGCTCGCCCCCGGCGTCTGCACCAGCACCACCAACGCGGCCGCGGAACCGACGGACGTCACCTGCACCAGCCGGCTGCCGCGCCGGTCGGCGAGGGTCTGGGCGAGCTGCGTGCCGACCACCGCGCACAGGGCCATGGTCGTCGAACGGCGCGCCGTGCCCGGGGTGAAGCGGCCGAGGAGCCAGGCCGCGGTCGCCCCGAGTGCGGTGGTCATGGCCCGGTGCCGGATCTGCCGGATCAGCGGCGCCCCCAGCACCGCCGTGCCGAGCGGGGCGCCCGCGTCGTCCTTCTCCTGCTCGGCGTCCCCGGTCTCCGTCACCGCCACGGCCATCGCCGGGAACAGGTCGGTGAAGAGGTTCACCAGCAGCATCTGGCGGGTGGACAGCGGGGCGGAGCCGCCGAGGACGGTGCCGATGATGCCGAAGCCGACCTCGCCCGCGTTGCCGCCGATCAGGATGGCGATCGCGTCGGCGACGCTGTGCCACAGTGCCCGGCCCTCGCGCACCGCCTCCACCAGCACCAGCAGGTCGTCGCCGGTGACGACCAGGTCGGCGGCGTTGCGGGCGGCGGCCGAACCGCGGGCGCTGATGCCGACGCCGATGTCGGCGGCCCGGATCGCCGCCGCGTCGTTGGCGCCGTCGCCGACCATGCCGACGACGCGCCCGGCGTCCCGCAGCGACTCCACGACCTGGAGCTTCTGCTCGGGCGCCACCCGGGCCACCACGTCCGCGTCGCGCAGCATCCGGGAGCGCGCCGAGCGGTCGGCGGCGGCGAGTTCGTCGCCGGTGACCACGACCGCGTCCTCGGGCCAGCCCAGGTCGACGGCGATGGCGCGGGCGGTCTGCGGATGGTCGCCGGTCAGCACCACGGGCCGTACGCCCGCCTCGCGCAGCCCGCGCACCAGTGCCGGGGACGTCTCGCGCGCCACGTCGGCCAGCGCGAGCAGTCCGGTGAACTCCAGCCCGGACGGCGGCTCTTCGAGGACGCCGGCCGCACGCTCGCCCCGGCGGAGCGGCCGCTGCGCCACCGCGATGATGCGCAGCCCCGCGCCGGCCAGGTCGTGCGCCGCGTCCAGGGCGTGCGACGGCAGGCCGGTGCAGGCGGGCAGCACGGTCTCGGGGGCGCCCTTGACCACTAGGACCGGGGCGCCGTCCGCGTCCCGGCCGACGGCGGCGGCGTAGCCGCGGGAGGTCTCGAAGGGCAGGCCCTCGTCCTGCGTCCACCCGGGGTCGGGCCCGGCGGCGTCCAGGACGGCCTCGTCGGTGGCGTGGGTCGGGCGGGCACCGTCGCCGTCCAGACGGGGGCAGGCGCGCGCGGCGACCCGTACGGTGCCGGCGGCGTCCGGGTCGCCCGCCCCGCGGACGGTGCCCTCGGTGCCCGCGACCCGGGTCAGCCGCAGCCTGTTCTCGGTCAGCGTGCCGGTCTTGTCGAAGCACACGGTGTCCATGCGCCCCAGCGCCTCCAGCGTGCGCGGGGTGCGCACCAGCACGCCGTGCCGGCTCAGCCGGCGGGCCGCCGCCAGCTGGGCGACCGTCGCCACCAGTGGCAGCCCCTCGGGCACGGCGGCCACCGCCACCGACACGCCACCGGAGACGGCCCCCCGGATCGGCGTGCCGCGCAGCAGCGACAGCCCGGTCACCGCCGCGCCGCCGGCCAGGGTCAGCGGCAGCGCCTTGCGGGTGAGTTCCTGGAGCCGTGCCTGCACGCCCGCGGCCGACGGGGTCCGGGCGGCCAGGGCGACCGCGCGTGCGGCCTCGGTGTGGTCACCGGTGTCCACGACGACGGCCCGGGCCCGGCCCGCCACCACGGTCGTGCCCTCGAAGACCATGCAGTACCGCTCGGCGACGGGTGCCCGCGGCGCGGGGTCCACGCGCTTGTCCACCGGGAGCGACTCGCCGGTCAGCGCGGACTCGTCCACCTCCAGGCCGTCCTCCCACAGCAGCCGGGCGTCGGCGGGCACGACGTCGTCCGCCTTCAGCTCGATCACGTGCCCCGGGTGCAGCTTCGCCGCGTCCACGATCCGCGGCTCGCCCTCCGCGGGCGCCTCCGCCTCGGCGGGCGCCTCCGCCTCCGCGTACGTCTCCTCGCTGACCCGCGCCTTCTGCTTCTGCTCGGCGAGCAGCCCGGACAGCGCCCGTTCGGCCCGCAGCCGCTGGAAGCCGCCGACCAGCGCGTTGAGGTCCAGGGCGCCGATCACCAGCGCCGCGTCCACGACCGAGCCGAGGATCGCGGAGGCCGCCGAGCCGACCGCCAGCACGGGGGTGAGCGGATCGTCCAGCTCGCCGCGCACGGCCCGGGCGAGCTGCCACGACCACCGCGCCGGCGCCAGCGCCCGCACCCGGCCCGCCCGTTCGGCCGCCTCCCGCACCCGGCCCGTGGCCCGCTCGACGGCGGTCGGCTCGGGCTCGCCCTCGCGCTCCAGCCGGTCGCGTACGTCCGCCGCGTCCAGCGCGTGCCACGCCACCCGGGGCCGGGGGTGGGGAGCGCGGGCCGCCGCCACGCCGAGGGCGGCGCGCGCCCCGGACAGCAGGGCCGCCGCCGCGCTCGCGTCGACCGGCGCGTGCCGCACGCCGGGCAGGGGCGAGGTCACTCCCCTGCCGCGCGCCTCGCCGACCGCGACCAGCAGCCCGGACAGCGCGGCCCCGGCCCGGGCCAGGGTCTGCGAGCGGTTGCCGACCGCGCGGGCCGCCGGCACCGCGCGCAGCACCCGCCACACGTCGGCCAGGCCGCGCGTGGCCAGTACGTCCGCGCCCCACGCCACCGGGGAGCCCGCGTCGGCCAGCGCCACGGCCACGTCACCGCCGAACAGCCCGGCCGGCACCGTGTCGTCGTCGCCGGGCAGGGGCCGTACGACCGTGATGACACCGCCGCCGTTCTCGGCGCGCGCTTCCTCCACGACGTCGCGGAGCGGGCGGCGGGCGCTGACGACCTGGTCCGCGAGGCCGGTGAAGTCGGCCAGTGCCGGATCCTCCACCATCACCACGCGCAGCCCGGCACGGCGCGCCGCGTCCAGGACGTCCTCGGTCCACGGGTCCGCCCCGGCGTGCGGGGTGCGCAGCGCGCTGGGGTGCAGGACGACCGTGCCCGTCATCTCGAGCTGCCGCAGCCGCTCCGGATCGCGCACCAGCACACCGGTCCGGGACAGTGCGGCGCTCAGTACGGCGTGGAAGGCGGCGGGTCCGTAGCGCGCGGCCTTGGGCGAGCCGGCGAGCACCGCCTCGGCGGCCTCCGTCAGGTCGTGCTTGACGAGCAGGGTCGCCACCGCGCCCGCCACGCTGCCGGTCGAGGCGTGGGCGGCGTAGTCGTGGGCCGGGGAGGTGCGCAGCGGCGGGCGCAGGGTCAGGTCGGCGGACA
The DNA here is from genome assembly GCF_042724095.1 of Streptomyces sp. NPDC127100. Classification (NCBI taxonomy): domain Bacteria; kingdom Bacillati; phylum Actinomycetota; class Actinomycetes; order Kitasatosporales; family Streptomycetaceae; genus Streptomyces; species Streptomyces sp. NPDC127100. Next base: position 3,913 of record NZ_JBHXFL010000097.1, read on the forward strand.
GGCTGCCCCGGTCCGGGTGGCAGAGCTGGTCGTGCACGGCCTCGAAGGCCGCCGACCGGGCCACCGCCTCGCCCAGCTGACAGGCGCGCACCGCACCGTCCAGCACCAGCGAGGTCGGGCTCTGGCCCGCGCCGTGCACGGCCGCGTTGGCGGCGGCCAGCGTCAGGTCCATGCGGTGGGCGCCGATCCGTTCGCGCAGCCAGGCGCGGAACCTGGGGTTCTCGCGCAGCAGCGTCACCACGGCGGTGAGCAGGCGGGGCGAGGGCGGCAGCCGCAGGGACGACGCGGTGAGGGCGGCGGCGATGCCGAGCAGGTCGGCTCCGAGGGCGGTCGCCGCGACCCGCACCGAGGCCGGGTCGCCGGGGTGGGCCAGCTCCTCGACGTCGTCGTCGGCCCGGGCCAGGCCGTGCTGTTCGGCGAGGTCGGTGGCCCGGTCCACCACCCGGTCGGTGAGCTCCTCCTCGGTCGCGGTCACCACCAGCCGGGCCAGCCCGTTGTCCCAGTATGCGAGGGCCACGTCGGGGTGTTCGGCGAGGGCCGCCGCCACGCGGCGCGCGACGTGTTCCGTGCCGCCCGCCCGGCGCACCCGTTCGGTCGCGGCCGGCCGCAGCGCGAGGTGGGCCCGGGGGCCGGCCCGCCAGTGGCGGGCGCCGCCCGGCAGCGCGGCGCGGGCGACGTGGGCCGCCC
>NZ_JBHXFL010000098.1:0-4424 GCF_042724095.1 Streptomyces sp. NPDC127100
GCGGTGAGGGTGTGGGTGGCTTCGACGGGGTCGCCGGTGGTGGGGGGCAGGTGCAGGATGGCGTGGTCGGGGATGGGGGCGCCGTCGGTGACGGCCGCGGTGAGGGCGTCCAGGTCCGGGTGGACGGGTGTGCCGTCCGGGAGACCCGGCACCACCTCCCCGATGACCGCGTTCCGTACGGTCGTTGAGGGATCAGCGTCCTGCGCCACCTCAACCCACTCGGTGACGTACAGACGGTCTCCCTGCCTGCTCCTGGCCGAAGCGAGGTCGCCCGCATCGGTGTCGAGTGCGAGCGAAACGGTGTCGGCCGCCAGGACCGGGAGACCGGAGGCATCGGTGGCTACGAGCCTGGCGGTGTCTCCCGTGAGTGACCAGTGCACGCGCAGTGCGGTCGCACCCGTGGCGACGAGCTGAAGCCCGCCGGCGGTCGTCGGAACGAGCGGCCGGACAACCGCGACGGATCGAAGCGCCGCCGCGAGGAGAGCCGGATGGACACCGAAGCCAGTGACCTCCATGTCCTCCGAAACCGAGACTTCCGCGAAGATGTCGTCGCCCATGCTCCAGACGTTGTCGAGCCCGGGGAAGTCCTCTGTGTCGAGCGGCTCGGCCCCGGCAGGCGGCCACGTCGAGACCGGCTCAAGGGCCGCGGCGGGAGCGGGGGACAGGGTGCCGACGGCATGCCGGACCCACTCCTCTCCCTTGGAGTGCACGGTGACCTGGCGGCGACCCGCGTCGTCCGGGGCGCCGACCGCCACCTGGACGCGTGCGGTTTCGTGAGCCGCGAGGACGAGGGGTACCTCGATGGTGAACTCTTCGAGGTGGTCGCCATCCGTCTCGTGCACCGCGTGAAGAGCAAGCTCCATCAGCAGGGCTCGGCCTGCGTCCACGTCGTCCGTCAGCCACGGGTGTGTGGACAGTGAGATCCGGCCGGTGAGGAGGGTGGTGTCGTCTTCGGGGTGGTGGAGGGATGCGGTGAGCAGGGGGTGATCGGTGGTGTCGAGGCCGTGGGCGGTGGCGTCGCCGGTGTGGGTGGTGGGGGTGAGCCAGTAGCTCTCGTGCTGGAAGGGGTACGTCGGCAGGTCTGCCGGCGTGGTGCTGGTGGTGGGCCAGGTGACGGGCAGGCCGTGGCAGTGGGCGGTGGCGAGCGCCAGGTGGAAGGCGTGGGTCTGGCCGGTGCGCTGGAGCGGGATGGCCACGGCCTCGTCGGGGATGAGGGTGGCCAGGACCGCATCCGGACCGAGCTCGACGAACACGTTGCCGCCCAGTTCCCGGGCCTGTGCGACCCCGGCGGCGAAACGCACCGTCCCCCGCAACTGAGCCACCCAGTACGCCGGGTCGGCCAGCTCCTCGGCCGAGGCGACCCGCCCGGTCACGTTCGAGATCACCGGCACACGCGGGGCATGCGCGGTGACCTGGGCGGCCACCCGCGCGAACTCCTCCAGAGCCGAGTCCATGTGCGCGGAGTGGAAGGCATGACTGACATGCAGGGCCTTCGTGCGCCGGCCCTGCTCCTCGAAGTGCCCGGCGACCTCGGCGACGGCGTCGACGTCTCCGGAGACGACCACGGACTCGGCCGCGTTGACGGCCGCCAGTGACACACCCTCACGGCCCTTCAGGACCGCCGTCACCTCGTCCTCGGACGCGGCGATCATGGTCATCGCACCACCGGAGCGGGCGGCCTGCATCAGCCGGCCCCGCGCTCCGACCAGCGCACAAGCGTCCTCCAGTGACCAGACGCCGGCGACGTGCGCGGCGGCGAGCTCACCGATGGAATGCCCCAGCAGCACCTCCGGAACTAGCCCATAGTGCTCAGCCAGCCGAAACAGCGCGACTTGGAGGGCGAACAGACCGGCCTGGGCATAGCGGGTCTGGTTCAGCAGCTCCGCATCCGCCCCGAACACGACCTCCTTCAACGGCACCGGCAGCTCGAATCGGCCGCACACTTCGTCGAAGGCGGCCGCGAACACCGGCTCACGGTCATAGAGGTCGCGTCCCATCCCGGGACGCTGCGAGCCCTGACCGGTGAACAGGAACACCGTCCTGCCCCCGGCCACCGCCCCACCCACCAGGGACGGATGCGCCTCACCGGCCGCCAACGCCTGCAGCCCGGTGAGCAGTTCCGGCACACCCTCGCCGACGACCGCGGCCCGCTCGTCGAACCCGGCCCGCCCATGGGCGAGGGTATGGGCGACAGCCGCCGCGTCCACCGCGTCCCCGGCCTCACGGACATACGCGGCCAGCCGTCCCGCCTGCTCCCGCAACGCACCCGGCGTCTTCGCCGACACCGGCCAGACCACGGGCGCATCCGCTCCCGCGACCGGAGTCTCCTCGGCCTCGCCGTCGTCGACGGGCTCCGGAGCAGGGGCCTGCTCAAGGATCACGTGCGCGTTGGTGCCGCTGATGCCGAAGGACGAGACACCGGCCCGGCGGGGCCGTTCGGCCTGCGGCCACTCGCGCGCCTCGGCCAGCAGCCGCACCTGCCCGGCCTCCCAGTCGACATGCGACGTGGGTTCGTCGACGTGGAGTGTCCGCGGCAGCACACCGTGCCGCATCGCCTCGACCATCTTGATCACACCGGCGACACCCGCGGCGGCCTGGGCGTGCCCGATGTTGGACTTGATCGAGCCCAGCCACAGCGGATGTTCGTCGTCCCGGTCCCGGCCGTACGTCGCGAGCAGGGCCTGTGCCTCGATCGGGTCGCCCAGCCGCGTGCCCGTACCGTGCGCCTCCACCGCGTCTACATCCGCGCTGGTCAGACCGGCCGAGGCCAGTGCTTGCCGGATCATGCGCTCCTGTGAGGGGCCGTTCGGCGCCGTCAGGCCGTTGCTCGCACCGTCCTGGTTCACGGCGGAACCGCGCACCACCGCCAGCACCCGGTGTCCGTTGCGTCGGGCGTCGGAGAGCCGCTCCAGGACCAGGACCCCGACGCCCTCGCTCCATACCGTGCCGTCGGCACCGTCGGCGAACGCCTTGATCCGGCCGTCCGGGGCGAGTCCCCGCTGACGGCTGAACTCCACGAACATGCCGGGAGTGGACATGACGGTGACCCCTCCGGCCAGGGCGAGCCGGCACTCGCCGTTGCGCAGCGCCTGGGCGGCCAGGTGCAGGGCGACCAGCGACGACGAGCACGCCGTGTCCACCGTCACCGCCGGACCCTCGAGCCCGAAGGCATACGACACACGACCGGAGATGACGCTGGTGGTGCTGCCGGTGAGCAGGTACCCGTCCAGGTCCTGCGCCCCTTCGTGCAGCCGGGGCCCGTAGTCGAGAGACGTGGCCCCTACATAGAGGCCGGTGTTCGTGCCGCGTACCGACGTGGGGTCGATGCCGGCGTGTTCGAACGCCTCCCAGGACGCCTCCAGCAGCAGCCGCTGCTGCGGATCCGTCGCCAGCGCCTCACGCGGACTGATCCCGAAGAACCCGGCATCGAAACCGTCCGCCGCATGCAGGAACCCGCCCCGCGACACGTACGACGTCCCCGGATGATCCGGATCCGGATCGAACAGCGAACCCAGATCCCAGCCCCGGTTCACCGGAAACTCCGAGACCGCGTCCCCGCCCTCGGCCACCAGCCGCCACAACTCCTCCGGCGAGGACACCCCACCCGGCAACCGGCAACTCATCCCCACGATCACCACCGGATCCGCCGCCACATCCACACCGAGACCAGCACCCGGCACCACAGCAGCAACCGACGACACCCCATCGGCCCCTTCGCCGAGCAGCCGGCTGCGCAGGTATCCGGCAACCGCGCGCGGAGTGGGATGGTCGAACGTGAGAGTCGTCGGCAGCGTCAGCCCGACCGACGAGCCCAGTCGGCTCCTGAACTCGACAGCGGCGAGGGAGTCGAAGCCCAGCTCCTTGAACGCGCGCGAGGCGTCGACGGTCTCGGGCGTGACGTGGCCGAGGAGGATCGCGACATGGCTGAGGACATGCTCCTGTGCGATCCGGAGTTGTTCCTCCGCGGACTCCTCGGCCGCCAGCCGCTGAGCGAGGAGGGAGACCGAGGCCTGGGAGACGGCGGTTTCGGTGGCCGGTTCCACGGCCATGCCACCCCGGTTCCGCTCGCCCTGCCGTAGGGGCCCTGCTTCGAGCCAGTAGGGCTGGTGTTGGAAGGGGTAGGTGGGCAGGTCGGTCCAGGGGCCGTGGGTGGGCCAGGTGGCGGGCAGGCCGTGGGTGTGGGCGGTGGCGAGGTTGAGGGCGAAGGTGTGGGTGTCCGTGGTGTCGCGGCGCAGGCTGGGGGTGGTGGTGCAGGCAGCGGGGCTGTCGGTGTGGAGGGCTTCGTAGGTGTGCTGGACGGCGTGCGCGAGGACGGGGTGGGGGCTGGTTTCGATGTAGTGGGCGTGGCCGGTGTCGGCGAGCTGGGTGAGGGTCTGGTGGAACAGCACGGGGTGGCGCAGGTTGTCGGTCCAGTACTCGGCCGT
>NZ_JBHXFL010000099.1:0-4379 GCF_042724095.1 Streptomyces sp. NPDC127100
CGGGGGAAGAACTCGTACCAGGCGCCGTACAGGGCGCGTTCCCGCTCGACGAGGAGGGGCAGCGGGTCGGAGGTGGTGACCAGCTCCCGCAGCGGGTACCGGGCCAGCACCGCGTCCACCTCCGGCGTCAACGCCGCCGCCAGCCGTGACGAGGCCGGGCGCGTCTCGTCCCGCAGCGCGTCGACGGCGGCGAGCAGCAGGGCGCGCCCCCCGCTCTCCGGCACGCCCGCGGCGGCGCGCTCGTACAGCCGCGCGCCCTCCTCCAGGACGAGCTCCGTGTCGAGGCCGGCCGGGATTTTGATCCGTGCGTGGTGCCGCCAGGTGGTGACCGGATCGCCCCACGCCTCGACGGTGTACGACCACGTGCCGGGCTCCCCGGCGGTCACGGTGGCCCCCCAGCGGTCGGTGCCCGGGGCCAGCTCCCGCATCGGCGTCCACGGGCCCGGCCGGCCGTGCGGATCTCTGAGGACGACGTTGGCCGCCACCGCGTCGTGCCCCTCCCGGAACACGGTGGCCGATATCTCGAAGGACTCGCCGGTCACGGCCTTGGCGGGCCGGCGGCCCTGCCGGACGACGGGGCGCACGTCGAGGACGGGGATGCGCCCGACGACGGTGGACTCCCCGGCCGGGACCGGTTCCGGTCCCGGCGGGCCGGCGTCGGCCGGGCGGCCGGGGACCGCGCCGGCGCCGGGTGCGGTGGGGGATGACGAGTGGTGCGTGGCGGGCATGACCGCTCCTGTCCGCGTCAACGAGGGTGGGCGGATGACTCTGGGGAGGTGGTCCTGCGGGGTGTGCTCGTGGGGTGTACCGCAGGAGCCTTCCCACACTGTTCGGGTGGGCAATCCGGCACTTTGTTAACTACTCGCGCGTATGTCGACACATGCGGCGGGTCCCGTTCGAACGCCTTCCCGCACTCCGCTTCCGCAATCAGTGCCTCCGCGACATGTGCAGCCTTTCGCGCGGGACGACATGCCACAAGAAGGCCCACGGGGAAAGATCCGGCCATATCGACACGCCGGTACGGATAGGCCCGTACGGCGTCCGAGGACGGGGCCGTTCAGGCCGATTGAGGGCTCCGGGGGCGAAGCTCCCGGCGAGGGACACACCGGCGCCGGTAACGTCATATGGAGACGAGGTAACACACACCCCGTCCAATCGAGCGAACAGGCAGAGGTGGAGTGTGAAGGCGATCCGTCGACTGACCGTCCGTCCCGTTCTCCCCGACCCCCTCCGGCCACTCAGCGATCTGGCCCGCAATCTGCGCTGGTCCTGGCACGCGGAGACCCGCGACCTGTTCCAGTCCGTCGACCCCGGACGCTGGGCCGCCTCCGGCCGCGACCCGGTGCGGCTGCTCGGCACCGTTCCGCCCGCGCGGCTGGCGGAGCTGGCCGAGGACCGCCGGTTCCTGCGCCGGCTGGCCGCGGCCACCGACGACCTCGACCACTACATGACCGGCGACCGCTGGTACCAGGTCCAGCCGGGCCGACTGCCCGCCGCCGTCGCCTACTTCTCACCCGAGTTCGGCATCACCGCCGCCCTGCCCCAGTACTCCGGCGGTCTCGGCATCCTGGCCGGCGACCACCTGAAGGCGGCCAGCGACCTCGGCGTGCCGCTCGTCGGGGTCGGCCTGCTCTACCGGCACGGCTACTTCCGCCAGTCCCTGTCCCGGGACGGCTGGCAGCAGGAGCACTACCCCGTCCTCGACCCCCACGAGCTGCCGCTGACCCTCCTCAAGGAGCCCGACGGCACCCCCGCCCGCGTCGCCCTCGCCCTGCCCGGCGGCCGGGAGCTGCGCGCCCGCGTCTGGCTGGCCCAGGTCGGCCGGGTGCCCCTGCTGCTCCTGGACTCGGACGTCGAGGAGAACGACCTCGGCGAACGCGGCGTCACCGACCGGCTCTACGGCGGCGGCAGCGAGCACCGGCTCCTCCAGGAGATGCTGCTGGGCATAGGAGGTGTCCGGGCGGTGCGGACGTACTGCCGGCTCACCGGCCACGCGGAACCGGAGGTGTTCCACACCAACGAGGGCCACGCCGGCTTCCTCGGCCTGGAACGCATCGCCGAACTGTGCGACCGGGGGATGGAGTTCGACTCCGCGCTGGAGGCGGTCCGGGCGGGCACCGTCTTCACCACCCACACGCCCGTCCCGGCCGGCATCGACCGCTTCGACCGCGAACTGGTCGCCCGCCACCTCGGCCCCGGCTCCGAACTCCCGCGCATCGACGTCGAGCGCGTCCTGCGCCTCGGCATGGAGACCTACCCCGGCGGCGAGCCCGGCCTGTTCAACATGGCCGTGATGGGCCTGCGCCTCGCCCAGCGGGCCAACGGCGTCTCCCTGCTGCACGGCGGCGTCAGCCGGGAGATGTTCTCCGGACTGTGGCCCGGCTTCGACGCCGAGGAGGTGCCGATCACCTCCGTCACCAACGGCGTGCACGCCCCGACCTGGGTCGCCCCCGAGGTGTTCCGGCTCGGCGCCCGGCGGATCGGCGTGCAGCGCGCCGAGGACGCCCTGACCGTGGGCGGCTCGGACCGCTGGGACTCGGTTGCCGACATCCCCGACCAGGACATCTGGGAGCTCCGCCGCACCCTGCGCGAGCAACTGGTGACCGAGGTGCGCGAGCGGCTGCGCGCCTCCTGGCGGCAGCGCGGCGCGGGCACGGCGGAGCTGGGCTGGATCGACGACGTCCTCGACCCGGACGTGCTGACCATCGGCTTCGCGCGGCGCGTCCCGTCGTACAAGCGGCTGACGCTGATGCTGCGCGACCGGGAGCGGCTGACGGAGCTGCTGCTGCATCCCGAGCGGCCGGTCCAGATCGTCGTCGCCGGCAAGGCGCACCCGGCGGACGACGGCGGCAAGCGGCTGGTGCAGGAGCTGGTGCGGTTCGCGGACGACCCGCGGGTGCGGCACCGCATCGTGTTCCTGCCGGACTACGGCATGGCGATGGCGCAGAAGCTCTACCCCGGCTGCGACATCTGGCTGAACAACCCGCTGCGGCCCCTGGAGGCGTGCGGGACCAGCGGGATGAAGGCGGCGCTCAACGGCTGCCTCAACCTGTCGGTGCTGGACGGCTGGTGGGACGAGTGGTTCCAGCCGGACTTCGGCTGGGCGATCCCCACCGCGGACGGCGCCGGCACGGACGCCGACCGGCGCGACGCCATAGAGGCCGCCGCCCTCTACGACCTGCTGGAGCAGCGGATCACCCCCCGCTTCTACGAGCGGGGCGCGAGCGGGCTGCCCGACCGGTGGATCGAGATGGTGCGCAGGACCCTGAGCCTGCTCGGGCCGAAGGTGCTGGCCGGCCGCATGGTCCGGGAGTACGTCGAGCGGCTGTACGCCCCGGCGGCCGAGGCGCACCGTGCGATGGACCCGGACTCCGCCCGGGCGCTGGCCGAGTGGAAGACGCGGGTGCGGGCGGCCTGGCCCGGAGTGAGCGTCGACCACGTCGAGACCTCCGCGCCGGCCGCCACGGCGGAGCTCGGCTCGACGCTAGGCCTGCGGGTGCGGGTGCGGCTCGGCGACCTCGCCCCGGACGACGTGGAGGTCCAGGCGGTGTCCGGCCGGGTGGACTCCGAGGACCGCATCACGGCCGCGACGACCGTGCCGCTCAAACCGGTGGGCGGGCCCGACCTGGAGGGCCGCTGGGTGTACGAGGGCCCGCTCGGCCTGGACCGCACCGGGCCCTTCGGCTACACGGTCCGCATCCTCCCCGCGCACCGGCTGCTGGCGTCCGCCGCGGAGGCGGGGCTGGTCGCGGTGCCGTCGGACGAGCTGGGGGAGGCGGCGGGACTGCTGATGAGGTGAGCGCCGGGACGCCCCGGGGCGGCGGGGGCGGGGCTCAGTCCTCCTCCTCGCCGCCGCTCAGCCGCCGCAGGACGGTGCCGCAGCGGCGGGCGTAGGCGTGCTGGAAACCCCGGGTCGCCGGTCCGCCGGCCTTCGCGTACCACTTGGCCGGGCGGCTGAAGGCGGTCACCGTCAGCCAGACCGTGCCGTCGCCGGTGCGGTCCACGACGAAGGCCTCCTCGCCGGACTCGGGATGGCCGGGCAGCGTGCCGTAGGCCCAGCCGGCCCGGCGGTGCTCCTCCAGCGTCCACACCACCCGGCACGGCGCCTTGATCATCCCGGCGAGGGTGACGGTGACGTCGACACCGGGCGCGGCACGGTCCGCGCTCGCGTCGATCCCGACGCCCATCGCCCGGTGCATCTCCCAGGTGAGCACGGCCTCGGCCGCCCGCCGGAACACCGGCTCGCCCTCCCCGAGGCGCGTGCGTACGTGCATGGGGCGGAAGCCGGGCGGGCAGTGGTCCCGCTCGCGGGTGGCGCCGACGTCGTCGTACGTGAAGGACATGGGTACCAAGAGTAGGGCGGCCCCCGGGAAGCGGGG
>NZ_JBHXFL010000100.1:0-3688 GCF_042724095.1 Streptomyces sp. NPDC127100
CCCCGCCGGGCCGCGCCCGTGTGTCAGCGGCTCAGGCGCCGCTCTCCCTGAGCATGTCCTCGCGCTCGACGAGCTTCACGCGCTCGCGGCCCTGCGGCTCGCCCAGCGCCTTCTCCGCGGCGTCGAGGCGGTACCAGCCGTCCCACGTGGTGAAGCGGACCTTCCGCTCGGCCAGGTAGGCGTCCACGGCCTCCGGGTCCGGAGCGGCGGGTGTGTGCAGGCGGCCGTTCGCGTAGTCGTCCAGCAGGTTGGACACCGTCTCGTTGGCGTCGCCCTTGGTGTGGCCGATCAGGCCGACCGGGCCGCGCCGGATCCAGCCGGTGACGTACGTCGACCGGAGGTGCTCGCCGGACTCCTGGACGACGCGCCCGCCCTCGTCCGGGACCGTGCCCGAGTCGAGGTCCCAGGGCAGCTTGGGGAGCTGGTCGGAGAGGTAGCCGACGGCCCGGTAGACCGCCTGGACGTCCCAGTCCTTGAACGCGCCGGTGCCCTTGACGTTCCCGGTGCCGTCGAGCTCGGTGCGCTCGGTGCGCAGGCCGACGACCCTGCCGTCCTCGCCGAGGATCTCGGTGGGCGACTCGAAGAAGTGCAGGAACAGCTTGTGCGGCCGGTCGCCGACGTCGCGGATCGCCCAGTTCTCCAGGGTCTTGGCGACCATGTCGGCCTGCTTGTTGCCGCGCCGGGTCGCGATCGAGCCCTCGTCGTAGTCGATGTCCTCGGGATCGACGATGACCTCGATGTTGGGGGAGTGGTCCAGCTCCCGCAGCTCCATCGGGCTGAACTTGGCCTGGGCCGGGCCGCGGCGGCCGAAGACGTGGATCTCCCGCGCCCGGTTGGCCCGGAGTCCCTCGTGGACGTTCGGCGGGATCTCGGTCGGCAGCAGTTCGTCGGCCGTCTTGGCGAGAACGCGGGCCACGTCGAGGGCGACGTTGCCGACGCCGAGGACGGCGACCTTCTCCGCCTGGAGCGGCCAGGTGCGCGGCACGTCCGGGTGGCCGTCGTACCAGGACACGAAGTCGGCGGCGCCGTAGGACCCGTCGAGGTCGATGCCGGGTATGGGCAGCGCCCGGTCGGCCGTGGCGCCCGTGGCGAAGATCACACCGTCGTAGAACGCGCGGAGGTCGTCCAGGCCGATGTCGGTCGGGTAGTCCACGTTGCCGAAGAGGCGGATCTGCGGCTTGTCGAGCACCTGGTGCAGGGCGGTGATGATGCCCTTGATCCGCGGGTGGTCGGGGGCCACGCCGTAGCGGATGAGCCCGAACGGGGCGGGCATGCGCTCGAAGATGTCGATGGACACGCCGGGGTCGGCGGCCACCTCGGACTTGAGCAGGGCGTCGGCGGCGTAGATTCCGGCCGGGCCGGATCCGACGATGGCTACCCGCAGAGGGCGGGGCATGTTCAGGTTCCCTTCGAGCGGTAACAGATCGACTCTCGGGGAAGCCTAAGCTGAGGCAAGCCTAAGTCGGTACGCGGGTCCGGTCTATGAGCCCATAAGGACGACTTATGGGAGCCCATGGTACGGCTTTGCCCCGGGTTTGAACCCCCGGTCACGGGTGACGCAGGCGTGAGGCGCGGCGAACGCGTCCCATGCCGTCTCGTGAGGAGAGCCCCCGTGCAGCGTCCGGACGACCGCCCGGCACCGAACCGCTGGCGGGCCCTGTGGGTGACGCTGGTCGCCGGGTTCATGACCCTCCTGGACGTGACGATCGTCGCCGTCGCCCTGCCGTCCATGCAGCGGGAGCTGCACGCCTCCGCGGCGTCCGTGCAGTGGGTCGTGTCCGGTTACGCCCTCGCCTTCGCGCTGACCCTCGTCACGGCCGGCCGGATCGGCGACGCGTTCGGCAGGCGCCGCGTGTTCCTCGCCGCCCTGGCGGCCTTCGTGGTGTTCAGCGCCGCCGCGGGGGCCGCGCCCGGCATCGAGCTGCTGGTGGCCGCGCGGCTCGCCCAGGGCGTCGCCGCAGGCAGTATCGCGCCGCAGAACTCCGCGCTGATCCAGCAGCTCTTCCGGGGGGCCGAACGCGGGCGCGCGTTCGGTCTCTTCGGCGCCACCGTGGGGGTCTCCAGCGCCGTGGGACCGGTCGTCGGCGGGGTGATCCTCGCGCTGGCCGGCCCCGAGGGCTGGCGGTGGATCTTCTACGTCAACGTGCCCGTCGGCGTGCTGGCGCTCGTGCTCGGCCTGCGTCTGCTGCCGCGTGTCGCTCCCGGCCGCCGGGGACACCTCGACCCGGTGGGCGTCACACTCCTGGGGGCCGGGATCCTCGCGGTGATGCTGCCGTTGGTGCTCGCCGAGGCGGGCGGGGTGCGCCGTACGTGGTGGCTCTTCCCGCTGGGGCTGCTGGTCCTGCTCGGATTCGCCGGCTGGGAGCGCCGCGTCGCCCGCCGTGGAGGGGATCCGCTGCTGGACCCGGGACTGCTCACCGAGACCCGCGGCTACGCCACCGGTGCGGGCCTGGGCGCCCTGTACTTCGTCGGGTTCAGCGGGGTGTGGCTCGTGTTCGCGCTCTTCTTCCAGAACGGGCTGGGCTTCTCGCCGCTGATGTCCGGACTGGCGGTGACCCCGTTCGCCGTGGGGTCCGCCACCGCGGCGGCCGTGGCGGGCCGCCTGGTGGAGCGGCTGGGACGGCTGCTGACCGTCTGGGGACTCGTCGCCGTCATGGCGGGGCTCGGGACGACCGCGCTGGTGCTGTGGCTCGCGCCCTCCGACCGCGCCGCCTGGTTCGCGGCCCCGGCACTGCTGGTGGGCGGACTCGGCAGCGGCTGTGTGATCTCCCCGAACATCACCATGACGCTGCGGGACGTCCCGGTGCGGATGGCGGGAGCCGCCGGCGGTGCCCTCCAGACGGGGCAGCGCCTGGGCGGCGCCGTGGGCACCGCCGCGCTGCCTGGGCTGTTCTACGTGACGCTGAACACCACCCACGACGACTACCACGAGGCCATGGCCCTGTCGGTCGGCTCAGGAGTCGCCGCCATGCTGTGCGCACTGACCGTCGCCGTCCTCGACTGGCGCCGTGACCGCCATGCCTCCGAGGGCTGCCCGCCGGAGACGTCCCACAGCCACACCCACGCGGGGCAGGGCTGAGGAACCGTCCCGCGAGCGACCGCCCCGGCCCGCTCAGTGGGGGCGCTTGCCGCCGAACTTCCGCAGCATCTCCTGCGCCTGCGCGCGGCGGCGGGGGTCCGCGGCGGCGCGGCGCACCTGCTCCGCCGCCCGGCGGCCCTGCGGGCTGCGCGCGAACTGCTTGATCCGGTTCAGCATTCCGGCCATGACGTCCTCCGGGTCGACGGGTCTGGTCTGTCGTCCATGTACGTCGTCCTTCTACCCGCCGGTCCTCCGATAAGCCCGCGGGTTTGACGCCGCCGGGACGGGCGACCCGCCAGGGTGACAGTGCAATCCGACGCCGTGAGGTGAGCATTCGTGGCCGGCAACGAGAAATCCAGGGCCAGGACCGAACAGGCCAAGGGGAAGGCGAAGGAGACGGTGGGGCGGGCCGTCGGCAACGAGAGGATGACGGCCGAGGGCCGCGCCGAGCAGTCGAAGGGCGACGCACGCCAGGCCAAGGAGAAGGGCAAGGACGTGTTCCGGCACTGACGCCGGCGGCGAAGCGGCACCGCGGTGGGGCCGCGAGTGTTGGGTAGGCGCGCAACCCCGCCCCACCCGGGGGCCCCCCCCCCCACGAGCATGGGGGTG
>NZ_JBHXFL010000101.1:0-2798 GCF_042724095.1 Streptomyces sp. NPDC127100
GGTGCGCGCCGGAACACCGGTGCGCTACAAGGCCGTCGTGGTCGACCACGCGGGACGCACCGCGAGCGACACCGCCGCCACCACCGCCGGACAACTCCCCGCCCCCGAGAAACCGACCGCGAAGCGACACCACGCGGTCGTCCACCACCGGCGCACGGACGGCGACTACGACGGGCTGCTGCTGCGGACCGCCGACGGTACGACGGCCCGGTTCGCCGGCCGCGACGCCTACGGCGCCTTCGCGTGGATCACCCCCGGCCCCGGTGCCGGCGCCATCCGGTTCACCGTCGAGAAGGACGGAGTCCCCGACGGACCCGAGCGCGTCCTCGACGTCGCCGTGTCCGGCGAGGTGTGGACCGAGCAGAACAGCCCGACTGTCCTGAAGGCCAGACCCGAGTCCGCCCACCCGCCCCAGGACGGCACCAAGGCGGTGCTGCATTACCACCGGCCCGACGGCGACTACGAGGGATGGGGTCTGCACACCTGGACGGGGGCCGCCGACCCGCCCGAGTGGAACGACCCCGTCCTGCCGGTACGCGAGGACCCCTTCGGGCTCGTCTTCGAGGTGCCGCTGAACGACGGAGCCACCTCCCTCAGCTACATCCTGCACAAGGGGCAGGAGAAGGACGTCCCCGAGGACGAGGCCCTCGACTTCTCCCTCCACGGGCACGAGGTCTGGCGCGTGGCGGGCGACCTCACCTATCTGACGCCCTCTCCCGGTGGCGCCTTCGGCCTCGATCTGCGCGCGGCGGAGGCCACCTGGATCGGTGACGACACCGTCGTGTGGGCGGGTGAGGGCAGCGGCGTGGCCAGTCAGCAACTGGTGTACGCCACCGAGGGCGACCTCACGATCGAGAACGGCTCACTGACCGACGAGGGACAGTGGCTGCGACTCGTACCGACCGAGCTGACCGAGGCCCAGAGGTCCCGCTACCCCCAGTACGCACAGGCCTCGGTGTTCCGCGTGGACCCGCGGGACCGCGACCGCGTCGGCCAGGCACTCCGCGCCCGGCTGATCGCCACCCAACGCGCCGACGACGGGGCCCTGCTGGGCGCCACCGGCGTGCGCATCGAAGACACCCGACCGGAAGGACCCCGTAAGTGATCGGCTCGCTCCCGGACCGAAGAGGCCGAAGAGGACGAAGAGGCCGCTCCGGCGGCACGCACCACGGAACCGTGCCGGGGCCCACGGCCGGCCGCACGACCGCGGCCGCCGCGGTCGTCGTGGCCGCACTGCTCGCCACGGCGCTGAGCACACCCCAGCAGGCAGCCGCGGCACCGCGGCTCCCCGGTCCGCCGTCCGACGCCCGGCTCGCCGCCGAGCCGCCCCGCCACGACCTGACCCGGGAGCAGGCGTACTTCCTGCTGCCCGACCGGTTCGCCAACGGCTCCCGGGCCAACGACCGCGGAGGGCTCGGCGGAGACCGGACCACGACGGGATTCGACCCGACGGACAAGGGCTTCTACCAGGGGGGTGACCTGAGGGGCCTGATCGAGAAGCTCGACTACATCAAGGGCCTCGGCACCACCGCGATCTGGATGGCGCCGATCTTCAAGAACAAGCCGGTGCAGGGCGGTGGCGAGTCCGCCGGCTACCACGGCTACTGGATCACCGACTTCACTCAGGTCGACCCGCACTTCGGCACCAACGCCGAGCTCGCGGAACTCATCGACAAGGCCCACGCCAAGGGCATGAAGGTCTTCTTCGACGTCATCACCAACCACACCGCCGACACCGTCACGAACGTCGAGAAGAAGTACGGCTACCGCGCCAAGGGCGCCTACCCCTACCTCGACACCCGGGGCCGTCCCTTCGACGACAGCTCCCGCATGGGCAAGGTCGACCGGGACAGCTTCCCCTACACGCCCGTGGTGAACGAGGACGAGGCCGACGCGAAAGTCCCGGCGTGGCTGAACGACCCCACGATGTACCACAACCGGGGCGACTCCACCTTCGTCGGCGAGAGCGGCCTCTACGGCGACCACACCGGTCTCGACGACCTGTGGACCGAACGGCCCGAGGTCGTCGAGGGCCTGGAGAAGATCTACCAGAGGTGGGTCAGGGACTTCGACGTGGACGGGTTCCGCGTCGACACGGTCCGCAACGTCGACATGCCGTTCTGGACGCAGTGGGCGACCGCGATCGACGCCTACGCCGCGAAGAAGGGACGCGAGGACTTCTTCGTCTTCGGCGAGACCCTCTCCTCCGACCCGGCCGTCACGGCGCCCTACGTGACCGAGGGCCGGCTCGACGCCACCCTCGACTTCCCGCTGCAGAACGCCATTCGCGGCTACGCCTCCCAGGACAAGCCGGCGAGCACCCTCTCCGCAGTCCTGGCCCAGGACTACCGCTACACCACGGACAAGGCCAACGCCTACGAGCAGGTCACCTTCCTCGGCAACCACGACATGGGGCGCATCGGGAGCTTCGTCAGTCAGGACAACCCGGGTGCGGGCGACGCGGAGCTGCTGCGCAGGGACCGGTTCGCGCACGAGCTGATGTTCCTGTCCCGTGGCAATCCGGTGATCTACGCGGGTGACGAGCAGGGCTTCACCGGACCGGGCGGGGACAAGGGCGCCCGGCAGACGCTGTTCGCGTCGAAGGTCCCGGACTATCTGGACGACGACCAGATCGGCACGGAGCGTACGCATGCCTCGGACGCGTACGACCCGGCGCATCCGCTGTACAAGGCGATCGCTTCCCTTTCGGAACTGACGAAGCGTCACCCGGCTCTGCGTGACGGTGTGCAGGAGGAGCGGTACGCGGACGACGGTCCGGGTGTGTACGCGTTCTCGCG
>NZ_JBHXFL010000102.1:0-2468 GCF_042724095.1 Streptomyces sp. NPDC127100
CCTCCCTGTGCAGGATGACGTCGATGAGGTCGAAGTCGGTGTGGGGGGCCAGGGCCCGTGCGCAGGCGGTGAGGTGTTCGGCGAAGACGGGTGAGTGGTGGTAGAGGTCGGCGCCCATGCCCGCCCACTGCGAGCCCTGCCCGGGAAAGACGAACACCGTCCTCCCACCCCTGCCGGTGCCGGCCGTGGTGGCGCCGGTGACCAGGGCCGGGTGGGGGCGGTCGGCGGCCAGCGCCTCCAGCCCCGCCAGCAGCTCCCCGGCCGACTCACCCACCACGGCCGCCCGCTCCTCGAAACCGGTACGCCCGTGAACCAGCGTGTGAGCCACCCCAGCCACATCCAGGTCATCGCCCGCTTGGCGCACGTAGGCGGCCAGGCGTTCGGCCTGCTCCCGCAGCGCACCCGGTGTCTTCGCCGACACCGGCCACACCACCGGCAGACCGGAGGTCTCCTGGGGCGGCTGTTCGACGAGCTGTTCGGTGGGAGGTTCTTCGAGGATGACGTGGGCGTTCGTGCCGCTGATGCCGAAGGAGGAGACCCCGGCTCGGCGCGGGCGGTCGGTCCGCGGCCACTGCTGGGCCTGGGTGAGCAGGCGGACTTTCCCGGACTCCCAGTCCACGTGCGGGGTCGGCTTGTCGACGTGCAGGGTGCGCGGCAGCGTCTCGTGCCGCATCGCCAGCACCATCTTGATCACCCCCGCCACACCCGCGGCGGCCTGCGCATGACCGATGTTGGACTTGATCGAGCCCAACCACAGGGGTTCGGCGTCGTCGGCGCGACCCTGGCCGTAGGTGGAGAGAAGTGCCTGTGCCTCGATGGGGTCACCCAGCTTGGTGCCGGTGCCGTGCGCCTCCACCGCGTCGACGTCCCTGCTGGTCAGACCGGCGGCGGTGAGGGCCTGCCGGATCATGCGCTCCTGTGAGGGGCCGTTGGGTGCGGTGAGGCCGTTGCTCGCACCGTCCTGGTTGACGGCCGTGCCACGGACGACGGCCAGGATTCCGTGTCCGTTGCGCCGGGCGTCGGACAGCCGCTCCAGGACCAGGACGCCCACGCCCTCGCCCCAGACCGTACCGTCGGCGCCGTCGGCGAAGGCCTTCACCCGACCGTCGAAGGCCAGCCCTCGCTGGCGGCTGAAGTCGATGAAGTGGCCCGGGCTCGCCATGACGGTGGCGCCGCCGGTCAGGGCGATGCCGCACTCGCCGTTGCGCAGCGCCTGGACGGCCAAGTGAAGGGCGACCAGCGACGACGAGCACGCCGTGTCCACCGTCACCGCCGGACCCTCAAGACCCAGCGTGTAGGCCAGCCGGCCCGAGGCAACACTCATGGTCGTACCGGTGATGCGGTAACCCTCGGTCTCCTCCGAGGTGTTGACGGAGCTCGGACCGTATTCCTGGGCTATCGCGCCGATGAACACGCCCGCGTCCGTGCCCTTGAGGGAGTCCGGAGAGATGCGCGCACTCTCGAGTGCGGTCCAGGCGGTTTCGAGCAGGACGCGCTGCTGCGGCTCTGTGGCCAGCGCTTCCCGAGGACTGATACCGAAGAACTGTGGGTCGAACTGGTCGGCCTCGTGAAGGAAGCCACCCTTGTTCGTGTACGAACGACCGGGGACGTCAGGATCGGGGTCGTAGAGATTG
Organism: Streptomyces sp. NPDC127100; assembly: GCF_042724095.1. Taxonomy (NCBI): domain Bacteria; kingdom Bacillati; phylum Actinomycetota; class Actinomycetes; order Kitasatosporales; family Streptomycetaceae; genus Streptomyces; species Streptomyces sp. NPDC127100. The sequence goes on from NZ_JBHXFL010000102.1 coordinate 1,635, forward strand.
GCGACGTCCCAGCCGCGGTTCGTCGGGAACTCGGAGATCGCGTCCCGCTCTTCCGAGAGGAGCTGCCAGAGGTCCTGCGGCGACGCCACTCCGCCGGGAAGGCGGCAGCTCATCCCCACGATCGCGATGGGCTCGTCGGGCTCGGCGCCCTTGGGCCTCGTGGTCGTGACGATCCGCTGTCCGGCGGCCGACTCCCCGTCGGGGGACACCTGGTCGAGGACGTACGCCACCAGGGCGGCGGGGGTGGGATGGTCGAAGACGAGTGTCGTGGGCAGCCGCAGTCCCGTGACGCGGCTCAGGTGGTTGCGCAGCTCCACCCCGTTGAGCGAGCTGAAGCCCTGCTCCTTGAAGGAACGGTCGATCGGCACGACCGACGTCTTGGCGTGCCCGAGCACGGTCGCCACGGCAGACCTGACTGTCTTCTCGACCGTCTCGCGTCGCTGGGCCGGAGGAAGCTGTGCGGTGAACTCCGCCCAGCTCAGCTCGCCGGCGGGGGACGACGTTCCGGCGACGGTCCGACGCACCTTCGTGCGGACGAGAGAACTGAACATCGGGGGCAGCATTCCCGAGGCGGCCCGTTCGCCCAGAGCCGCCTTGTCGACACGGGCGGCCAGGACCACTGGCGCGTCCCCGGCGACGGCGGCATCGAAGAGGGCAAGGCCCTGTTCGGGGGTCATGGCGGGCAGCCCGTGGCGTGCCCAACGCTCCACGTCCTCCTCGTCCAGGCTGTCGATCATGCCGCTGGTGGTGTGCCAGAGGCCCCAGGCGAGGCTGGTGGCGGGTTGGTTGTGGGTGTGGCGGTGGGTGGCGAGGGCGTCGAGGAAGGTGTTGGCG
>NZ_JBHXFL010000104.1:0-1678 GCF_042724095.1 Streptomyces sp. NPDC127100
CCCTAGAGCCTGTCTGACAAATGATCACCTGGCCGCTTCACGGAGCCAGAGGATCAGGGAGGCCAGGACAACCCCCGCGCGGTAGCGGTCTGCGAGCTTGTCGAACCTGGTTGCGATCGCACGGAACTGCTTGAGGCGGGCGAAGCATCGTTCGACCACGTTGCGGTCGCGGTAGATCTCCTTGTCGAAGGCGGGTGGCCGGCCACCGAGGCGCCCCCGGCGTCGGCGGTTGGCCACCTGGTCGCGGCGCTCGGGGATCGTGGCGGCGATACCCCGACGCCGCAACAGATGGCGGATGGCCCTGCTGGAGTAGGCCTTGTCACCCAGCACGCGGTCCGGTGTCGTGCGCGGGCGGCCCGTGCCAGCGCGCGGGGTGCGGATCTTGTCGAGGACCTCGGCGAACGCAGTGGCGTCGTTGACGTTTCCGGGTGTGAGCACGATCGACAGCGGCAGACCCCGGCCGTCGACGGCGAGGTGGACCTTGGTGGTCAGCCCGCCCCGGGACCGGCCGAGGGCCTGGCGCGTCTGCGAGCGGCCCGGATCTTCCAGTTCATCCCCGTCCGTGTCCCCCTTTTACGGGCGCCCGCGGCGTGCTGGTGGGCCCGGTTTACCGTGGAGTCGACAGCGACGGTCCACTCCACCCGGCCCACCGCGTCGTCACGGACCTGGACGTGCTCCAGCAGCTTCGCCCAGGTGCCATCAGCCTCCCAGCGGGCGAACCGCTCGTAGACGGTCTGCCACGGCCCGTACCGCTCGGGCAGGTCGCGCCAAGGAGCCCCGGTCCGCAGCCTCCACAGCACCCCGTTGACCACCTGCCGGTGATCACGCCACGGACGGCCGCGTCCGTCCACCTGCGGCAACAGGGGCTCCATTCGCCCCCATGCCGCATCCGTCAACTCACCTCGACCTGCCACAAGATCAATTATCAGACCGGCTATAGAGTCCTGCCCGTGGCGAATCATCAGGACGAGACCAGGGCGGCCTACGACGGAGTCGTCGAGCTGTACGCATCGCTGTTCGCAGGCCGGCTGGAGACTCAGCCGTTCGCCCGGGCCATGATCGGCACCTTCGCCGAACTGGTGCGCGCGACGGGCAACCTGCGGGCAGCGGACGTCGGGTGCGGGCCCGGACATCTGACGGCCATGCTGCACGAACTGGGCCTGGACGCCTTTGGACTCGACCTCTCCCCCGGCATGGTCGACCACGCCCGGCGGGCCCATCCGGCGCTGCGCTTCCAGGAGGCGCGGATGGAATCCCTGCCGATCGAGGACGGCGCGCTCGGTGGCGTACTGGCCCACTACTCGACGATCCATACCCCTCCGGGGGAACTGCCGGAGCTGCTCGCCGAGCAGGTACGCGTCCTGGCGCCGGGTGGCCTGCTCCTGGTCTCCTTCTTCGGGACCGACGGACCGGAGCCGATCCGGTTCGACCACAAGGTGGCACCTGCCTACAGCTGGCCGACGGATCGCCTCGCCGAACTGCTGGCCGATGCCGGGCTCGTTCCCTTCGCCCGGCTGCTTCACGATCCGGCCTCCGAACGGGGCTTCCTCGACGCCCACCTGCTGGCCCGCCGTTCGTAGGTCCTGCCCGGCGCTACCCGCCAGACGGTCGGCGCACCTCCGGACTGCCAGCTCGGCGGACACTCGCTGACACGACGGGAATTGTCAGACAGGCCTTA
>NZ_JBHXFL010000105.1:0-1531 GCF_042724095.1 Streptomyces sp. NPDC127100
CTGGTGGTGGGGGTGAGGCGGGGGGTGGTGAGGGTGTTGTTGTGCCAGGCGAGTTGGGGGTGGCGGGTGAGGGTGGTGGGGTCGGGGATGGGGTGGAGCTCGGTGGTGGTGGTGGTGTCGGTGTCGAGGAGGGTGATGCGGTCGGGGTGTTCGGTTTGGGCTGAGCGGGTGAGGCCCCAGATGGCGGCGTGGGCGAGGTCGGGGGTGGGGGTGGTGGCGTGGTGGGTGAGGACGGTGAGGTGGGTGTGGGTGAACCGGTCGTCGGCCAGCCACTGTTGGAGGGTGGTGAGGGTGGTGGCGGTGAGGGTGTGGGTGGCTTCGACGGGGTCGCCGGTGGTGGGGGGCAGGTGCAGGATGGCGTGGTCGGGGATGGGGGCGCCGTCGGTGACGGCTGCGGTGAGGGCGTCCAGGTCCGGGTGGACGGGTGTGCCGTCCGGGAGACCCGGCACGACCTCCCCGATGACCGCGTTCCGTACGGTCGTTGAGGGCTCGGCGTCCTGAGCCACCTCACCCCACTCGCAGGTCAGCAGCGGCGTGCGGTGCGCGCTTCGCGCCAGGGACGCCAGTTGGGCGGCGTCGGCCTGACGGGTGGCCAGCGCCTCGATGTCCATGAGGGCGCTTCCGGAGGCGTCGGTGAGCGTGATGCGCGCCGTCCCGTCCGCGCCGAGGCTCGCCTGCACCCGCGCGGCGTCGACGCCGGTGCCGTACACCTTCACTCCCGTGAACTCGTAGGGCAGACGTATCTCTTCGCCGTCCGTTCCCACCAGCAGGGTGTGGAGTGCGGCGTCGAGGAGTGCGGGGTGGAGGGTGTGGCCGGTGGTGGGGGTGTTGGTGGGGAGGGTGATGTCGGCGTAGACGGTGTCGTTGTGGCGCCAGGCGGTGTGGAGGCCTTGGAAGGTGGGGCCGTAGTCGTAGCCGAGGGTGGCGAGGTGCTGGTAGAGGCCGTGGGTGTTGATGGGTTGTGCGTGGGTGGGGGGCCAGGTGGTGGGGGGTTGGGGTTGGTTGGTGGTGGGGGGTGTGGGGGTGAGGGTGGCGGTGGCGTGGCGGGTCCAGGTGCCTGGGCCGGTGTCGGTGTCGGTGTGGGTGTGGATGGTGATGGTGTGGGTGCCGTTGGGGTCGGGGGGTGTGAGGGTGAGTTGGAGGGTGAGGGTTTGGTCGTCGGTGAGGGTGAGGGGGGTTTCGAGGGTGAGGGTGTCGATGTGGTGGTGGCCGAGGTGGGTGGCGGCGTGGAGGGCGAGGTCGAGGTGGGCGGTGCCGGGGAGGATGACGGTGCCGTGGACGGCGTGGTCGGTGAGCCAGGGGTGGGTGGTGAGGGAGAGTCGTCCGGTGAAGAGGGTGGAGTGGTCGGGGAGGTTGATGGCGGCGCCGAGGAGGGGGTGGCCGGCGGGTTGCTGGCCGAGGGCGGTGGCGTCGGTGGGTGTGTGGGTGGTGGGGGTGAGCCAGTAGGGCTGGTGTTGGAAGGGGTAGGTGGGCAGGTCGGTCCAGGGGCCGTGGGTGGGCCAGGTGGCGGGCAGGCCGTGGGTGTGGGCGG
>NZ_JBHXFL010000106.1:0-1096 GCF_042724095.1 Streptomyces sp. NPDC127100
ATGCTGCAATGACACGACTTCGGCGGTACGCTTGAGCCCCGCTACATTGTCGGCGCGGAATCACTAGACCAGTGAGCTATTACGCACTCTTTCAAGGGTGGCTGCTTCTAAGCCAACCTCCTGGTTGTCTGTGCGACTCCACATCCTTTCCCACTTAGCGTACGCTTAGGGGCCTTAGTCGATGCTCTGGGCTGTTTCCCTCTCGACCATGGAGCTTATCCCCCACAGTCTCACTGCCGTGCTCTCACTTACCGGCATTCGGAGTTTGGCTAAGGTCAGTAACCCGGTAGGGCCCATCGCCTATCCAGTGCTCTACCTCCGGCAAGAAACACACGACGCTGCACCTAAATGCATTTCGGGGAGAACCAGCTATCACGGAGTTTGATTGGCCTTTCACCCCTAACCACAGGTCATCCCCCAGGTTTTCAACCCTGGTGGGTTCGGTCCTCCACGAAGTCTTACCTCCGCTTCAACCTGCCCATGGCTAGATCACTCCGCTTCGGGTCTTGAGCGTGCTACTGAAACGCCCTGTTCGGACTCGCTTTCGCTACGGCTTCCCCACCCGGGTTAACCTCGCAACACACCGCAAACTCGCAGGCTCATTCTTCAAAAGGCACGCAGTCACGACGCAAGGACAAGTCCTTGCGCGACGCTCCCACGGCTTGTAGGCACACGGTTTCAGGTACTATTTCACTCCGCTCCCGCGGTACTTTTCACCATTCCCTCACGGTACTATCCGCTATCGGTCACCAGGGAATATTTAGGCTTAGCGGGTGGTCCCGCCAGATTCACACGGGATTTCTCGGGCCCCGTGCTACTTGGGTGTCTCTCAAACGAGCCGCTGATGTTTCGACTACGGGGGTCTTACCCTCTACGCCGGACCTTTCGCATGTCCTTCGCCTACATCAACGGTTTCTGACTCGTCCTGCCGCCGGCAGACGACAGAAGAGAGATCCCACAACCCCCACGACGCAACCCCTGCCGGGTCTCACACGTCGTAAGTTTGGCCTCATCCGGTTTCGCTCGCCACTACTCCCGGAATCACGGTTGTTTTCTCTTCCTGCGGGTACTGAGATGTTTCACTTCCCCGCGTTCC